>CBFGVZ010000139.1:0-9793 GCA_965652315.1 uncultured Saprospiraceae bacterium | reverse complement strand
TGAAAACATTTAACATCCCGGCTCGGCCTGCCTGCAGTACCTGCAAGGTAGGCAGGCAACCCTTCCCGGCGCTTCAGACTTCTTGCTGGTTTACCGATCCACTTGAAAGCATTCAGAGCTTCCAGCTTTCACATCCAAACAATCACCTCTTTCCACTCTGCCCCGTCAGATTGGAGCTCCTAATATCGTTCATCACTTACGTAAGGCACTTTCTCCATGTGAATCACTTCCACACCCGGAAACCCGAAATCCAGCACCACCCGGCCACGGATTGCATACATCCCTTTCCCTTTGAACGGACATCGGGCCAATACCGGCGGAAAATGAACGGTATCAAAAAACCGGCCCGCCCGGTCCAGCCACGTTCCAAAATTCATGTGTTTTCCATTCACTGTAGTAACATGCTTTCGGCACACATAATATCCAAGCATCGCCACGACCTGTCCATCCCGTTCACTCAATCCCAACGCCGGACATTCGCGATGACGGACTTCCTCCGACAAACACGATTCATTTATCAGGTCAAACGGCGATGAGAGCGGAAACCCCAAAAGTTCGATTTCGTCAAAGGCCTGTTCGTGCGGCACTATCTCAAACCGCGGGAGCGTAAAGGTTTCCCGTTCGGATTCAAACAAATCGCTCATCCCGCAGACGGCCGTTTCGGCGGTTCGAAAAGCATTTTTTTCCCACATCAGTTCGTACTTGTTCAGGCCAGTAAACCGGAATGCGCCGATTCGGATTAGCAGATCGAGCTGGATCCGGGACAGATGCACGCGGTGCAGGAAATCGCTGAAACTGCGGAACGGTCCGTTGGCTTCCCGTTCTTCGAGGATGTTCGTCGCTACCTTCCGTTCCAGCTCCCGGATGTGGACAAAACCGATGTAAATATCCTCTCCTTCGATGTGCGTGAGATAACGGCTGTGGTTGATACAAGGCGGCTCAATATTCCCTCCGGCCATCCGGGCTTCGTGCACGTAAAGCTCGGTGCTGTAGAATCCGCCGAAGTTGTTGATCACCGCCACCATAAACTCCAGCGGATAGTAGGTCTTCAGGTACAGGCTCTGAAACGATTCCACGGCAAAGCTCGCGGAATGCGCCTTGCAGAATGAATACCCGCTGAAGCTTTCCACCTGCCGCCACACCTCCTTCGTCAGCTCCGGGTCGTGGCCCCGCTCCCGGGCGTTGCGGAAAAATTTGGCCTGCAGATTGCGGAACGTATCGGAGGATTTTTTCTTGCCCGTCATGATCCGGCGCAGGATGTCCGATTCGTCCAGATCGAGACCGGCAAAATGGTGGACGATCTTCATCACATCTTCCTGATACACCATCACGCCGTAGGTTTCCTTCAGGTGGGTCTCGTAGGTCTCGTGCAGGTAGTCAAAGCTCTCGGGATGGTGGGCCCGACGGATATATTCGCGCATCATACCGCTTTTGGCCACCCCCGGTCGGATGATAGAGCTGGCCGCCACCAGGGCTACGTAATTGTCACAATGGAGTTTGTGCAGCAAGCCCCGCATGGCCGGCGATTCGATGTAAAAACAACCGATGCAGTTACCCGAACGCAACCGCGCTATGACACCCCGGTCCGATTTGATCCGGGCCACGTCGTGGACATTTACCGACTCGTGCCGGTTTTCCCGGATATAATCCACCGCATCCCGGATGTGCCCGAGTCCTCGCTGGCTGAGAATGTCGTATTTGTAAAAGCCCATATCTTCTCCGGCGTACATGTCAAATTGGACGATGGGAAATCCTTTGGGCATCATCTGCAGAGCCGTATGGTAGTAAAGCGGTCGTTCGCTGATCACGATACCACCGGCGTGGATGGACAGATGATTGGGCAGTCCTTCCAGTTTTTTCCCGAAATAAAAAATGTGTTTGCCGTAGGCGTGGTGCTTTTCCGTGGCCAGGGGTTCGTTCACCAGAATGTCGATGTCCACCTTGGGCAGACCAAATACTTTACCGAGTTCCCGGATGATGGACCGTCCTTTGAAGGTGTTGTAGGTGGCGAGCAGGGCGGTGCGCTCCCGGCCGTACCGTTTGAAAATGTAATCGGTGACGTCGTCGCGCTCGTTCCAACTGAAGTCGATGTCAAAATCGGGAGGGGAGGAGCGGTACGGATTGATGAAACGTTCGAAGTAGAGGTCGAGCTCGAGCGGGTCCACGTCGGTGATAAAGAGGCAAAATGCCACGATGGAATTGGCTCCGCTGCCCCGTCCGATGTGGTAGTAACCTACGCTCTGGGCATACCGAACGATGTCCCAGGTGATGAGAAAATAGGTGGCGAAGCCCAGTTGGTCGATCACGCCCAGTTCTTTGTTGATGCGTTCCATGGCCCGCGGATTGCCGGGGTAACGCTGCTTGCAGCCGCGATGGGCCAGTTTGGTCAGCAACGCCATATCCTCTGCCCGGTTTTGCGTGAAAAATTGCCGGTTGTTGGCCACGCCGAGCTGCATGGTATATTCGCATTGCGCGAGCAGGGCTTCGGTATTGTGGATGATCTGGGGGTATGCGGCGTAGGAGCGTTTCAGTTCTTCCACGGGGCGCATATATTCGTCTTCCGCCGCGATGGGGTAATCGCGCAGGTGACCGATGACGATATTTTCATCGATACACCGGAGGAGCTTGTGTACCCGATGGCCGTCGTCCCGGTGAAAAGTAACGGGTGCCAGGGCCACGAGCCGATCCAGGTGCTGGCGCAGCGGCGAAGAATACAACGCGTTCACCTCGTCGGGGCGGACGCCGTAGTATTCGTGCTGCTGAAACGATTCGACCGGTTTGGGCAGAGCGGTATAAATGGCCACGGCGTGTTTCCATTCCGGTGCAATGCGGGGGATCATCTTTCCATCCATCAGATGGGCGGTCAGCAAGGCGGTCAGTTCCCGGAACCCTTCTTCGTTGCGGGCGATACCGATATACCGCACCTGGTTGTCCTGCCGGAATTCGATGCCGGCGATGGGGATCACGCCTTTTTCACGGCACGCCTTGTACCATTCGAGCAGGCCCGAGGTGTTGTTGATGTCGGTTATTACGACCCGGTCCAAACCGCACGCCAGGGCCTGATCCACCAGTTCCTGCGGAGAAAGCGTGCCGTAACGGAGGCTGTAATAAGTATGATTGTTGAGGTACATATGTCGCAATATACGACATATTTTAAATGTAATGTCGAATAATTCGACACATGAGCGGATAACCATGAAAACTTCCGGCTATCCGGGGTTCTATAGTATGGAAAACCCTATCTCCCCGACAATCCCTCCATCACCTGCATACCCCTGATAGCCTCTTCGATGGAACAGGGATTGTCCCCGTTCCCCAGGAAATACTGTACGGTCGCATTGATCATGGGTTGCTGGACGTGGTCCAGGGTTGGAAACTGAAAATGTTCGGTAGAATCCGGTCGCACGAGATGGACCTCCGCTCCGAAAAAAGAAAATCGGATCGATCCTTCACTCCCATAGATTGTACAACGATCCATCTGATCCGATTCAGCTACGTTGAAGGCCCATGCCCCTCGAAATTGTAATCGGTTCTGGAATTCCATAATGCCCTGTACCATGTCATTTGGAGTTTTCTCATTTTCCTGGTTGACTCCAAATCCATGGACCCGGACCGGCGGACCAAACCACGATAACATCAGATCGATCTGATGTGGCGCCAGATCCCAAAAGTACCCGCCACCGGATACTGCAGGATCCAATCGCCAATTGTACGCTGTCTCAGCGATCAGATCGGACCGGGCAGGTTGCAGAATCCTGATATCCACCAGACGTACTTTCCCGATGGCATCTTCATCCAGCAACTGTTTCGCTTTTCGGAATGCATCCATCATCCGGCGATAATGCGCTACGGTAAGTTTGGTAGGCTGACCTTCCAGGGCTTTGGAAATCCGGTAGGCTTCCTCTGACGACCGGGCAATTGGCTTTTCCAGATAAACGTCTTTACCAGCAGCAATAGCCTGCAGGACATACTCCACATGACTATCAGGAGGAGTGGCGATGTAAACGGCGTTGATTTCCGGATTGCGGAGGAGCTCGGAAGCATCATCGTACCAGTGTTTTACATGGTGCCGACGGGCAAAATCTCTGGCCTTATCCCCGCTTCGCCGCATCACAGCAGCCAATTCTGACTGGGATGCCTTTTGAAAGGCTGGTCCGCTCTTGACCTCGGCCACATCCCCGCATCCGATAATTCCCCATTTGATGATTTTTGCAGCCATGATGATTCTTGTTTTCGTAGGGCTAAATTAGGAAATTATCCCAGATCCCCTGAATCAACAACTTTGACACACCTTCCATCTTTTAAACCCATCAGCAGAGTCCATCATTTTGATCCCAATTTTCGCTCACATTTTGCAGATGTTAAATATTTAAGATATATTGTGAACGTTACCGAAATATCCACCTTTACAACAACACTTTCCGGGCAATGGAATTTGCCATCGGAATAAGAGGTGAACCGGAGAATGAATGCCATATTTACCACAACTGGTTGGTCTCCCACCTGGACCCGGACCTGGCGGTGCGACCATATCCATATAAAAAACGAAATGTGTACGACAATATTTACGGTGAAAATCCAACCAGACCCAAATGAATTTGCTACATTTCACACCAGAAAGTCAGGACAGTTTTAAAATTGAATTAGTCCCTCATTTACCATCCAACAATCTGCAGAAAATGTCAAAACAGGTCGTTCACCTATTCCTTCGGAGTTTTGTTTTTTGTTCAATATGGCTCTCAGGGGCCTGCTCCTACGACACGGGCATCGAGTATTCCAACGGAGCCCTTCCGCCGCAGGAAGCACTGGAATCATTGACCGCGCCGCCGGGCTTTAAAGTAGAACTGGTCGCCTCCGAACCATTGGTGGTCGATCCGGTGGACATGGTAATTGACGAAAACGGATTGTTTTATGTCGTGGAAATGCACGGTTACCCCCTGGACAAAAGCGGTCAGGGTCGTGTCAAATTGCTCAGGGATACCGATGGAGATGGAATATTGGATAAAAGTACGGTGTTTGTGGAAGGGCTGATGTGGCCGTTTGGTATCATGCGGTGGAAAAACGGCGTTATCGTGGCGGATGCGCCGGAAATCCTGTACCTGGAAGACGGTGATGGCGATGGTGTAGCCGATATCAGGGATACTTTGTTGACTGGATTTGCTTTTTCCAACGCGCAGATGAACGCCGGGGGACCGATCTATGGTCTGGACAACTGGATTTATCTGACTTCCGAAGCGGGTGGCAGTTACCAGATGTACAACGATCTTTTCGGGAAATTGGGTACCGAAGTGTATTTTCCCGGTCATCCGCAGGAGCCCAAACTGGCCCCTCAGGGAAGTGGCCGGACCGTCCGGTTCAAACCGGATTCGTGGGAACTGGAACTCACCTCAGGTTCGACCCAGTTCAGCCGCACCTTTGACGAGTGGGGGCACCATTTACTGAGCAACAATTCCAATCACATTTATCACGAAGTCCTTGCCGCTCCCTATCTGAAGCGAAATCCCAACCTGCTCGTCCCCTACACCATACAGACGCTTTCCGATCACGGAACAAAAGTGTATTCCATTACGACGCGACCGCAAAAACAATTGCTGACCAGCGAGGGCGTATTTACTTCAGCCTGCGGGATCACAGCCTATAAAGGGGGTGCATTCCCGGCCCCTTACGATAAGAACATCACTTTCGTAGCGGAGCCCGTGTCCAATATTGTACACGTCGATGTTCTTGAAGATGATCTCACGAGTTTTAAGGCTAAAAGGATCGAAACGCCCACCAAAGAATTCCTGGCATCTACTGATTATTGGTTTCGGCCAGTGAATATGTACACGGGTCCTGACGGTGCTTTGTATGTCCTGGATTATTATCGCCAGATCATCGAGCACCCGGAATGGATGTCAGAGGAAGCCATCGAATCGGGGGAGTTGTACAATGGATCGAATATGGGCCGGATATATCGCGTGACCTACGAAGGGTCGGATAAAAAATCCTGGACGGATGCACTGCCCCTGAGTCAGGTCTCGTCGGATTCACTGGTGGTTTATCTGTCTCACCCCAATGCCTGGTGGCGGATGAATGCACAACGACTGCTGATCGATCGCAACGATGATTCCGTAGGACCAGTTTTGAAAAGTTTAATTTTAAATCCTGAAAAAAATCCCGGGGCTGAAATTTTTGCCGGGGGGCGGTCGGACCTGGCTCGGCTGCATGCTTTGTGGACGCTGGACGGTCTGGGTTTGTCCGACCCGGAAATCATCCTGAAAGGTCTGGCTGATCCAGTGGCAGGCGTACGGGAAAATGCGATCCGGATTGCCGAAAAATATCTGGACCATGCTCCGGAACTGATCAATTTCCTGGTGAGCATGACGGACGACGTCGATCCCAAAGTGCGGTTTCAATTGCTTTGCACCCTGGGTTTTGTCCAATCCGAAAAGGCAGCTCAAGCCCGGTATGATATTTTGATTCGCGATCTCGATAATTCCTGGATCCAAATCGCAGCATTGAGTGCCGAATCATTCCAGGCTACGGGGGTATTGGAAAATCTGATCGATTCGTATGATGAGGACCACGCTGCTTACAACTCCCTGATCAATAGATTGAGTGAACTGTTGGTCACCGGCAATGAAACCGGTTACCTGACCGAACTCCTTCCTACGGCCATTTCTCATATCCAGACCGGGCAGAAGAATGGATGGGAAAATTCGGTCCTGACCGGCCTGGCACGCGGCGTGGATCAGAATCCAGCGATCATCCCGGAAATTGTAGGTCAAAAACCCGCTTTAATGGAGGTATTTCTTACGAATGACCTGAAGGCAGACCGGACTGCTGCCCTGACTATGTTGGAGGCCATTGGCGTTGAGGGTTTACTGGAAGAGGATGCTGCGCTGAAAGCCAAACTGGACGATATGGCGTTGAACCGCGACCTGACTGGAGAGCGTCGGGCTGAGATCATTCGGTTGATCAGTCTGGCTGAACCGGAGCATTATATACCTTTTTACCAAAACCTCATCCATCCGGAGGAAGATGCTGCGGTACAGGTGGCAGCTCTGAATGCGCTGAATGAGGCTGATGGTGTGGCGATGAGTCAATACACGCTGTCGCATTGGGATCAATTGTCCCCCCAGCTCCGGCAGACTGCCGTCCAGGCCCATTTATCCTCCCCTGAACAGGTGAATCTCTTCCTCGATGCACTGGAGAAAGGGACGGTCCAAAAGTCAGCGGTGGATTTTTACCGTAGGGTCCGGTATATGACTTATGCGGATGATGCTATTAAAAGGAGGGCCAGGGCGATCTTCAGTCAAAAGGAAGAAGCGGAGCTCAACGAGGAGTATAAAGCTGTCCTGGATATGAAGGGCGATGCAGAAAACGGCCGGAAGGTATATGAAAAGAACTGTGCCATTTGTCATCAGGTCGATGGAAAGATCGGGAAGGCGATCGGACCGGATCTCAGTACGGTATATAGCTGGAGTCCGGAGGGCATCGTCTCGCAGGTCCTGTTTCCGGGTGCATCAATCACGGTGGGGTACGAATTGTGGCAGATCGAATTGCAGAACGGAGATCAGATTCAGGGCGTGATCGCAGACGAATCGCCCACGGCGGTCACCATCCGGAACGTAGGTCTGGAAGACCAGGTCATCAGCCGGACCGAGATCAAATCACTGAAAACCCTGGACTATTCCATGATGCCCGCCGGATGGGATGAAATCATCAGCGTGGAAGAAATGGCGGATCTGGTGGCCTTCCTGAAAAGGAGTTGAGCCGGGCAGACCATCGAAAAAGAATGAATATATTTCCGAAAAATTGTAGTTAGATTTCCTTGACAAAACCATTAATGTAAAATGAATCTTTACGCGCTTTCCACCAGGTGGACCACATTGATTTCTTTTTTGTTGATTTTATTTTATAATGATAGCCTGGTCGCCAGCCAACCCACACCTCAGCCCCTGATCGAAGTGGGTCTGGGTCGTGCCGACATCACTCCTGAAATGCCTATCCGACTTGGGGGATACGGAGCCCGCAGCAAATCGGAAGCGGTCGACATCATCCATCGTCTGGAAGCTAAAACGATGGTTTTGGGGAACGATTCCCAGGATCCCGCAATTTTTATCACGCTGGATCTGGTGGGCCTGTCGGACTACATGACCAGCCACATATTGGACGGAATCCGGGAAAAATGGGGCATTGATCCGGCACACATAGCCATCAGTGCCTCCCACACGCATGGAGCGCCCGAAGTAGGCAATATCATCAATATTCTCCAGTACCGGGGCGCCACTTTCAGTGATTCTCTGCTGACGGTAGCTGAATTGGAGCATATTGCCCGGTACAATGATCAGGTAATCGATGCGGTACTGGAGACCGTGGACAAAGCCATGTCCAGCCGGGCACCAGCCATCGTGGCCTGGGGACAGGGTCAGGCCCATTTTGCCAAAAACAGAAGGGCGCAGGGCGGGCCAACCGATACAGCTCTACCCATTCTGCGGATCACCAGCCCCGATGGGGATCTGCGGAATATCCTGGTCAGTTATGCCTGTCATGGTACCACGCTGGGCGGATCTGTGAATGAGATACATGGGGATTGGATGAGCGAAGCCAAACTCAATATAGAAAAGCGCCATCCGGGTACCATGGCGATGATCGCTATCGGTTGTGGGGGGGATGCCAATCCCAATCCACGAGGCACCCTGGGCGATATGAAGGCGCACGGACTGGCCATCGCCGATCAGGTGGATCGATTGCTGACCGCGCAGCTCGATACTCTGACCAGCATTCCCGATTGTTATCTCAAAAGGGTGGACCTGCCATTTGAAAAAATACCTGACACGGAGGAATTGATCGAACTGGCGGAAAAGGACCAGACTATCAAAGGGTATTATGCCCGGCTAGCCCTGGAACGTGTATTGCGGGGTCAACCTATTCCAAAGTCTCTGTCTTATCCCGTTCAGGTCTGGGCCTTTGGGGATGAAATGGCTATGGTGAATCTGGCGGGTGAAGTCGTGGTGGATTATTCCTACCGCATCAAGGAATCCCTGGGTGCCGAACTCATGTGGGTCAATGGTTATATGAATGAAGTGCCCTGCTATATCGCTTCAGAACGGGTGATCAAAGAAGGGGGCTACGAAGCCGAATCCAGTATGTATTATTACGATAAACCATCGCCGTTTTCGACCGAAATAGAAGAAATAATCGTCGATGCAGTCCACGATCTGATGCCCCCGGCTTTCTCCACCGACCGGCCGAAAGAAAATCAATTGAAAACCGTGAAGGCTGAGGCGGACAATCGATATGTGTTGTGGGCCGCCGATGCCGAAAGCGTAGGGCCCAATATCCAGTATATGCCGGAATGGAAGGCATTTGGTTGGTTCAATACGGAGGATGAGGCGCATTGGGATGTGCAGGTGGATAAAGCCGGAAAATACAAGGCGTATCTGGAATGGACGGTCGATGACGCCCGGTCTGGGAAAACCTTTATTCTGGAAGGAGAACGGAATAAAATCAAAGGCGTGGTACAAAAAACCGGTTCCTGGTTCACTTTCCGTACAGCAATGATCGGCACAATCAAACTTAAATCGGGCCTTAACAGGCTGACTTTCAAATCCGGCAATAAAAAAGAAGAAGGAGCTATGCTCGATCTGCGGAAGATTGTGTTGGTGCCGGAATCGTAACCTGTTTAGTTTTTCCAGCGTCGGTTTCCCATCCGGATCGAGTTGGATGACCGTGATCCTGGAATTGTCCTCCACAGCCCCTGGGTCTACAGAGCCCCAGCTCTGTAGAAAATCTACCTTTTTTGTTGGAG
>CBFGVZ010000138.1:0-9963 GCA_965652315.1 uncultured Saprospiraceae bacterium | reverse complement strand
TGCGTTCCATCCCCTCCTATTTTGTTGGAGTTTACCTCCCAACTGCAAGGCGGGAGGCTGGAGCTCCAACTCCCCAGCCCCCACCACCTGGATCGTCAATCGATTCATCTGTCGATATGACCCAGGTCACGACCTGGTTCGATTTCATCCCGAATCCACTGCTTCAGTTCCTTGATTTCAGGAAATCCGCCGTGCGTTACACGGTCAAAAAGCAAGCGTTCCCCGATGAATATTTTGAATACACCCCCTTCTTCACCCGGTGTGAGCGTGACCGAATCCAAATCGTTCTCGAATGTGGACAGAATTTCCTGGGCTATGTAGGCTGACCTCAGTAACCACCTGCATTTGGGACAGTATTCAATACGGATATTTGGTTTCATTTCATTCGGTTGTAAAGACAAGATACTTATTTTTTAGTGTCATCAAAATGTTAAAATTCTTGTTTCGAAAAATTTAACTACGAAAATGATCGTACTATTGTTGCACCTACGAAATGAATCGTATATATTTGAATCATCAAACCCAAAGGCAGAAGAAAAAGAAGATTTTATGAACCACAATCTGATGAAATGAAGCATGAACCCACTGATGGCGAACTGGAAATATTGCAACTACTCTGGAAGCACGGCCCTATGACGGTCCGACAGGTTCACGACCTCTTGAGTGAAGAGAAAAAGACGGGCTATACCACAACCCTCAAAATGATGCAAATCATGACCGATAAGAAAATGCTCGGCCGGGAGGTACAGGGTCGGGGACATATTTATCATAGCCGGGTAAATGAAAAGAAAACCACACAAACACGTCTGGATTCATTCATAGAGGCGACTTTTGGTGGAAGTGCGAGCCGCCTGGTGATGCAGTTGCTAGGCAGTAAGAATACCAGCGAAGAGGAGTTGCAGAAGATTCGCGATGTGATCGATCAATACGAAAACCGTAAAAAACAAGAATCATGATGAGCAGTACATACATCAATTCACTGGGCTGGACGCTGATCCATTCGATCTGGCAACTGACCCTGCTGGCTGTGATATTTTATATCATTATGATCGCCCTGAAGGATCGTAAACCCGGGTACCGGTACCGGATTTCATTGTTGTTTATGGTGATTTCCGTATCAGTGACCAGCCTGACTTTCATTCTGATGTACCGAAAATTTGCAGCAGTACCGGACCCTGTCACCGCCATGACAATGGTTCCCTTTTGGGTTCCGGAACAGTCGGTAGAGACTACTGTGGGGTGGTGGGAGTCTATTTTAAATTTCCTGCAGTCCAATGTGACCTCACTAACCTATATGTATATGGTGGGGGTGACCCTGCTCCTGACCCGAATGGGCATAAACTTCTGGAGTCTCCATCGGATTAAGACCCATTCCAATCCGATCGGCATGGAACGACTTGACTTTCTCGAAGATGTGATCAGTCAAATGAATTTACCCCTTAAAGTGTCGATCCGGTCGTCTGTCCGGGTGCAAATGCCCATGGTGATCGGAGCATTCCAACCGGTTGTTCTGATTCCCCTGTCCCTGTTAACGAATACTTCACCTCAGATCCTCAAAGCGGTCATATCTCATGAACTGGCGCATATTGAGCGGCATGATTTTCTCATCAATCTCGTACAAACGGTAGTGGAAACCCTGTTCTTTTATCATCCAGCTGTGTGGTACTTTAGTTACATGACCCGCAGAGAAAGAGAGTTTTGCTGTGATCAACGGGCGCTGGATGCCGGATGTCAAAGAGAAGATCTCGCCAGAGCGCTGAGTGAAATAGGAGAAATGCAGAAAAGTCACACGCTTTCCATGGCATTGAGGGGCCAGTCGAATGACTTGTTGGACCGGATCAAATATTTGTTGGGCTTCAAACCCTCCCTGCGGTATGTGCCGGATCATTCCATTTGGTATTACGGTTCGCTCCTCGGGGTTTTCCTGCTTTTTTCCATCGGTAAAAACCAGTTTTTTCCGGCAATCCAAAATCCGGAGGCACAACTACCAGCTATCTTTATTACCGATACCATTCCTCCGGCTTCACAAAATACAAAACGTGTAGTGACCATCAAAAAGCGGGATTCTGTGATCCTGTCCGGCAAAGGCTCTTCTGTATCGGATCACCAACGTACTGGACAGGTGTTTACGGACAGCGATACGGTGATCACGATCGTAAATTCAGATACAATTCCTGCCGGTAGTAAAACGATGATCGTTCGGTCAAATGGCCATTTGAAAGTAATCATAAATGGAGAGGACACCATCGTTCTGAACGGAAATAAAATGCGGATAATGCAGGATAGTCTCCGGTTGCTGGGTTTGCGAATCAGCGAAAATATAGCCGATCATCACTACCTGGATTCCCTGCAGGCCCGATTGAAACAAGGTCACAATGCATATGCCAATGCGATGAGTTTGAACCGGGCACATCTGGATTCTATCCGCCTCAATTTCGACTCCATCCACCTCAATCTATCCGGACTTCGTGCCGATGCAGATGCATTCAGGATGTATTTTCCGGACTCCTTTCCCCATTTTGCCTTTACTTTTCCATCCCCTCCGAAAATGGACATGGATAGCTTATGGAACCAATTTTCAATAAAAGGGAATTTCCAGAAAGGATTCGGGCTGGATTCCCTGTTCACTCATGGTGCATTCTCTTTCAATTCCGACAGCCTTTTTTTCGATTTTAATGGTCCGTTGATGACCGCAAAGTATGAAGATTTGCAGGCCAGGTCCCGGGAATTACAGGAATTGAGTAAGGAGATCCGCGCGAAGGAACGGGAGCTTCAGGAACTAAGACGGGAACAGCAACAGAAATACCGGCAGGAACTTCAGGAGATGAGGAAGGAACAACTAAAACATTGGAAGGAGGTGCAAGAGAAGATAAAGGATTAGGGAATTGATGATTGAGTCTGGTCCTATTGGTTTTGGCTACCAAATTCGAGAGAACGTGGAAATGATGAACCATCATTGACAATGGATCGGATTCCGATAGTGCGGTCAGCCGAAGAAAAGCCAATTCCAGGTCTATTCCCGCTTAGTCCATCCGGAAAATTTAACAGCTTGGAAGATTTTATACCAAAATTCCACACGAATCGGTTATCTTTCGGGTCCAGTTATGAGAAACAGAGTTTTATTTTTGTTGTTCGCGGTTTGTGCCGTTTTCTCGGTTTGGACGGGATGTACAGACCAGACCGTTTCCAGTGAGGAAAAAATTTTGGTCTGCGGCGATCACTTCGTGTACATCGTAGATGCCACACGGTCAACTGCGGATTCTGCTGTCATTCTCTGGGAATGGAATGCACATGAAGCCATGGATCTTCCTGAAAGTATGAGAGCCCGGAATTTTAATTCTATCGATGATTGCAAGGTGTTTGACAACGGTAATCGGATGATGATTTCCTCTTCATCCGGTGCAGTGACAATCCTGGATATCGACAGTAAGCAAGTGCAATTTTATGCAGAAGTACCCAATGCTCATTCGATCGAGATCCTGCCGGGGAACCGTCTCGCCGCTGCGGCTTCCACCCATCAAATGGGGAACAAACTCCTGGTATTTGATATAGAGAACAAGGATTTACTTTTTGAAGATTCCCTGTATTCAGCGCACGGAGTGGTATGGGATCCGAAACGAAATGGATTGTATGCCCTGGGATATGATGTGTTGAGGTTCTATACCGACCAGGACAACGGTCAAATGAATCTGGATCGGGAGTGGGCAATCCCCGGGGAAAGCGGTCATGATCTATCCCTGACACCTGATGGCAACCACCTACTCCTGACCGAGCATACGGGTGCCTGGATCTTTGACATTGAACGGGAGTCTTTTGGCAAAATCGACGGATTTCCAGATGCCGAGAATATCAAAAGCCTTGTGCTCAACTCAAAAGGGCAATACGTCTATACCGAACCCGAGGAAAGCTGGTGGACCTATCACGTATCGTTTCACAATCCAGCTCAGAAAATTCCTTTTCCGGGTATGAAGGTGTACAAAGCCAGATGGTTTGCCCCTTGAACAGGAGATGATTAGGGTCTGTTCATAAATTCAGAATTTAATTCCCTGAAGTACTCACTCTTTACGGTCATCTTCACGACAATCTGTTTTACGGATTTATCCGCTGATAATCCGTAATAATGGGGTAAGCTCAGGATGTCTGAATATGGCAGATGCAAAGTTATTGCAAACAGATCCAGATATCTTTGAAATAAAACAAGCTAAATTGTTGGTTATTGTATTAACTCATATTCCTAAGAAATGTATATGATGCAGTAATATTAAATGTTTTGTAGTTGCTATGGTCTGGATTTTTAGTTCAAAAGAATATGCATACCTCATAATTGTTTCCAATTTATGTGGGATCTTAATAGCCCATAATTAAAAGTTCCTTTTTCCGATAAATTCTATGAGTTGGAGTAATGCCTCCCGAGCTTCAGTCTGTGCATATCTCAACAGGATCGTACGGGCTTTTTGGAGATGTTCGTTCATTTTTTGTTCTGTATAGCTCACGCCTTCACCGCGGAGTACCTCATCGATGACAAAATGCACCTTTTCATTAGTTTTTTTTCGCTTTTTGAGGATTCGGATGATTTGTCGCCGGTTTTTGGGGTCCGTATGAGTCAGAGTATGGATGAGGGGAAGCGTAATTTTTTTTTCACGTATATCGTTGCCGGTCGGTTTTCCGGTCTTGTTATTACCGTAATCGAATAAATCGTCCTTCATTTGAAAGGCGACACCGATATGGTGGCCAAAATCGAGCATGTCCTGCACCACAGGGTCCTCCGGATCAGCGACGGTGGAGATAGAGCCGGCTTTACAGGCGGCGGCCAGCAGAGAGGCGGTTTTTCTTTCAATGATGTTGAAATACTCCTCTTCGGTAATATTAAGCTGCCGGGATTTTTCAATTTGGAGGAGCTCTCCCTCACTCATCAGCCGTACCGCATCCGATACTGTTTCCAGGATATCGTAATCTTTATGTTGCACTGCCAACAAAAGTCCCTGCGCCAGCAAATAATCCCCGATCAGTACAGCGGCTTTCTTTTTCCATAGGGCAAAAACACTAAAAAACCCCCGTCTTTCCAGCGCATCATCTACTACATCATCATGGACCAGACTGGCTGTATGGAGCAGTTCCACCAGACTGGCTGCCCGATACGTCTTATCCACGATACCACCGGAAAGCTCAGCACTCAGTAGCACCAGCAAAGGTCGGATCTGTTTGCCTTTGTGCCGGGTCAGATAATAGGTGATCCGGTTGAGTAATGGCACCGAACTTTTCATCGCCTCCTTAAATTCCTTTTCAAAGAATTTTAATTCGTCTTTGACGGGTGCTTTAATGTCATCAAGTCTTCCGGCCATAGGTGTAGATATACGGTGCGCAAGATAGAGAAAAATATAGACACCCTAAATGTTATAAAGAAGGATGACATAAATATATACTCCCGTTTTCACTACTTTTACGACCAAATTGTCAAGCGGAAGTGTTACATCTTTTTCGGAAGAATAGATTACAGAATTATTTCATTGCCTTCATCTACGTGGTGTTGCTGAGGATGTTTACCTTTTTCACCGACTATGGAGCGGTTGAAGGAGAATCGATCGCATATGATTTATTAGGCTGGAACTTTTCAGAGAATCAGGTAGGGTACAAACTGGTTTCTATTCTGATGATATTCTATCAGTTTGTATTGATCAACAGGCTTTCGACCCAAAACAATCTTTCTTACGGGAATTCTCTTTTTCCAGGCATATTTTATGTCCTGGTATTATCCCTGATCCCGGATCTGCATCCGATGAGCACCATACTGGTGGGGAATACTTTTCTGATTCTGGCCATCACACATTTATTTCAGACCATTCATCGTAATCAGCGTTCCAAGCGCTTGTTTAACTCTGGGTTTTTTGCGGCTCTGGCCGTCTTCAGCGACCTGAACTTTATATATTTGGTTCCATTTCTGATAGTGGCGGCGAATACGATCATTCTGGTGAGGCCCCGGGATATTTTCCTGTATATCCTCGGATTTCTGGTTCCACTGTATTTTTTATCAGCGTACTGGATTTTGCAGGATGTTTTTCTGTCCGCCTTTCAGGAAATTTTAAATTCGTTGGTCCTTTTCAGATATGAATTCGTATATCAGAGTTACGGTATTATCAAGGCCAGCCTGATCGGGGTTTTTGTATTGGGTCTGTTGGCCGTCATACAGACGGTGGTCACACGGACCAATATTTTTGTCCGCAACAAGCTCACCTTTCTGTATTATCTGATGGTATATTCAGCGCTGATTTTCGGTCTCTGCTTTCGGGTGCATCTTGAAGAGCTACAACTGATCCTGTTACCGGTTGGTTTTCTTCTTGGCCTGTATGTTTTGAATATTCGGAAAATACCAGTGGCGGAAAGCATACATTTGCTGATCCTCATCCTGGCCGTGCTTTTTCAGTATTTTTTAATTTGATTGACGCTCCGTGTAAAATGGATTTCGTCTGAAAAATGGTATCTTTGTGCATCAATGAGAAGTGCTGACTTCGATTGACCAATATTTGAGGTAATTTAAATCAACAGTTGCTATGAAGTTTGGTGTAGTGGTATTTCCCGGATCCAATTGTGATGACGACATGGTTTACGTACTGGGTGAACTTTGTGGTGCGGAGGTACGAAAAATATGGCATAAGGATTATTCGCTGGACGGCTTTGAACCGGAGGATTGTATTATTCTGCCCGGTGGGTTCTCTTACGGGGATTACCTGAGATGCGGAGCCATCGCGAGAATTTCTCATATCATGGATGCAGTGATAAACCATGCAGAAAAGGGGGGATATGTATTCGGGATTTGCAATGGCTTTCAGATCTTGTGTGAATCGGGTCTGCTGCCTGGCGTGCTTCTGGCCAACCAAAATCAAAAATATATTTCTAAAAATATCCATCTACGGGTGGAAACCAACAATCGGCTGATCAACCATTCCCTGAAAAGAGGAGCGGTGCTGACCATGCCCATGGCGCACGGAGAAGGTCGATATTACTGTGACCCCGCTACCCTGGAAAGTCTGGTCAAAAACGATCAGATCCTATATCGCTATTGTGACAGTAAAGGGAATGTCAATGATTCCGTAAACCTCAATGGCAGCCTGGAGAACATTGGGGGAATCTGTAATGAAAAGGGCAATGTTTTTGGCATGATGCCGCATCCGGAACGCGCCTCAGAGCCTATAGTCGGTCTGGAAGGAGGGCGGGTCCTGTTTGAAAATTTATTTAAAATTCCGGTTGGGCAGGAATGATTCATTAAATCGACGTTAAATCATTGATAATGAACCACTTTTTTGTCCTTGTTTTTGTTGGTTTGTCGAGTAGTTAAAAGGATTATACCATGATGCGAAAGATCTGTACTTTAACCTGGCTGTTTCTGGGCCTGACCATATCATTATTCGGCCAAATTGAAGATCCCGTAGAATGGGAATTTTCTAAGACTCATATAGACGGAAACAGATGGGAACTGGTATTTACTGCCTACATCGAAAGTGGGTGGAGTGTGTATTCCCAGCATCTGGATGATGGAGGACCAGTGCCTACTTCAATCAATTTTAATTCGACCATGGGCTTTCAGATCCTGGGCGATGCCACCGAATCGGGCAGAGAAGAAAGAGGTTATGACAAGATCTTTGAGATGGATGTGGTCAAGTATCATGACGAACTTATTCTCACACAGGAGATTGAAGTTGACCCCGATACCCGTGAAATTTCTGGTTTTGTTGAATACATGACCTGCGATGAAACGCGATGCCTGCCACCAACTCCGGTGGATTTTACATTTCGATTTGATCCAGCTTCCGACGGATCTTCTACAGATGGGGGCATGAAACTGACGGACGAGCCAAAAAAAAAAGATGAAGGGCTGACATTCGGTTCAGTCGATCTTTCCGGTTTTGAGTCAGCGGAGGGTGCTGATGGTGCTTCCGATGAAATGGCCCGTCCAGTAACCTGGACAGCGCGAGTAGAAAATTTCAACGGGGATGACCAAAAAGCCACCCTGGTTTTTGAGGGAATGATCGATAAGGGTTGGCATGTGTATTCCAGTGCTATGGATGATGATGCCGGACCCATTCCATTGGGTATCGTACCAGATGCGGGTCAGGAAAACTACATTTTTTCCGACCTCAGAGAAGAGGCAATAGAATCCGTTGAGTCCTACGACGAAATATTTGAAGTCGATGTGACCAAGGTAAAGCAAGGTTTTACGCTTCTGCAGGAAATTCAGTTCAACGAGGAATCCGAACCTCTGGAAGGCAGTATCGAATATATGGCCTGTACGGCGGAGAACTGTATTTTTCCTCCTTCCTTACGTTTTAGTTTTGATCCTGCTTCAGGAACCATCGCCCTGATAGATCCGGATGCCGTTCAACCAGAAATGCGGGCCACAGATTCGGAAATAGCTGCAGGCCTGATGGCCTATTATGATCTGGACCCAGATGCGCTTGGTCAGCAGGAAGCGATCAATTGTGTCGCAGAAGAAGATAATCACACCATCATTCAGGGCTCCGGAAATACCCGGATTTTTATTTTAGGATTTTTGGGTGGATTGCTGGCCCTTCTGACCCCTTGTGTTTTCCCCATGATTCCACTCACGGTCAGTTTTTTCACCAAAAGCGGAGAGAATAAATCTGGTGGTATTGGGAGGTCGGTGCTGTATGGAGGCTCGATCCTGGCAATTTACCTGTTATTCAGTATTCCGTTTCATTTCCTCGATTCGATCAATCCCGATATACTCAACAATATTTCGACCAATGTCGGCCTCAATATTTTCTTCTTTTTGATTTTCTTGTTCTTTGCTTTTTCCTTTTTCGGATACTACGAATTGACTTTGCCCAGTTCCTGGGCGAACAAGGTGAGTAAGGCAGAAGGACTGGGTGGGTTTATCGGAATCTTCTTTATGGCGCTCACGCTCGCGTTGGTTTCGTTTTCCTGTACGGGACCGATTCTGGGCTCTTTGCTGGCAGGCTCTCTGAGTTCGGATGGCGGGGCGACGCAGTTGACTCTGGGAATGGGCGGATTTGGCCTTGCACTGGCATTACCTTTCACTTTTTTTGCGGCTTTTCCCACCTTTATGAATAAACTGCCCCGATCCGGGTCTTGGCTCAACACCGTCAAGGTCGTAATGGGTTTTCTGGAACTGGGCCTGGCATTTAAGTTTTTATCCAACGCGGATTTGGTCGAACATTGGGGATTGCTGAAGATTGAGCCTTTTCTGATCATATGGACGGTCATTGCGATTGGCCTGGGACTATATCTTTTTGGCCTGATTAGATTCCCGCACGATAGTAAAAATCAGCGGATATCACTGTCTAGAAAAGCGTTGGGGGTATTGTCGCTGGCATTTGCGGTATATCTGCTAAGTGGTTTCCGGTATAATGAAGAGACGCGGACTTTCACTTCACTGACATTACTGAGTGGTCTGGCACCACCAGTAGGCTACAGTTGGATTCATCCCAATGATTGTCCGAACAATATTTCCTGTTTCAAAGATCTCAATGAAGGTCTCGCTTATGCGCGTAAGTTCAATCTACCGGTTATGCTTGATTTCACGGGCTATGCCTGCGTGAATTGCCGTAAAATGGAGGAACATATCTGGCCCAATTCGGGGATCAAACAAATCATGGAAGAGGATTTTGTTCTGATTTCACTTTATGTCGATGATCGAACGGAATTACCCGAAAGCGAACAGGTAAGTCTTCCAAAACATACCGGTGGAGAACGCACTTTGCGCACGGTAGGAGATAAATGGCACTTTTTTCAGACCGAGTTTTTCAGGAATAATTCACAGCCCCTTTACGCTCTGGTAGGCCCCGATGGCCGGCTGCTCAATCAACCCGTAGGATATACCCCTTCAGTGGAGGATTTCAGGGATTTCCTTGAATGCGGGCTGGATGTTTTCAGGGAGCAATCGGAATCGATCGGAGCCCGGATGGACCAATAAGGTGCATCTTTATT
>CBFGVZ010000137.1:0-10015 GCA_965652315.1 uncultured Saprospiraceae bacterium | reverse complement strand
CGATCCCGACACTTCGCATGTCGGGATTATGTTCGTTCACCCCTGGCTGCGCTTCACTTGCAAAGCAGCCCACCCCTTCGCTTCCTTCACCGAATGTCCGTTTGGACATTCGATCCCGACACAGCATGCGTCGGGATTCTGTTCAGTCATTCATCTTAAACACCTTAGGTGTTCTTAGACATGCTGGTGCTTACTCCATCTTTACGGCCATTCGCGACAATCTGCTTTACGGATTTATCCGCTAATAATCAGTATTAATGGGGTAAGGTAGGGATGTCTGTGATTATACTTTCGGCATCTATATCCTCCAATCATTTCAATACCGCAATATCAAACGATTTTCCTGATGGAACGGTCAGATGATTGGTGAGTAACCAGGGGTTATACACTTTTAGGTCGCGGTAACTCATATTGTGGTCGTGAGCGAAATCAGCCAGACTGGACAAGGATTCAGTGACGGTAACCCATTTCAGTTGATCGGACCAGGGCTCGTACCGCTGGGAAAAATCCACATCAAACCCGAAACGATCCGGGGTGGAGAGAATCTCTTTGAGCGCCAGGACCCGGAACAAATACCGGTTCGTCTCGGAGCCAAAATTCATGTTATAATAATCATCTTCTTTTTGCAGTTTTTGTTCTCTTTTGAAATTTCCCTCACCAATGTTGTAGGCTCCGGCAGCATTGGTCCAGGTCCCAAACTTGTCTTTGTAGTTTTGTATCAGTTTGGTAGCCGCAA
Organism: uncultured Saprospiraceae bacterium; assembly: GCA_965652315.1. Lineage (GTDB taxonomy): Bacteria > Bacteroidota > Bacteroidia > Chitinophagales > Saprospiraceae > Membranihabitans. The sequence continues at coordinate 9,279 of CBFGVZ010000137.1, read as the reverse complement.
TAGTAGCTTTTTCCAGATTATATCTTTCATCCACCTCACTATTGATGATCAGGCCATAAGATCGGGCTACCGCAGGCATGAGCTGCCAGAATCCCCGTGCACCAGCAGGGGAAACTACATTGTCCAGATTGGATTCCGCTACCGCTACATATTTGAAATCCAAAGGAATGCCCTGTTCATTCAATATTCGTTCAATCTCCGGGAAGAACCTCCGACTTCGTTTGATATTGAGGATGGTGCTGCTGTGATAATATGAATTGACCGTTAATTCACGTTCCAGGCGTTCCCGCACATCCTGATTCTCCAGAGGTACTCGTTCTCCGGCGAATTCAAAATCTTTGGTAAGGTACACGGCCCTGATTTGTTGGGGAAGTGCCTGACTATTCACTTCCAGTTTGATCGGAGCTGCCGCCGGATCGGTATCCGCGTTACCTGGTCCGGGAGTGGGTGCCACATAGCCGTATATCAGGCCCAGAGTGAGTATGACGCTTATACTATATAGTATAGGTTTTGAATAATATGTCATGATTTTGGGTTTTTAGGTTTTTTGTAAATGGGTACGGTGGAGCAAGCTTCGCCAAACATGATGCTCCGGGCGACAGTCTGTAGCCGGACTGTAAGGTGAACATAAGCACTTTCGGGTACTTTTTTTGTACTGCATCCCTTGATGACGATCAGTTCGTCCTGGTACTGGCTGTAATCCAGTTGCTCAATCCGGTGCCGGAACTCTTCCTCAATGAGTTCCTCCTTGTTACCCATAAATACCCGGGAAGCGACCGGTGCCAGATAACTTGCTACCAACATGAATGCCCAGGTGGGAATGATGGCATCTGAAGAACAATGCAGTGCCACCGCCTTGTCCTGATAGACGGACCAGTCAGCTTCCTTCAGAGCAGCCCGATATTCTTTTTCCTTCAGGATCAGATCCATATACAGAAAATTTCGAACGTCAAATTCGACGATATCTATGGACGGATAAAAATGCTCCAGGTTGATGATTTTTAATTTACTCGTGGCAACCCTGTTTACTAAAGTGTTTTTGGTGTCGTTCATCACTTATTCTTAATTCTCACTGGTATTTCTTAGCGCTTCACCTGCTACCGCGGATTTATCCCCGATGACTTGTTTCTTGTCCTCGAAATCCTTTAATGCCGGCAGGTCCTGTATGGTCTTCAATCCAAAATAATCCATAAATTTTTCGGATGTCCCATATAGCAACGGCTTCCCGATGGTCTCCCCCCTGCCCAGAATGGTGATCAGGTCCCTTTCCAGTAGCTTCTGAATGGTATAATCACAATTGACCCCACGTATTTGTTCAATCACCGCCTTGGTGACCGGTTGTTTGTAAGCCACTATGGACAGGGTTTCCATGGCCGTTTTAGATAGCTTGTTATTATTGACTTGTTTGAGGTACGTTTCGATCGTTTCCCGGAAAGCCGGCTTGGTCATGAATCGAAATCCACCATTCATCTCCAGAATTTCAAAACTCGATGCCTCCTCCCGATACCCTTCGATCAATTCCTCCAGAAGTCTGTTGACTTCCTTTTCTTCAAATAAAGTCTCAAATTTTTCATGGAGGCAATCCATGATCTCCTGAAAAGTAATGGATGGATTGGCTACGAAAATCAGCGCTTCAATATGGTGTTTCAGATAATCCGTATTCATATAACTTACAACCTGTTTCGTGAATTATGGTTCGTACCTCTTATCCTGTTTGAGTCCATTGATGATATGAAGATAACAAAAACATTCGAATGGCCCATCACTCCGGGTGTGATCGATTAGACACCTGGAATGAATCACTAATTCGATGAAATATTTCCGGGATTCCTCCTGCCGAAGAAGTCCCCTTTACGGAGAAGATACAAAATTGCTTATTTTGCAAAAATTTTCAATGTTATGGCCAAAGAAAGGAAAATATTTTTGTGCTCGGAATGTGGGTTTGAATCTCCCAGGTGGGAAGGCAGATGCCCATCCTGCGGAGAGTGGAATACGATGATCGAATATAAAATTCCGGGAACAGGTAAAGGCCAAAAAAGTGCCGCTTCCCACTCCATACTGGAAAGTATGCCCGTTCAGCTGGAACAGGTGGAGTTGACAGCGCGGTCCCGATGGCCCCTCGGCGATAAAGAATTGGAAAGATGCCTGGGCGGCGGAATGGTTCCGGGTTGCCTTATGCTGCTGGCTGGTGAACCGGGTATCGGAAAATCTACCCTACTGCTTCAAGTGGCTGCACATTTCCCTGGAAAAGTGCTGTACGTGAGTGGCGAAGAAAGCAATGAACAGATCAAAATGCGGGCGAACCGAATGAAGAAGTTCCCGGAAAACCTTTGGCTGGTGAGCGAGGTGAATTTGGGAAGCATTTTACAGCATTTAAGGACCGTGAAGCCTGATCTGCTTATCCTGGATAGTATCCAGACCACCTACAATCCCAATTTGGATGGGGAACCGGGGAATATTTCCCAGTTGCGGCACTGCACCATGGAACTCCAGCGGGTAGCCAAGGAGCAGGGGACGGCTATTTTTATTATTGGTCACGTCAATAAGGAAGGGAATATTGCAGGACCCAAGATCCTGGAACATATCGTGGATACTGTGCTGTATTTCGAGGGAGACCAGCAATATAACTACCGGATGCTGCGGGTAAACAAAAACAGATTTGGCAGTACGGATGAAATTGGGGTGTATCGGATGCAGTCCACCGGCCTGGAAATAGTGGAAGATCCCTCTATGATGTTTGCCAATCGTTCTGCTCAGGATCTGAGTGGATGTACGACTGCCGTGATGATTGAAGGGGGAAGGCCTTTTATGGTGGAAGTGCAGGCGCTGGTAACTCCTACGGTATATGCCGCTCCCCAGCGTTCAGCTACTGGTTTTGATCTCCGCCGCCTGTCCATGCTACTCGCAGTACTTGAAAAACGGTGTGGTTTTCCCCTGGGTAAGCAGGATGTGTTCGTCAATATTGCCGGAGGAATCCGGGTCAATGATCCGGCGATAGACCTGGCCGTGATTGTTGCTTTAATGAGTTCCTTTCGCAACAAGGCGCTCAGCCGTAAGATCTGCTATTGTGCAGAAGTGGGTTTGACAGGTGAATTGCGCACCGTACACAGATTTCAGCAGCGGATCAAAGAAGCGGACCGGTTGAAATTTAAAAGGATCGTTTGTTCCACACACCATGACCCTATGCCAAAGTCTGCCCATCAGATCGTCGTCAGTGCGATATCCAATGTATCTGAACTCCTGGATATATTGTTCGGGTAAGTTCTGGAAACGCAGGTGTATCTCAGTCCCCTGCTCACTCTTAAAGAATGTTTAATTTTTTTCCATGTTCCTTAATTATTTTATTTTCATAGTGTCTCAACAACTCTTTTGACATCATTGTGTTTACTTTTGCATGTCAAATTTTGTGGGATTTTTTCCGAGATGAATTAGCCCTGAAACTACCTTGACCTACTGTGATAATGACAACCTCCAATAACTGATTGGACTTGAATTCAAAGGCTACTACTTATGAAGATAAAAAATTATACTTGCCTACGGTATTTGCCGATATTCTTATTGTTGCTTACTCCGGGTTTCTTTTTTTCCTGCCATGACAATGCCGAAGCCGACGCAGAGGCGCAGCAGGCCATCCGGGAATTTCCGGTCATTGCCCTGGAAAAAATGAATGTGGCGCATACGAACCTGTATCCGGCTACTATAGAAGGGGTAGAAAATATCGGTATTCGGGCCAAAGTGGATGGGTACATCCAGGCCATATACGTCGATGAGGGCGATTTCGTTAAAAAAGGTCAACCTTTGTTCCAGCTGGAGACCCAGGCGTTGAGTCAAAGCGCCAATGCTGCCCAGTCTAATATTGCTGTTGCAGAATCCCGTGTCCACATCGCGCAGGTCGAAGTGGACCGGCTCAGGCCACTCGTAGAGAAAAATATCATCAGTGATGTACAGCTCAAAACGGCTGAAGCCAATCTCGCCTCAGCGAAGTCCCAGGTAGAACAGGCCAAAAGTCAGTACCAGGGAGTTCGGGAGAACATCGGATATACGAGAATCACAAGCCCGGTTTCAGGGTTTGTAGGCAGAATACCCTTCAGACAGGGTACCCTGGTGGGCCGGAGTGAAGCTATGCCATTGACTTACGTCTCCAATATCAGCGAAGTGTACGTATACTTTGCACTCAATGAGAAGGATTTTCTCAATTTTACCACTGGCCTGGAGGGTTCTACGCTTGCCGAGAAAATCGACCTGATGCCACCGGTGGATTTTATCATGGCCAATGGTGAAACGTATAGCGAAAAAGGGAAAATTGAAACCATTACGGGTCAGATAGACCCACGAACGGGTACCATCAATTTCAGAGCGAAATTTCCAAACCCTGAGAATATCCTCCGTGATGGAGGAAGCGGCCTCATCTCTATTCCTACTGAATACGAGGATGCTCTGGTCGTTCCGTTGCAGTCCACGTATGAAATGCAGGGAAGTAAATATGTCTTCCGGCTGAATGGGGGAGATTCATTGACCTCCCAGCCCCTGGAATATTATGCTGTCGTAGATAACAAAGTACTTGTTTCCGGTGGTGTCGATTCAGGTGATGTCATCCTGGCAGCAGGGGTGGGCAACGTACGAAACGGAATGGTCATTAAACCCAGAATGGACTCATTTTCAAATTATATAGATAATATTTCACCGGTTTTTAAATAACATAAGACCCGCACATGCTGAAGCAATTTATTGACCGACCGGTACTATCCACAGTTATATCGATTATCCTCCTGATCCTGGGATACCTGGGATTGCAAACCCTTCCGGTGACTCAGTATCCGGAGATCGCACCTCCGACGGTTCGAGTATCAGCTAATTTCCCTGGTGCAAATGCCCAGACCATTCTTGAAAGTGTGATCATTCCCCTGGAGGAACAGATCAACGGTGTGGAAGGCATGACCTACATGACTTCTGAAGCGAGTAATCGTGGAAGCGCACAGATTCAGGTGTATTTTGAACAAACAGTTGATCCGGATATCGCGGCAGTTAACGTTCAGAACCGTGTTTCCCGGGCAAATGCACTCTTGCCGAGAGAAGTGGTGCAGAGCGGGGTGATCACCCAAAAACAACAGACTAGCTCGCTTATGTACGCGTCGATTTACTCCACGAACGACGATTACGACGCCAAGTTTATACAAAATTATATCAACATCAATATCATCCCGGAATTGCAGCGGATCCAGGGTGTGGGAGAGGTTCGGGCGTTCGGCGGGAATGTCTATTCAATGCGGATTTGGTTGCAACCGGATCGTCTGGCGGCCTACAACCTGATTCCCAGTGATGTGATCGCCGCCATCAATGAACAGAGCCTGGAAGCTGCAGCGGGAGCATTGGGTCAGAATTCGGGAAATGCATTTGAATATATCCTGAGATACCCAGGTCGTTTTAACACTGAAACCGAATATGAGGAGATTATTATAAAGGCTATCGGTAATGGACAGTTGCTCCGATTGAAAGATGTAGCCGAAATTGAGTTTGGTGCCCAATCCTATACGGGAAAAGCGATCGCAAATGATCACGCCGGGGTCAACTTTGGTGTTTATCAAACTCCTGGCTCCAATGCACAGGAAATTGTACTTGCCGTAGAGGACAAACTGGAGGAATTGTCAGGTAATTTTCCTCCGGGTATGGAATACCTGATCAATTTCAATGTCAACGACTTCCTGACCGCATCTATCGATAAGGTCATTACTACCCTGCTTGAAGCCTTTTTGCTGGTTTTTCTCGTGGTTTTTATATTCCTCCAGGATTTCAGATCTACTCTCATTCCAGCTATCGCAGTACCCGTGTCTATCATCGGGACCTTCTTTTTTCTGAACCTCTTTGGATATAGTATCAACCTTTTGACCTTGTTCGCTCTGCTTCTGGCCATTGGGATCGTAGTAGATGATGCCATTGTAGTGGTGGAAGCCGTACATGCCAAACTGGAAGATGGGGAACGGGATGCCCGAAAGGCGACCCACCAGGCGATGAGTGAAATTACGGGAGCCATCATTTCAATTACACTCGTGATGTCTGCTGTCTTTGTCCCTGTGACATTTTTCCAGGGATCGGCCGGGGTATTCTACAAACAGTTTGGTGTAACGCTGATCGTCGCGATCCTGATTTCAGCTGTCAATGCCCTGACACTCAGTCCGGCACTCTGTGCCATTGCCCTGAGACGGCACGCCAAAAAGATAAATGGCGAACAAAAGCGAAACCCCTTGCGGCAGTTTTTCTACTATTTTAATATTGCCTTTAACGCGATACGTCAGCGGTATACCAATTCGCTGTCCTTCCTGCTTCGTCATAAATGGGTAACCCTTTTGATCCTGGCAGGTTCGGTAGTGGGTATTTTAATGATCAACCGGGTCATGCCGAAGGGTTTTATTCCTTCTGAGGACCGTGGGGTGGTATTCGTTAACATTGATCTGCCCGAAGGTGCATCCTATGACCGCACGTTCGAAGTGATTGAGACCCTCAATGAGAAATTAAAGGAATTTGATGAGATAAAGGGAAAAACCTTGTATGCCGGAAATAGCTTTTTCTCTGGTGGAGGAGGCTCCTATGGGATGGGATTTTTGTTGCTGCATCACTGGGATGACCGGAAGGGGGAGGAGAGTTCAGCCAGTGCGCTGATAGCCCGGATGACGAAGATGGCCCAGACTATTCCTGATGCCAATATTATTTTCTTTTCTCCACCAAGCGTACGGGGATTTGGTTCGGCTGACGGATTTCAACTAGAATTGCTGGACCGCACAGGAGGCAGTTTCAAGGACCTGGATAATGCAGCCTCCCGTTTTGTGCAGGCACTGATTTCGGATCCGTCCATTGCTTTTGCATCCAATTCATTCAGCACCAGTTTTCCACAGTACGAAATGTCAATTAATGTACCCAAAGCTAAGGAAGCTGGTGTACCCATAAACAGCATTCTAAGCACTATGCAGGGATATGTAGGTGGGTTTTATGCAGCAGATTTCAGCCGCTTTGGTAAGCAATACCGGGTATATGTGCAGTCCCTGCCGGAAGATCGGCAGAGTCAGGCAGATCTGGATCGGATTATGGTGCGCAATGATCTGGGACAAATGACACCCATTACTGAATTTGTGTCATTAGAGAGGATTTACGGTCCGCAAACCGTTAATCGGTTCAACCTTTTCAATTCGGTGGCCATTACCGGACAGGCATCTACCGGTTACAGTTCCGGTGACGCGGTGAATACCATTCGTCGGTTGGCCCAGACAGAACTAACACAGGGATACGATATTGCATTTTCGGGTCTCACACGGGAGGAATTGGCATCAGCCGGGCAGGCCTTTATAATTTTTGGGCTGAGTATCCTGTTTGTGTATTTCTTTCTGTCGGCCCAGTATGAAAGCTACTTGCTCCCGTTGTCCGTGATGCTGTCTCTGCCCGTAGGGGTTTTTGGAGCCTATTTTTCATCGTGGATTTCTGGCCTGGATAACAACATTTATTTTCAGATTGCACTGATTATGCTATTGGGACTACTGGCTAAAAATGCAATTTTGATCGTGGAGTTTGCCCGGCAAAGACGTCATCAGGGGATGAGCCTGATTGATGCAGCTCTGGACGGAGCAAAAGTCCGGTTACGACCCATTCTGATGACCTCGTTTGCATTTATCTTCGGATTGATGCCATTGGTCCTCTCCACCGGTGTAGGTGCAGTGGGCAATCGATCCATCGGTACGGGAGCGGCAGGTGGTTTGTTGATCGGTACCGTGATCGGTGTGTTTGTGATTCCTGTGTTGTTTGTGATGTTCCAGTGGTTGCAGGAGAAGATTACCGGGGTTCCGGAGGCCGTAAACCAGGCTGAAAACAATTCTACAGATCAAGAAATAAGTAGCACATGATTCCCAGCCGGATATTTTCTGTGATAGTTGTAGTGAGTGCATTCTTCTCTGGATGTCAGGTTACTCAGAAATTTCCCGGTGTGGACCGGGGCATCGAAGTGGAACAATACCCGATCGATGGAGTGACCCTGGATACAACCTCACTGGCCAAATTGTCGATTGATGATTTTTTTGATGATCCGAATCTGGTCAATCTGATCAATACGGGTCTTGCCAATAATTATACGCTTGGTATGGCGATCAAATCCATCGAGATGGCTCAGGCGTATTATTTGCAAGGCAAAGCAGCTTATTTTCCAACGTTGTCGGTGAGTCCCCAACTGACTTATGGGTTGTTGTCCGAAAATGCCGTTTCCGGAAATCTGGAGGATCGTGGGTATCAGGGATATCAATTGGGTGTGAACGCAGACTGGGAAGTGGACATCTGGGGTAAGATCAAAAGCCAGGAAAAGGCTGTTTTTGCCGACTATTTAGCTGCCCATGCCGGATTGCAGGCAGTACAGACACAGCTTATCGCACAGGTTGCCTCCCTGTATTATCAGCTGGTAGCTCTGGATAAACGACGAGAGATAGCAGAAAGGACCATCGAAAACTGGCAATCCAGTGTGGAAACAATCCGGGCACTTAAGGAAGCCGGTACACCGTCCGTGACCGAAGTAGCGGTTCAGCAAAACATCGCCCAGATGCATTTTGCCAATGCTTTACTCGTCGATATAGAGCAAAATACATTTTTGATCGAGAACACGCTCAATACATTGCTGGGGCGGACTTTTCAACCGGTTGAAAGGGGAGTTCTGGATGATGTGGAATTACCAGCCTACTTTCAGACCGGACTGCCTGCCGGACTTCTGTCCAACCGGCCAGACCTACGTCAACTGGAATACCAGATCCGGAGTGATTTTGAGTTGATAAATGTTGCAAAGACTTATTTTTATCCCGCATTGCGGATCAATGCCAGCGCTGGTCTGGAGAGTATCCGGATTGGAGATTTTCTCAATCCGGGTTCACTTTTCGCCAACCTGGCCGGTGGATTGGCACAGCCCATATTGGACAGACGCCAGAACAAGACTCAAATGGAACTGGCTCAGTTGACCTACGAACAGACTATACTCCAGTACGAAGAGGCCTATCTTCAGGCAGTACAGGAAGTAACCGATGCCCTGATGACGGCATATAAATCGGATGAAAAACTAGCTATCCAGGAGGCTCAGCTCGTAGCACTGGACCATGCCGTGGAGTATTCCAATGCTCTGTTGAATAATGGTCTGGCCAATTACCTGGAAGTATTGAGGGCACGTGATCAGGTGTTTTCGACGGAACTGGGACTTGTCGATACCCGCTTGCAGAAAATTTCAGCGGTGGTGTCGTTATACAAAGCTCTGGGCGGGGG
>CBFGVZ010000136.1:0-10031 GCA_965652315.1 uncultured Saprospiraceae bacterium | reverse complement strand
CAGGTATAAGATAGTAGGAAGTAACGATACATTTTTGTATTATTACGCTGGTGTAAAGTAAGGAAAATGAAGGCAGTAGAGTACAATTTACCACAAGAGTTAAATGAATCATTTATCGTATTCCGGGAACGCGGGCAATTCTTCCCGGCGCCCTGGCATTACCACGAACATTTGGAATTGGTGCAGGTCACCAGTAGTACAGGACGCAGGATGGTCGGGGACCATATCGGATTTTATGACCGGAACGACCTCGTATTTATGGGGTCTAACCTGCCTCACGTCTGGGTCAACGATCCGGAATATTTCGACGGTACTGCCCGGGATGATGCCGATGCTGTCGTCATCCATTTCAAACGCGATTTTCTGGGTTCCAATTTTACCGACATCCCGGAGATGATGCCACTCAAAAAGATAATACAGGAATCGGCGCGTGGAATTGTGATAAAAGGAACCATCCGGGATGAGATCAACTCATTAATGGTGCAAATGCTGGACCTCAAAGGCATCGAACGATTCAAAAACCTGTTCGCCATATTTGATTGCCTGGCCCGCCTGAAAGATTATGAAGTGCTCGCCAGTCCTGCTTTTCTGAATAATCAACCAACAGGTCCCTCCGATCGATTTAAAATAATCATGGAATATATCATGCAGAATTTTGAGAATAAAATCACCCTGCAAGATATGTCGGAAGTGGCGAATATGAGCATCACCTCTCTTTGCAATTTTTTCAAGGAAAGATTCCGGATGACCTTCGTGGAATATGTGAATTCGATCCGGATAGGCCAGGCCTGCGTGATTATGTCCGAGACCGACCGGACTATTGCACAGATCGCCTATCAGTGTGGATTCAACAGCCTGGCAAACTTCAACCGCCAGTTTAAAAAATACAAAGGGATCAATCCGAGCACGTACAGGAAAAAGCTTGAGACGGAAAGACTGTAGTGATTTCCACTTTGCCTTGATGCAAAGTTGAGCTTTCACGTCTAAGCAAGCAATCCGCCATCCAGCAGAATATTCTCCCCATTGATATACGATCCGGCATCGGAGGCCAGCAGGACGATGAGACCTTTGATATCACTGGCATTGGCAAAGCGTCGCAGGGGGACCTTTTGGATATAATTTTCCAGAAATCGCTCCGGCTGGTGGTTGAAAATGCCACCAGGTGAAATGGTATTGACCCGGATGTTCTTCCCGGCCAATACCTTGGCAAAATATCGGGTCAGTGTGATCAACCCCCCCTTGTGGAAGTAGTAATCCGGGGGTGGTGTACCCATATCCGTGCCTTCATAATTGGAAAGATCCGGACCTTCCATGCCCATCATCGAGCTAATGTTGATCATACTTCCCCCACCGCTTTCTGCGATCAATGCGGCCATTTCCCGTAAAATATCGATACTGCCCGTTCCATTGATTTGTAAAGACCGCTCGACCTGATCGATACTTCCATCATAACCTTTCATCGGACGGGCTACCGCATTGTTGACGAAAACATCCAGTCGGCCAAAGTGATCCCGGATCTTTTCTTTCAATGCTATGATAGAATCATGGTCTGCCTGATCGTAGCTCATGGTCTGCACATCCAGGCCCGCAGATTTCCACTTTTCGAATAATTCACGGGCAGATTCCGGGTTTCGGGAAGCAGCGATCACAGTAGCACCCGCTTCCGCCAGGCCTTCCACGATGCCTTTCCCCAGGATTCCCGCACCTCCCGTGACCAAAGCCACCTTGCCATTCAATCTAAAAGAATCCAATACATTCATAGCGGTTTTAGATTGATTTTGTGTCCGGCCTGCTGACTTTCCAGGGCCGAAATCACTGTGTTTATAATTTGATACGTATTCTCGTACGGCAGCAGAGAACGGCCTCTTCGGATGCTCTCTACGAACACTTCCAGGTTGTGCCGGAACATGGAATAACTATCACTGATGAGGTAGTGATAATAGTCATCCGTACCGAAAAGGTTGACCTGAAACGTGGACGATATATCCATAAACAAATGGAAGGTAGCTACGATGCCGTTTTCAAATTCCACCTTCACCACTTCCCGACCTGTTTCTCCAATCGACCCTACGGTTACCGGAACCAGATCATCGAGTACAGCGAACACAGCCTCAAGCATGTGAACACCGTATTTGATCCAGTCCTTTTTCCCGGTAGCCGATACGAGTTGTGTAGGACCGAGGGAATCAATGACGGACCGGGCCAGTTGGGTCTCCTTCGCATACCGCATGGAAGAACAGGATAGAATAAATTTTCCCTCGTAGAATTTACTGGTGAAATAATCCAGATCGGCTCTGCTCGCTGCCAGTGGTTTGTCAATAAAAATGGGGATATCGGCATCGATGAACGGCCGGGCCATCTCCACATGGTTTTCCGGGTCGTCCCGGCCGAGGATGATAGCATCCACCTCACCGATCATATCCGTCAATTCGGCTGCGATGTGCTCTATTTCAGAGGATTCCGCGATGCTTTCCGATATGGCTTTTTCCTGCGTCCAGATGTGCGTGATCCGGGCCCCATCCATTCCGAGGTCATCCTTGTTCCGGTTCAGATAATCCGTCACCGCCGGATACCCGACACGAGCGATTTCATCACCATTATACCGTCCATTGGTAATGGCCGACCACGAATAAGGGTGGGCATTGCCGGGACTCATTCCGATCATTCCTAATTTTATCATATTCGTTCAATTTTCCAACCAGCCATTTTTGACCCATTGGCTAAAATTTAAAAATTCGGGTTCAGGATAGGCCATTTTTTCCAGCTTAGAAAGAAATTCAGGGCCAAAATACTGCCCATCCACCACTTCCAGTGCCTGGGTCAGGTGATTCTTCTGGTCCATCCCCACCAGAACCGATGCCACAGCAGAATACGACAGCACAAATTTTATGGCAAGCGCTATCAAATCTGGTATATCAGAGCCTTCAAGACTGATAAATTTTTGCAAATGCGCTTCCACTGCCTTCAGGGCCGGATGTAACTGCAAAGACTTACCGGTCAGAAATCCTCGAAAAAGGACGGATCGGATGATCAGGCCTATTCCGTGCTGCTCTGAAAGGGAGAACAAACTTCGCTGACGCTGATCCATTAAGTTGAAAGGCACCTGAACCACTTCCCATATACCACTTTCGATGCACAGCCTGCTTTCTTCAGGTGAATATGTGGAGGCTCCGATTGACCTCACTTTGCCTTCAGCTTTGAGATCCGTAAAAACCGCCGCCACTTCTTCATTCTGTAACAACTCGGGTGAGGATTGATGAAGCATGAAAACGTCGATGTATTCAGTACCCAATGCTGTCAGGCTTTTTTCCAGCGATTCACGTATGGTTTGTCGTATGGGTAAATCGGTCGGGATCCTTCCCTGGCTGTCCAGGAAATGGACGCATTTGGTATTGAGGATGACCCGTTGTCGCCGGTCCCGGAACGCCTTTCCCATGACCTTTTCGCTCACACCATACATCCTGGCAGTATCGTAGAAGTTGATCCCTTCATCCAGGGCCCGGTGGAGTAACCGGATGGAATCTTTCTCGGACGGCATGGCCTGCCCGGCATAAGGCATTCCGATCCCTACTCCTCCGAATGCCACCTCCGACACCTCGAGACCCGTGCTCCCTAATGATCGTTTCTTCATTTTTATTTTGTTTCAAAATAGCTCTCCGATGAATTTTTACGTTCTTCCGTATCAAATGCGGACAACATTTTCTGGCAATACTGGCTCAGCCCGACCACATCAGCCCCTACGCTAACGAACTGATACCCCATTGACTTCAGCTCATTCAGATTGGCCGGGCTGCCCACCGTACCGGCAAATTTACCGTGTTTACGGGCGGTCTCCGCGACCTGCCTGCGAGCACTTGTGATATCCGGGTGATCCCACTGACCGATGGCCCCAATGCCCTGGCTAAAATCTCCCGGACCAAAAAACAACATATCATAGCCTTCCAGGGATGCGATTTCATCCAGGTGTTTCAGGGGTTCCGGGTCTTCGATTTGCAATATGATAAATCGTTCCCGGTTCGCTTCTTCGATGTACCGGTTAAAATCCATCATAGTGTAGGCCCCGTCATTGTTACCACCATCCAGGGGGCGGCGGCCCAGAGGATGAAACCGGGTTTTGTGGACTACCTCCCGGGCTTCTACCGCACTCATCACATGGGGCACCATGATCCCTGTGGCATCGAGTTCCAGGGGACGAATATAATCACTGTAACTCCCCCTGGAAACGCGAACCAGAATGTCGGTATCCTGTGATTTGGTCGCCCAGATACTGGCAGCCAGGTTCGTCCAGTCCTGTCCGATGTGCTCCATGTCCACCCATACACAGTCGAACCCGGCCAAAGCTGCAATATCTGCTACCCTGGGGTCTGGAATATTAACCTTAAAGCAACTGACAAAACTTCCAGCCCTTAGCTTATGTAATACTTTGCTTTTTCTCATTGTACCGTCGATTTAATAGGTCAAAGTAAAATAAAAAACACAACCCAGGGAATCATCAGCACAAGACCCCAGATCCAGCGTTGTTTTTCATTCATCCGTGGTAGTACAGTATTGAACAGGATGCTGCTGAAAACACAAACCAGCAGAGATGAAATCGCGATCCACAGGAACGACCACGGCGGATTGCCAGTCAGCACATCCCAGAAAGCAATCGTGAATCCGGCCAAAAAGCCATATATAGACCCCATGACCACCGCAAATGCCTTTGGGTTTTTGAAAAATAAGGCCATAAAAAACAGATTGAACAGTGGGGCAATAAAGAGGCCATTGGTCTTGGCGGTTACCTCGATAATGTTGCCCGGTACCAGTGGGATGAGCAAACTAAGCAGGACCACCACCACGCCCAGTACGGCGCTACTGAGTCGGATACTGACCAGCTCATTTTTTGATTTCATCACGTATTTGGGCAGAACATCAGTCATGAGGACCGAGCTCGCAGAATTGATCCCGGACGAGAGGCTGGACATGGAGGCGGAAAACAGTGCTGCGATGACCAGGCCCGACATCCCCATCGGAAACTGATTGGCAATGAAATGGGGGAAAAGGAAATCCGCATTGACCTGGACATTCATACCGGTTGGAAGCAGATTGGGCCTGGCGCTGTAAAATTTCAAAATGGAGAAGCCGACGAACATCAGCATCAGGGTCATGCAGATCATGCCCGTCTGAGTCACTGCAAACGTCTGCCGGGCTGCCTTCAGGTCTTTGGTCGAAATGAAACGCTGAATGGCCATCTGATCCGAACCCGTGGTACAGATCCACCAGGTAACGGTATTGATAAAGGCAAAGAATATGGTCAGGCGTACATATGGATTAAAATTAAATGTTTCAATTTTTTGCCAGTTAGGGTTCCAGGAAGTGGGTATAAGATCTCCAATTCCGTCAAATTGGAAAGCTACCATCAATATAGTTGCGATCGCACCCAGTACCAGTATAACAAACTGAATCACGTCGGTGATGAGCACTGCCCTCAGGCCACCCATGACGGTATATACGATCGTAATGATACCCAGAAAAACCGAAATCAGCAGGATAACTCCGGGATCCCAATCCATCATCACCACCATGGATTTGGCGGCCAGAAAAATCAGGAGTGCCATCCAGAGGATTCTCGTGGTGAGGAAAATCACGGAACCCAATTTCCGGATTTTAATGCCCAGCGGCTTTTCCAGAATCTCATAGGCGCTGATCATTTTCAGGTTCATGAAAAATGGAATCAGGAAAAAGCTCCCCAGAATGAAGATAACCGGTCCGGCTGCCATATTGATAATGGGGATGAGCGGGCCATTTTTGATGACTTCCCCCACGATGGCCAGGTATGAAATGGCGCTGAAAAATGAAACATACATCGAAATGCCGGATACGATGGGATTCACATTACCCCCACCGAGAAAATAGTCCTCCTTGTTTTTCTGGAAATAGGACGAAATCCAACCGATGGATAGTAACAAAATCGCATAGGCTACCAAAATAACCCAGTCCAGCCAACCGATCCGGTTTTGTGCAAACTGTTCATTGAAAAGAAAAGCCCGGGCAACGCTTACTTTAACATCTGTACTGGAATCTGAAAATGCGTCTGAGATAGCCGGAATCAATTCCGATTGGCCTTTTGTGGATAGAGACTGGAATACCTCAAATCTTTCGTACTGCTCACCAGACCGGTATTGCAATAATTCCTCAAGATACCTACCGTCTTCTCCTACGGGGCTTTGTACCCACAATGCACTAACCAGGTAAACCCGGAATGGGTGATTTCTATCCAGATCATCAAAAATATGTTTCATTAATTTCAAATCTGGTGGTGGAATGTGATTCAGAAATCGAAGTGCATAAGCGGCATATCGGAATTGGATGGAGTCGGACGAATCGAGGAATTCAACCAAGGTATGGATGTCTGTATTTTCACCGGAATTGGCCAGGACCCACTGTGCCATCGTTTGGATGCCTCCCGTTCCAGAACGTGCGATTTGTCTGATTTCATCATTTTCCGGGAAGTGCAAACCCAGTTTCCCCATAGTTTCCAGGGCGACCAGTTTGGTATGTGAGTCCGATGTAGATGTAAATACGTTTAGTATCTGACCTTCAATATCTTTGCGGGTTAGACTATCCTGGCCAGTGGAATTATACAGCACTCGCAATGCTCCGATTTTCTCCGGTCCATTGGTTTTCAATACAGGGTCAAAAACTCCTTCCACATCCACCGGAAAATTATTGGTGACCAGGGCTTCAGCAGCGTGAATCCTTATCCAGAATGAATCAACAGACTGTACGACTTTCTTTAGAAATCCCGCGTAATCGTGTTTCTGACCATAGCCTGATATCGCAGAACTAAGACCGATAAGGATTAATATTACACGAATTCCTACGGTGGGGTTCTTCACTTAGTGGTTCATTGTTATTTACTAATTGTTCAATAGTACACGAAATGCCAAAGATGTCGTAATAACACTAAAGAACCTAAGCTAATTTTTTTAAAAACCTGTATTATCTTTCAACAATGGGATGATATACCTGGATTCAATCCTTTATGATCTCATTTTTTCTAATGTACGAATACAGGTGTGGACCTCATCTTCGGTATTGATGATACATGGGGTGAGCCGTACATAGCTTTTCCGGTATGGTGATGTTGAGGCAATGATTCCCGCTTCATACAGCTTTTCCACCACTTCATTGGGTGTATAACCGTCCACTTCGAAGCAATTGATGCCGGATGAAAGTTCAGGGGACATAGGTGTATGAATTTTTATATGGTTGAGTTCCTGCAGTCCATTCTTCAGCAAGGTGCAGAGGTGGTGTGTGCGTTCCTGTATTTTATTTTTCCCAATTTTCATATGAAAATTAAAAGCTGCATGCTGTGCCCAGCGGTATTCAAAGGTGTGAAATCCACCCGGTGAACATTTTTCATTGAAAGTTAGGGTTCGTCTGGGTTCCGTACCCAGCCATTGTCCATATGGACTTAAGTGAAAAGAGGGGATGATGGGATCGACCATATGCCATGCATCTTTTCGTCCCCACAAAATACCTGTGCCTCGGGGGCCAAACATCCATTTGTGCGTCCCCGCAGCAAAAAAGTCGCATCCCAGATCTTCCATGGTTGCATCTTCGATCCCAAAACCATGCACGCCATCTACACAGAAATATATCCGGTTGTCACTATTTCTGCTTCTATTGAGGTCTGCGATAACTTCGGACATTTCTCTTAAGGGTAATTTGACTCCTGTCGATGAATGGACCCAGGTTACCGCTACTATTCTGGTTTTGGAAGAAATATTAGAATGTAACCTGGACACGATCGATTCCACATTTGCCTTGTCAGCCTCTTCATAAAGCGAAACCCTGCGTATGGTGGCGCCGTGTAACCGGGCACTGTATTCCAATGATTTCTCAGTTGAATAATGGTCGTGCGTGGTGGTGAGAATTTCATCGTCGGATGTTAACTTCAATCCGGTATAAAGGATGGCCAGACCCATCGTCGTACTATCGGTAAAGGCGACCTCCTCCGGTTCGCATCCCAAATAGCTAGCTGCCGATTTTGCCTGGATGAGTTGTTGTTGCTTTTCCATTTCTCCATTCTGAAAAGGGTATAATATTTGTTCATCCCAATGCAATGAAGGGTTTTTGTCAAAACCATCGGTGTGCTTACCAATGGCTTTTCTCACCGGAGTTGGATGCGAAGCAAACAACATCAGCGCCATATGAATTTTCTTTTCATCAAGTAGAAATTGTTTTCGGATATCCAGCCAGGTATCATAGGATTCTTCTTGCGTTTCATTTTGATCCCTGGTAGCAATTGGGTTATGAATGGGAAAAATGGGTAAGGTAGCAGCCGTCCCCCCAGCCCATGTAGATTTGTAGAGAAAGTTTCTTCGGTCCATTGTGTACCTGTTTAATCGAATCCGGAATATGAGTGTCAGCTAAATTTAATAAAAAAATTCCTGCATTTGGGAATTATTTTCATGGAATTGGGATTGCAGGATTATTTTGAATGATAAAAACTGATAAAGATGTATCCATTCAGGAGTTCTGGACACATTTGTATGATCGATTCAGAAAACGTCTGGCACCGGCAGAGCGACTGGTTATGGAGCACATCCTGTTCAATGGAACGCTGGCATCAAGAATCCTTCAGGCACTGGACGGGAACTATTCCCGGCACGTGATAAGAAACTGTTTACCATTCGTTGCCATTATGCCTGGAAAGCAATCGGTTATTTCATTGAGCCAATTTCCCTAAGTTAGGGAAAAGACAAAGGGTTCAACTAAAAAATCAACCCAATGAAAATGGCCGAAACTTATTTGAATATTAAAAGTATCCATTAAAAAAGGTTAAAACAGTTTGTTGTCTTTATTCCACTGGATCCTGGCCACCCAAACACTGCCATCGCTACCGTATTTTTCCACACCACGGGGCTGCATCCATTCAGAAACCGTCACCCAGGTTTCATCGGGGCTGACATCCGTCACTCCAAAATTGCCCAGCCGGGCGCCCTTTTCAGGCACCAAAATACGCTCGGTTTCCCGGATGACGCATAATTTTTCCGGATCCACTCTGGCCATAAAAAGTGGAGCACGGTGGCGGAAGACGTGGTCGTTGTTCGCACCGCGACGAGTATATACCAGGAACAAACCATCGCTATGCGTGACCCAATGCTGCTGCGTGTTGTAACTCCCAAGCTCATCACCATTATCAAATTTCCAGGGATGGATAGGCGTATATTGTAGTCCATCCTCGCTGGTCGACACGAATCCTCGTTCATCATTGCGAATGGTCATATAATACCGCCCATCAAAACGGGTTATCGAGGCTTCGTGCAGGCCGCGCGTCTGATTGTCGATGCCCAATTCATTGCCCTGGCCCCGATAGGCGAGTGTCTGACCGTCAAAAGAACAATCCAGTACCGTAATATGTGAATTCTTGCCTTTGGGGTAAAACGAAACCGGCAATAGAATCCGACCGTCGGGCAGATCATAACGCTGGGCACAACCGGCACCTGAATTATAAAATTTATCCAGCGCAGGTAAGTCCAATTTTCGCCATTCCGACCAGTTACTGAGGGCTGGATCGTAAACCGAATAGGAGGTATGGCGAGGCCGGGGCATAGTCACTTTCCATTCCGGTGTATACACCACCGTATGCCCGATGCCCAGCAATTGCTCCGATTTTTTGTGGTACTTAGGCCAAAAATCGCTGGCGGCAATCGGTCTTTCCACATCATCGATAACTTCCATCCGGGGCGCAAGACTGGCAAACTTTTCCACTTCGGTCCAATGTGCTCCCAAATCATTCGTTTCGAGGCCGTACATCCCCTTGAATACATCGCTTCCGTCGAGATCCAGCGTGTTCATCGTCATCACTACCCGTGGAATCCCATCCTTTCCCGCTCCCGGCACTATTCCAGCCCGTGGATGTACCCAGCAACGACTGCCGTCAAACAGCCGCGTAGGGATAAGGTGGCTCAGTGTGTAATCCAGTGATTTTGAGGACCTATTGAGACTCTGGGGAAGGTACATTGCAGACACTACTCCTAGAA
>CBFGVZ010000135.1:0-10111 GCA_965652315.1 uncultured Saprospiraceae bacterium | reverse complement strand
ATCGTCAATCGTAAATCAATACACCAGATCCATATCGATCTCGGCACGAGCCACATCCACGTCTACGATTTTGACGCGGAGTTTATGCCCGATTTTGATAACATCGCCTGATTGGCGGGCGACGGCTTCCAGCCGGCTTTCGGGTACGTCATAATATTCATCAAATCTATCAAATGGGACGAGTCCTTCGCATTGGTTTTCGACGATCTGTACAAATACCCCCCGGTCGATGATACCGGAAACGATGCCATTGAATTCCTGCCCGATGTGCCGTTTCATGAATTCTGCCTTCTTGTATTTGATGGAATCGCGCTCTGCTTCCATGGCTTTGCGTTCCTGATTGGAGATATGGACGCACTGGCTTTCAAGTTCTTCCTTGTTGTACCGGGTGATTTTGTCCAGATTATCATACAGGATTCGGTGCGCGAGGACGTCTGAATAACGCCGGATGGGGGAAGTGAAGTGGCTGTAATTGTCAAATCCCAGGCCAAAATGCCCGATGTTGTCCGTGGTATATATTGCCTTGGACATCATCCGGATCGCCATGGGTTGAATCATTTTCAAGGCTTCATCTTCCCGGGCAGCTTCATTGAGCCGCCGTATGGAGCTCTTGATCGCCTGCGGGCTATCCATATAAAATTGGAAACCCATTTCTTTCAGCATCAGTGCGAAATCCGTCATTCTTTCCTCGTCGGGCAGATCATGAACCCGGTAGATGAAAGGTACTTTGGGGTTGTCCCGATTATTCATATAGGTACCCACCTGTAAGTTGGCCAGGAGCATGAATTCCTCGACCAGCATATGCGTATCCAGTCTTTCTTTGACTTTGATGTCCACCGGAACTTTGTTTTCATCCAGGATGATGCGGACCTCGTCTGTCTCAAAATCCAGTGAAGCTTTTTTCATCCGACGTTCACGAAGGGTTTTGGCGATCTTGTTGAGCAGATGTAATTTATCCTGCTCCGTGCTTTCCTGATGCCCATCGATGATAGCCTGTGCATCTTCGTAGCTGAACCGGTAATCAGAGTGGATGACCGTTCTGCCAATCCACGATTTGATCACCCCGTAATCCCGATCCATGGTTACTACGACTGAGAAAGTAAGGCTGTCCTCCCGGGGGCGTAGGGAACACAATTCATTGGAGAGTTTTTCCGGCAGCATGGGAGCGGTGCGATCCACCATATAGACTGAGGTAGATCGGCTATAAGCCTCTTTATCCAGTGCGGTGCCGGGTTTTACATAATGAGTGACATCGGCGATGTGCACACCGATCTCAATATGGCCATTCTCCAGCTCCCGAATGGATATGGCATCATCAAAATCCTTAGCATCGGCTGGATCGATGGTCAGCGTCAGGACGTCTCTGAAATCCCGGCGTCGTGACAATTCATTTTTGGGAAGATCGTATTCGATTTTGGCCACCTCTTTTTCCACTTCTTTCGGAAATATTTCGCTGAATCCCTGATCCGCCAGAATGCTTTGCATCCTGATTTCATTTTCATCCTCCTCAGCCAGAATCCGTTCGATGTGGCCAATGGGACTTTTTCGTGAGGAGGTAGGCCATTTATCCACCATGACGATGACGGTGTCACCATCGCGGGCATTTTTGTTGTCCTCATCGTGTACATATACATCAAACTGAACGGATGGGTTGAGCGGCAGAACGAACCCGAAGGTTTTGTTGGATTGATATTTGCCTACCAGATGGGTGGTATTTCGCTCGATGATATTGATGACCTCACCGGAAAGCTTATTCTTTTTCTTACTGAGTACCATGACTTCCACCCGGTCGTTGTCGAGAGCGCCCTTGAGTCGGCTTTTGGGAACAAAAACATCGGATTCGAGTCCTTCGCATATGATGAAGGCTGACCCGTGCTTGGTCATATCCACTTTTCCCTCGAATATTCGGCTGCTTTTCACGGCATTTTTATTGAATTTGAATCGATTTTCCTTCAGTTCTATCAGAAAGCCTTCGTCGGAAAGGTGATGAAGGGCGTGATTTACAGAATCTTTATTATTGGAAAACGATTCTGAGTGTATTAATTGTTTGGCACTATAAACCTGGGATGGATTTTTGTAGAATTTGGTTTTAAGTTTTTCTCTAAGATCTTCCGATGCAAGTTTTTTGGGTTTGCGATGGTATTTTTTCATTGTCTTTTTAATGTTCTAAGCTGATGTAGCCATCAGAGGTGATTTCAAATGTGAACTCACGCGTGTCAGCCGGATCATAACGGGATTCATTTCCTTCGTTATTTTTTCCCTCCACCATGTGAATGACAGAGTCATTATCGATCATGGCGATCCGGGTGATAATGTTTTCCCCGTCCGAACGCATTCCGGCGATCACCTGATGGTGTATCAGATCACCAGTCCCCCGGTAGGTCAGGACATAATATTCATAATTCATCAGGGCCGCCCGCCAAAGGACGATGGCGATGAAATTTTTCTCAGCTTTCAATTGAAAACAGGGAACATATTCGGTGAATTCATCGTCATTCTGACCAATATATGGCGTTACAAACGATTGGAGGAGTTCGCTTCGTATACCTTTGTCCCGATTGCTGAAGTCGTGATGTGCATCCTGATGTAGCGTAATCGGAAATTCGACTTGCTGAAATAACTCAATATACTTAGAAAATAATTTTACATTGGACATACGAGTCGTTCGGACTGTTTCAATTCACAAATATGGTGCAAAAATAGCGGAAAAATTTAGATGCGTTCTAAATAAATATTTATTACAGGCTTATCGATCACATCGATTTGATAATTTATAGCTTTGGAAGTTAGAATAAAATCTGAGCTTAAAGCTGTACTATATGAATTGGTTATCGCGCTTTTTTACCTCCTCTGTTGGTCAAAAACTGATCATGAGCCTGACGGGATTGTTCATGATCCTCTTCCTGGTCGTTCACCTTTCGGGGAACCTCCAGTTACTCAACGATGATGGTGGATATTCGTTCAATACCTACGCTTATTTTATGACGCACAACCCGTTGATCATCACAATTTCCTACGGATTGTATATCTTCATCGTGCTACATGTTATCCAGGGTATTGTAGTAACCATTCACAACAAGAAATCCCGTGCCAAAAACTATAAAAGGTACAAGTTTCGCAATCCGAGTTTTGCGTCGTCCAATATGGCCATTTTCGGGCTATTCATCCTGGCTTTTCTGCTGATGCATATGGGCGATTTTTGGTTGAAAATGAAATTGGGTCATCTGGATATGGTGGAATACCAGGGTTATGATCATCCGGTGGCCGACCTGTACACCCGGGTCAATACGGCCTTTGGAGTGTGGTGGATTGTATTGTTGTACGTAATCGGTCAGGTTGCGTTGTTTTTTCATTTGAAGCACGGATTTTACAGCGCCTTTCAGACCCTGGGCTGGAATCATCCCAAATATACCCCTATTATTAAAGGACTCGGATTGATCTATTCGATCGTGATCCCTTTGGGTTTTGCTTTGATTCCACTCTACATATTTTTTGTAAAATAATCGATGACAGAGATGAGCACACTTGTGAAAGAGAATGAAGTGAAAACGGCTGGGAACACCAGGCTGGATCCCAAAATTCCTGAAGGGCCGCTGGAAGAAAAGTGGGAAAATTATAAAGGAAAGATGAATCTGGTCGCGCCCAACAACAAGCGCCACCTGGAAGTGATCGTCGTAGGGACGGGCCTGGCCGGCTCCTCAGCAGCTGCATCCCTGGCCGAACTGGGGTATCGGGTCAAGTCGTTCACTTTTCATGACTCTCCCCGGCGTGCGCACAGTATCGCTGCTCAGGGGGGAATCAATGCCGCTAAAAATTACCAAAATGATGGTGACAGCATCTACCGCTTGTTTTATGATACCATCAAAGGGGGGGATTACCGATCCCGTGAGGCCAACACCTACCGGCTGGCCGAGGTGAGCGCGAATATCATAGACCAATGCGTCGCTCAGGGCGTACCGTTTGCCCGGGAATACGGCGGACTGCTGGCCAATCGCTCTTTTGGAGGTGTACAGGTTTCGCGGACCTTTTATGCCCGGGGCCAGACCGGACAACAACTGCTGATCGGTGCCTATTCTGCTTTGTCCCGTCAGGTGTCCTCCGGTCAGGTGGAGTTGTTTACCCGCCACGAAGTACTCGATATAGTGATCGTGGATGGCAAGGCACGGGGCGTCATCGTCCGCAATCTGATTACGGGAGCGGTTGAACGCCATTCCGCGCATTGTGTGGTGCTGGCGACGGGGGGCTACGGCAATGTGTTCTATCTGTCCACCAACGCTATGGGCTGCAATGTTACCGCGGCGTGGCGGGCTGTACAGCGCGGTGCTTTCATGGCCAATCCCTGCTACACCCAGATTCACCCCACCTGTATTCCGGTGTCGGGCTCTTATCAGTCCAAGCTGACCCTGATGTCCGAGTCTCTCAGAAACGACGGCCGGGTGTGGGTACCAAAGAAAAAAGAAGACGTAGAGGCCATCCGCAACAAACAAAAATCACCCAATGACATTCCGGATGAAGACCGGGATTATTACCTGGAGCGCCGTTATCCGGCCTTCGGAAATCTCGTACCTCGGGATGTGGCCAGCCGGGCCGCCAAGCAAGCCTGCGACCAGGGTTTTGGGGTGAACAAATCCGGTCTGGCTGTATTTCTGGATTTCCGATCGGCCATCGAGCGATATGGTAAAATGGCCGCTCACCAGCACGGATTGACCGATCCTGATGCGGCGACCATACGCCGGTACGGAGAGGAAGTCGTAGAACAGAAATACGGCAACCTCTTTGAGATGTATGAAAAAATAACCGGCGATAATCCCTATAAATCCCCGATGATGATCTATCCAGCCGTACACTATACCATGGGCGGCCTGTGGGTGGATTACAACCTCGAAACCAATGTGCCCGGCTTATTTGCTCTGGGCGAATGCAATTTTTCCGATCACGGGGCCAATCGACTCGGGGCATCCGCTCTGATGCAGGGACTGGCTGATGGCTATTTTGTCATCCCCTATACCATCGGACAATTCTTGTCCCACGAAATCAGAACACCCCATATCGATGATAGCAGCCCGGAATTTCTGGAGGCCGAAAAAGCGGTCAACGACCGGATCGATCGACTCATGAATGTAGGGGGAAATGTTTCGG
The DNA here is from genome assembly GCA_965652315.1 of uncultured Saprospiraceae bacterium. Classification (GTDB taxonomy): domain Bacteria; phylum Bacteroidota; class Bacteroidia; order Chitinophagales; family Saprospiraceae; genus Membranihabitans. The sequence continues at coordinate 4,972 of CBFGVZ010000135.1, read as the reverse complement.
TGGATACTTTTCACCGCAAACTCGGTCTCATCATGTGGGAATACTGCGGAATGGCACGGAACCAGGAAGGCCTGATGAAAGCCCGGAAAATGGTGCGGGAATTACGGGATCAATATTGGAAGGAAGTCTTTATACCCGGAGACCGGAACGAATACAATCCCGAACTGGAAAAAGCCCTCCGGGTGGCCGATTTTATGGAAATGGGCGAACTGATGATCCTCGATGCGCTCCAACGGGAGGAATCAGCTGGTGGTCATTTCAGAGAGGAATATCAGACCCCGGATGGGGAAGCACTGCGAAGAGACGAAGAGTTTGCCTTCGTAGGAGCCTGGTCCTGGGATGAAAATGAACCCCAATTGCATAAGGAACCCTTGATTTTTGAAAATGTACAACTGAAAGTACGGAGTTATAAATAGAACCAAGTTATCCCCGGATCGGTCAGTCGATTGGCTGGAGTTCCTCAGGATACTGTAAAAAGGAAAAGCATGAAATTAACGCTTGAAATCTGGAGGCAGAAAAATAATAGCGACAAAGGTGGTTTTGAAACCTATCAGGTGGAAGCCATGGAGGAGATGTCGTTTCTCGAAATGCTGGATGTACTGAATCAGGAACTGATCGAGCAGAAAAAAGATCCGGTGGCATTTGACCATGACTGCCGGGAAGGTATATGTGGCACCTGTGGTATGATGATCAATGGACAGGCACATGGTCCGTTGGCAGCCACCACGACCTGTCAGCTTCACATGCGACATTTCAATGACGGCGATACGATCGTTATCGAACCTTTTAGGGCCGGGTCATTTCCTGTTGTAAAGGATCTGGTCGTGGATCGGTCTTCGTTTGACCGCATCATTCAGGCTGGCGGATATATATCTGTGAACACCGGGCAGGCGCCTGACGGTAATGATATACCAATCGAGAAAGAGCAGGCCGCCGCGTCATTTGACTCAGCCGCCTGTATTGGGTGCGGGGCTTGTGTAGCCGCCTGTCCCAATGCCAGCGCTGTATTGTTCACCGGAGCCAAGGTGTCCCATCTGGCCTTACTGCCGCAGGGTAAAGTAGAACGCAAACGGCGCGTCCAGCGGATGGTAGCGCAAATGAACAGGGAAGGATTTGGCAATTGCTCCAACATCGGTGCCTGCGAAGCGGAGTGTCCTAAGGAAATTAAGTTGTCCAATATTGCCCGACTCAACCGGGAATATATCAACAGTTCATTCACTTCAGATAAAATACTGGATTAATCGCTGGAATCCAACGAGGTCCGGCGGTGGTTTTTACAACCGTTAAGATGCCGGAATTCCCAATATTTTTGAACGGATATTTTTAGATTTGTCCTAATCCCATTTACCAGGTCCCCCGGAGGATAAGAACGACGTTGGATTTTTATCTCATTTTATCCAAAACAATCCGGGGGACCATTTTTTCTCGTCTACCACATTTGTGGGTGTTTTTATGATGAAGTGCTCATCAGAGTCGTTATCTATTTAGTATGCATCGTGTATTCTTAATTTATATCTTTTTACTTTTTTCCCTGCCTTCACCCGCACAAAATTTACCTGAGGGATTTTTTCTGGAAACCGTGTCTGATCAGATTTCCTATCCGGTGGGCGTGGTACATACTGGTTCAGAAGTGTCGTACGCCTGGACCCAGGATGGAAAAATATGGCTGATCTCCGATCTCCATGTCAGCAATCAGCCCGTACTCGATCTCTCTGATGAAGTGGGGTTCTGGAGTGATCACGGTATGTTGGGGGTAGCACTGCATCCTGATTTTGAACAGAATGGATGGATATATTTGTTATACGTCGTGGATCGGTATCATTTATTTCATGCGGATGATCCGGATTATGATCCGGAAGCCAATGCATATGATCAGGCCACTATTGCCCGGATAAGTCGTTATACCCTGGATACTGCTAATCCCGGGCAGGTTGTGGCAGACAGCAGGAAGATTATAATCGGAGCGGACGCACAACATGGCATCCCGATCACTACAAAATCACATGGGATCGGAACCCTGCTCTTTGGCCGGGATAAAAGTTTGTTGTTTTCTGTGGGGGACGGCAGTGCACCTGGGCAGGACTTTGTGGGACAGGAACCCATTCCGGACAAGGCCTATGATCCACAAGCTCTGGCGGATGGGATTATCCAGCCGGAGGAAAATATCGGAGCGTACCGGGCCCAGTTTTTAAATACGTATTGTGGAAAAATCATTCGGATTGATCCGGAAACGGGCGAGGGTCTGTCTTCCAATCCATTTTTTGATCCTAATCGGCCGGATGAACCCATTTCCAAAGTATGGGCACTGGGATTTCGAAACCCTTTTCGGATGACGTTGTTTCCGGGTCCTTCGGGCGAAGGTCCCGGAGATTTGCTGGTGGGCGACGTGGGGGATTGGAGCTGGGAGGAGATTAACCTGGTCGATGGTCCGGGGCTCAATTTTGGATGGCCGGTGTATCAGGGCCTGGAGTCTTACTATCTTTTTAGGGACAAAAGTGTGCCCAATTATACCGCCCCGGTCGGTCCGGGGGAATGCAACCAGGAATATTTTTATTTCAAAGATCTCATCGTCCAGCCCAGAGCTGATCATGGAGCGCGCCACCCACATCCCTGTTATGATAATATTGAAATCCCGGAATCGGTGCCAACTTTTGTCCATCAACGACCGGTGCTGACTTACGCCAATTGGATCAGTGAAAAAACCTCTACACTAACACCTGGTTTTTCACCGGATGGGAAGGCGATCAGCGTCGGAGTGAACGATCCACAGTCGCCGATCATCCGGGGTAAAGATTTCAATGGCAGTTCCTCCATAGCCGGTGTTTTTTACACTATGGACGGCTATCCTGACTCTCTGCGTAATTCCTATTTTCATGGGGATTTTCAGGGATGGATGCGCGTCATGACTTTCAATGAAAATCGTCAGGTAGATCGCATTTACCCCTGGTCGGATGATATTGGTGGCATAGTCCAGATGTCCCAGAATCCTTATGATAAAAGCTTGTATATTGTGACGCACGATCCGCACAGGATTTATAAAATGAGTTTTGAAGGTAACCGGCGCCCTGTGATTGTGGGCACTCCGGATACCATTTTCGGACCTGCTCCCCTGACCGTTGAGATAGATGCTTCCAGGTCTTATGATCCGGAAGGAGATTCGTTGTCTTTTCTTTGGGAAATGAATGGCGAAATATTCAGCCGGGACCCGATGATCAATCAAACCTTCATGGACCAGGAAGGTAAGACTTATATCCTTTCACTCACGGTCACCGACCAGGCAGGCAAATCCAGCGAAAAGGATATCCTCGTATCAGTCAACAATTCTCCTCCGATGGTGGAAATTACCAGCATCCGGCCAGGGGATAAATACAGCATTCTGGAAAGCACCCAGTGGCCATTGATCTCGGAGGTATCGGATGCTGAACACTCAACAAATGAATTAAAATTTCAATGGACCGTATTCCTTCACCACAACACCCATTTTCATCAGGAGGCACAATTTGCGACACCCGACGCCGTCGCCCATATCGAACCTCTCGGTTGCGGGATTGAAACTTATCATTACCGCATTCGATTGGTCGTTGAAGATCCACTTGGTCTGCGTACTCTGCAGGAGAAGCGCATTTATCCGGATTGCGAGGCCGTAGAACCTGTCTTGCAGGTGTTTCCCAATCCTACGCAGAACGCTATTTCGTTGCGTTCGGTGGGGATAGAACCGGGAGCAGTGCGTATATTTTTACATGATATGAAAGGTGTTCTTCAATACAAATCTGAAGCGACTTTATATGAAGGAAGTTCGGAACGGATCGACCTGCAAGCCCTTCCGGCCGGTCAGTATATGCTTCAGATCATCGGTGAGAATTTCAGGATGAGGAAAAAAGTGGTAATAACCAGGTAGAATTGAGCGCGGCCAGATATAGATGAGGAGTATATGAGCGTAAGAATGCGAATGAAGATTTGATATGTTCTCAATATCCATTAAATCTGTCGATTCTCTATTTTTGTACATTCTTAAATAAGGTAGAAAAAGGATTTTGGACAAATTTGCCCTATCAAGGTGGATCAAACAGCGCGGTCTCGAGCTGGGTTTCAGTCGGGTAGGGATCGCCTGTGCGGAAGAGCTGACCGAAGAGCGTAAGCAGCTGCGAGAGTGGCTGAACCGGGGCTATCACGGGGAGATGAGCTATATGGAAAATTATTTTGAAAAGCGGACGGATCCCCGGCTTCTGGTGGAGGGCACTGTGTCGGTCATCGTACTGGCCTACAATTATCACAATCCGGTCCCACGTCCCCAGGACAGTTATAAAATATCCCAATATGCATATGGCAGAGATTATCACAAGGTGATCAAAAAAAAGCTTCTCGAACTGCTGAGCGATATTGACCGGGAATTGACGCCGGTACAGGGCCGTGCCTTTGTGGATTCGGCACCGGTGATGGAACGGACCTGGGCGGCCCGGGCCGGGATCGGCTGGACGGGAAAGAATACCCTGCTTATTCATCCCCGAGCTGGCTCCTATTTTTTCCTGGGAGAGCTCCTGGTGGACATCGAACTGGCCTATGATCAACCCATTCAGGATTTCTGCGGAACCTGCCGGCGGTGTATCGATGCGTGCCCGACGGATGCCATTGACCAGGATGGATATTTGCTGGATGGGAGCAAATGTATTTCTTATGCCACCATCGAGAAAAAGGGCCCGATTCCGGAATATTTTGAAGGTCGTATGGAGGACTGGATATTCGGATGCGACATCTGCCAGGAAGTTTGTCCCTGGAACCGGTTTTCCACGGTCCACGATGAGCCCGACTTTGAACCCCATCCCGATCTGTTGACCCTTTCAAAGGAGGATTGGTCGGAATTATCGCCGGAAGAATTCCAGGAAATGTTTCGCGGCTCACCGGTGAAAAGGACGAAGTATGAGGGATTGAAGCGGAATATAGAGTATTCCAAGGGGTCACGACCCCTTGAATA
>CBFGVZ010000134.1:0-10237 GCA_965652315.1 uncultured Saprospiraceae bacterium | reverse complement strand
GGAATTTATATTCTGTCCCGGAGGTTAGGGTTGACCGACTGTCCCGTACCATTTGCATTGGTACGATCCACTGAATGCAGACCAGGATGGCCAACAAAAGAATCAAATACCATTTATTTATCATGGGCGAGCTTTTTACGGTACATGGAATAATTCACCAGAAAGAATCCCAGCCCCACCAGGATAAACGCCAACCCTCTGAGTAGAAAACTAATGTTGGAATCAAAAAACCGGCTAAAAATCAGCACCGCCACCATCAGCAATCCGAAATTCAATTCGGTAAAATCTGCGGTTCGGTTGCCCTTGCGGATGGTCATGATCGCAACACCCAGGATAAGCATATTGATCAGATAATATGCGGACTCAGAATAAAAACCCAGCAGAAAACATCCCAGAAACAATAAAAATACCCAGGCGAATACTTCCCTGCGAAACTCCGGGGATTTCCAGGATCGGACCAGCAGGAAAATAAACGCAGCGGTAGTCAGCGCAGCTGCTATCCAAAATTCCGGAGCAGCCAGTGCTTCCTGCAAAGGGTGAAGCAATTCAGGTAGCTTTTTCCAAAACCATTTAAAACTCAGCATGATCAGCATAATGGCAGATCCACCCTGGCCCATCCACAAGTAACCATTGTGAATTTTAGGGTACCGATCAAATGGTGCAGAACGACCCAGAATGAAAAACAAGCCAAACATACTGAAGTAGGCGATATACATCCAGACCCCGTGATCCATCGTGTATCCACCTAACACGATCGTCACGGATAAAGGTATGACCCAGTGATGTAAAGAAGTCAAAAACCCATCAAACCGCCGTTTGAGCAAGTAAATGTAATATGGCAGGATGGCCAGTAATAACAACCAGTACCACCAGGCCTCCTGGTAAGGATAGGTAAAATAACTGACAGAACTCGCATACCAGGTGATCCCTGCCAGGTACAAGAGGGATGTAGCCCCTGAATCCAGTATATATACCGCCGGGAGGATAAGCAACATCCAGATCAGCACCAGCGAAACCGCATTGCCCGGAAAATGAAAGATCTGACTGATGAGGAACAGGCATGCTCCCACCGCCATACATATCGCCACAGCGCTGCTATCGTGCCAGGCCCGGTTCCCTCGACGCCAGCCCAAAGTATAAAACCCGGATAGCTGCGCGAGGGCCAGTGGAGTAAAAGCTATGATGGTTTTGGTTTGGGTGGTGAGATCCTCCCAGTTGTAGGCCATGATGAGAATCACGCCCATCCCACTCAGCAACGCACCCAGAATCCCGAATATCAAAACAAGGCGGTGACTGGCCGATCCGGTATGCCCATCGTAGTATTGTCGGATTTTTGCACCCGTTTCTTCTGATATCACATCCGCCTGTACCAGTTCCTCTATATCTATCTTCAGACTCATGGTGTGAAATTGATCAAAAAATCTGAAAATGACAAGAATAGTTCACACTGCAAATCATTCATTTGGGCGCTTTCCGTGTTGGCCAGCTCTGCTGGTTTGGGACCAGTAGTGGTTGATACTATACAGGTGTGGTGAGTTTTGCTCGTACAAGTGATCGTCCATTCCGGCATGATGGGAGGAATCCCCACCGACGAACTATTTGAACTAAGCGGTCGATGCGAACAACTCCATTTCCGCTTTCCCGATTTCTTCCGGTGTCGTATAGAAAGGACGTTTCTCAATCATATAATGCGTATCCGGAGGAATGCCCAGGGCATGATAAATCGTCTGGTGTATGTCCGCTATACGGATGGGTTTTTCCACCGTCTTGCAAGGGCGTTCCTCTGCTGTCCGGCCGTGCACGTATCCTTTCCGGATTCCGCCACCAAACATCAGGATGGAGCAGCCGTCTGTAAAATGCCGATGCATGCCGTAATGTTTCATTTCTTTCAGTATATCGGGCTGATTCACCTGTTCCTTAACCGTTTGACCTGGACGACCTTCCACCATCATGTCCCGGCTGAATTCGCTGGCCAGGATTATCAATGTGCGGTCCAACCGGCCGCTCTCTTCCAGATCGCGGATCAACTGGGCAACGGGGCCATCCACTTGTTTTTTCATTTCGGCGGCACGCGTATGACCATTTTCATGCGTATCCCATCCCTTGAAAGGTACATATTCGGTGGTGACACTGACGAAGCGCGCGCCATTTTCCACCAGGCGCCTTGCCATCAGACAACCCAACCCAAACCGGCCGGTATTGTAAATCTCATATTTTTCACTGGGTTCCTTTTGGATGTTGAAGGCGGCCGATTCCGGTGACTTCAGAAGCCTGTAGGCCTGTTCCATGGAGGCCTTCAGGGACTCTTTCTGATAATCGCTTCCATATTCCCCTATTGGACTCTCACTGACGAGTTGATTGTACAATTCATGCCGCTTTTCGAAACGCGTTTCGGACATACCCACCGGTGGCCGGACGCTATCCAGTCCTTTTAGTGGATCCGGAATGAGAAAAGGGCCGTATTCATCCCCCAGAAATCCGGCCGTATGATAAGCCTTGAGTTCCTCGCCTTCCCCTACGTCAAATCGCTGACCGATGTTGATAAAGGCCGGAATGACTTCGTTGACCGGACCGAGTTCGTGGGCGATCCAGGAACCGATGTGGGGTACGATGAACGCCTGGGGTGGTTCATAGCAGGTATGGAAATGGTATTGATGCCGGGTGTGCAATATATGCCCCAGATCAGCTGCTACATAGGACCGGATCAGGCTGCCCCGGTCCATGATACTTCCAATGGATTCCAGCCCTTCCGAAAAATGTACGCCATCCAACACGGTCGGTACGGACTGGAAGGTGCTCAATACTTCGTTTCCTTCCATCCCTTCCCGAAATGGAGTATATCTCTTCGGGTCAAATGTCTCGGTGTGCGCCATACCTCCGGCCATAAACAGCCAGATCACCGAATCCGCTGTGGAAGGCATGCGCGTTCCCGAATCCTGGTTGCACGAAGACAAAAGGCCAGTCATGGGAGCGCCTGCCGCCATTGTCGCAATTCCAGCGGCCGATAATTTTTTTAGGAAGGTTCTTCTGTCTTGGTAAACTGTCATAATCAGGTTAAGATACGAATTTTATTTAAAATTGGGTAAACGAAATATCCAAATTTGATCTGTACGTGAACCTACCGGATAAACTGAACTTCAGGATGCAATACCATCACCCAGAAAAAGTCCTGAATGCTACCGGTGTTCGGATCAGAACCCAGCACATCGGCTGCTATCGCTAATTCATCAGTGGTAGGCTCACGACCTAGTAATACTTCATAGGTGTGATCAATCAGATGCTCTGGTTCCTGAAATTCTCGCTGCCAGGCTATAGCTCCTTCGCCCAATGATTTCATCAGCCGTTCACCATTGGTAAGCTCCAGTGCCTGCAGCAAATTAGGCTGGTCGGTTCGTGTGGTAACCACCACTTCCCGGTTGGGCCTGCCCAGTGCGGTCAGGAAAGCATTGTTGGCGACCTGTGACGCCCGGATAAAAGACGTGTCCCGGCCTTCCGGTAAAAATTTGCATTCTTCCGCATCGAAGAGCGATCCGAAATTGAGGCTGACTAAATCGGAGAATTGTTCGGCGGTGATTTTTCTCAATACCGGACCTCTAAAAAGGTAGTTTTCATCCCGAAGGGCCAGACTATTTTCTACCATTACAGCCGGTAATTGATAAGCACGAGAAGTGACAATTGTATAAATGAGATTTTTCAGGTCAAAGCCATTGCCGACAAAGTTGACCGCCATCCAATCCAGAAGATCCTGACTCCATGGGGGCTGATCCATTTCATCGACCGGCTCCACAATCCCCCGACCCATGAGTTGAGCCCAGATTCGGTTGACTATGGTGCGGTAGAAACGACCATTGTCCGTATCGGTCAATTTTTCTGCCATGTCTTCGAGCCGATCCTCACGCGAAGCGGAGCTGTCAATCGAACCCAGCTCATACCACAACAGGCGGGTATCAGCCATTTCACCTGTGGGTTTGTCACAACGGTTGATCTCCAGGGTGGTCTCCGCGAATATATTGGCAAAACCGTAGGCATCCTTCAGTTTCCAATCACTTATAAAACTATCGTGGCATGAAGCGCATTTGAGATTGAGCCCGAGCATGACCTGTGCCACATTCTGAGCGGCCTGCATTTCGGTAGCCTGACTGGCGTTGATGACACCGCGCCACTGGATTCCGGCGATAAAACCCCGGGAATCCTCATCCGGACTGAGCAGTTCCTGTGCCATTTGCCGGTAAGGTTTATTGCTGACCAGAGCTTCGTATAGCCAATTAGTGATGGCGTGACGTCCTCCGGTAATGTAACCGGTTCCGGTGTAATCATTTCGTAGAATGTCGTTCCAAAAGGTGAGCCAGTGCAAGGCATAATCCTCATTTTGATCCAGCAGCCGAAGTGCCCATTTCGATCTTTTATCCTGGCTTGAATCCATTCGAAACGCTTCCATTTCTTCTGGTGTAGGAGTTAGTCCCAGGATATCAAGGTAAATCCTACGGAGGTAAGTCTGGTCATCGACTCGTTCCGGCCAGTCAATCTGATGGGTTGCAAAATACTGATTTACCCAAACGTCGATTTTATTGTCAAACCGGCTGGTGTCCGGGGGCCATGGCGGAAAGCGGGGGGCCAGGGGTGCGTTGCGGAAAATCTTCAGGTCTTCCGCATTCTCAGGCCAGTACGCGCCTTTTTCCACCCACAGCGAAATAAGGTCAATTTCTTCTTTGGGTAATAAATCACCCTTGTTGGGCATGACATCCTCATGCCCTTCAGGTAAACTGATCCGCCGCACCAGTTCGCTATTTTCCGGATCTCCGGGAACGATTATCGGGCCATTTTCACCCCCCTCAAACACTAATTCCCGTTCATCCAACCGAAGTTCCCCTTTGATTTTATCGGAACTATGACAACGATAGCAGCTATGCGCAAAAACAGTCCGTACACCAGTGAGCAACTCGAGCATGGCCTGGTCTGGTATGTCTGCAGTATCACGTTGATAAACGGATAGATCGATGTCGAGGGAAGTGGGAGCAACTGAGGGGGAACCAAATGGCAGCACCTCAGTCAGGAAATCACTGCCATGGGTCAACGAAGCACCATAATGTCCCGTGAGGATAAGTGCCAAAGTAGTCGCCCACAATGTAGCCCGGTAAGCCAAAATTCGTTTTCGGGATATCTTCTCATCACCCTGACCTGACAACCAAAGACATAGTGCACTGAGCACAGCAGTCGCAATGCCCAGATTTCGGTGAAGATCTACTCCGGCGCCTTCATATTGGTCATTGACCATCAAGAGGTAACCCATCCCTGCTGAGAGCACAGCGCTTAGACCGCCGGTCCACAGCATGATTCGGATGGTCAACCGCCATTTCGACTGATAATTCTGCAGGGTAAACAGCTCCATAATGGCGGCCATCACCAGCAGGCTGAGTGGAAAGTGGACCACCATAGGATGCAGGCGGCCCAGAAACTGCCAGAGCCAAAAACCATCTGATGTCAATTGAATAGTCAGTGCTTGTGTAGAAAAAGGGATTAAGCACAAAATAACCACCAGTCCAATCAATCCTCTGTTCCAATGTTTAATCCAATGCATGATCATTCAATAATTCAGCGGGGTTATAAAAGCCCTCCTTTTCAGAAATTTCTGCGCGTACTCTGGTGACGTCATCAGGCTTTACGGCGGATGATTTGTTGCCAAATGAATTGCGGACGTAAGTCAGCACGGCTGCGACTTCTTCGTCGTTGAGTAATCCACCAAAAGGAGTCATCGGAACCTGGCCGGGATATTCTTTTCCAAGCACTTCAATGGGCCCCAGTAAGCCTTTCAATGTAAGTTTTATCAGGCGATCCACTGACCCGTTCACCCATCGGGTTCCAGCCAGCGGAGGAAAGTCTGAAGCCGCCAGACCCTTACCATCCGGTTGGTGGCAAGTGATACAATACCCGTCGCGTTCGTAAATGTCTTTCCCTTTCAGGTACATTTCCTTTTCTGTGCCGGTCAGATCGGTCAGGTTTTCGAGTTCTTCATGTTCTTTCACTGAAATACCCTGGATGTGTGCATAGGCCGATTGAAACGGCCCTTCCATCCATTCATCGAGCGGTTTTTTACGGGCTTCATTCAGGATCGCTAAACCGGTTTCCTGGTCTAGCCAGCTCGCGGCAACGATGGCCTGAAGTCGTACCCGGCCGTTTTCATCACGGGCTGCGTCCATCAGCAGGTCAGCCTGATCTTTCACCTGGTGACCGACAAAGCGCAATACCTGAACAGCGGCTGCCCGCACATGATAGTCTTCTGATTCCAGCAGTCTTCTGAGCAACTCCTGATCGATCTGATCCATACCCCAGGATACCCAGAGTGCTTCGAGCAAATGATGGTTGTACCGGGGATCATTTCTGTCGAGGTTATTCACCCAGTTTTGAAGTGCGGGGAGGACATCTTCTGCTTCTCTTCCACGGAGTTCGCGACGGGTTCGGTACCGGCTACGGTATTCGGGTAATTTGAGGTTATCGAGTAAAACGGGTATGGATGCCCCTTCGATCTCCGCCGGTTCCACCAGGGGCCGGCTCGGATAAGTGATTCGGTACACCCGGCCGTGTACATGATCGCGCAAGGGATCCCGGGCGTTATGCTGCATGTGACCGATCAGGACATTGTGCCAGTCGATAAAGTACAACGAACCATCCGGTGCAAATTCCATATCCACCGGCCGGAAATTGGGATCATCGGCGCTCCATACCAGATCCTGCCGGTGCTCGCTGTGGAATCCGGTGCCATCATCCACCATGGTATGCTGTTTCATCCCCAGGAAACCGATCGTGTTATTGATCAGCAAATCGCCCTGCACCTCATCGGGGAAATGACGACTGGACACAAATTCCAGACCTGACGTGGGTCGCACCCTGTGGTCGGGTTCGATCAGGTCAAAAGATTTGTAATTCGCGTTTCCGTAGAGGGGTACCACCGTGCCGGGCATCAACCACCGAACGGCCGGACCGGAGGTTTCGGCAAAAAAGCTCTGGCCCCAATCGTCGAAGGCGATGCCCCAGGGATTGGGAATTGAAAGTTGGGCGATCCGATACAGTTTGTGCAATTGGGGTGCATACCGGTAAAACCCTCCGTTCGTCGCCCGGACGGTTCCATAAGATGTTTCCACGTTGGTGTGGAGAAAAACACCCTCGCCCATATAAATTGCTCCAGATGGGTCTGCTACATAAGCACTATGGGCATGATGGGTGTCGTGATCGTCAAATCCACTTAACAGAATGATGCTGGTATCAGCCCGGTCATCCCCATCCAGGTCAGTGAACAACTTTAAGTTGGTGCCTTGTGATACATATACGCCTTCTTCAGCCAGTTCAAATCCGACAGGCAGATGCAGGCTGTCCGCGAATATAATGTCGCGGTCAGCTTTTCCGTCGCCGTCGGTATCCTCCAGAATCAGTAATTTATCATTGGGCTTGGCATCTCCGGGTTTGTAATGGGGATAGGTTGGCATGACGGCTACCCAAAGGCGACCTTTGTCGTCAAAAGTCATCTGTACCGGATTGGCCAATTCGGGAAATTCCACCTCTGAGGCGAATAGTTCCACTTTATACCCTGGTGCGGTACGCAAAGCGCCAACTGCTTCATCTCCGTATAGATAGCGCACCGAACCGTCCCCCTTTACGGTCTTATAATTGGTCTCCACTTCCGGTAATTTCCGGGTATGAGCGTCTGCGGCAGCGAGGTCCATTCGTTCGCCCCGGGATGCAGCCAGCCAGATGGCCGTATCGCGTATCGCAGTCATCTGCCGGATTTTTTCAATCTCGTATGGATAATTGTCCGGCCCGAACGGATCGTATCGTCGGCCGTAAGCATGGACTCCATTGGGTATTTTGATATCGTTGTGCCACATCCAGTTTTTCTCCAGCACCGCCTGGTAAATAAGGCTTTCACGTTCTCCAGCTTTCGGTTTGCTCTTCCCGAATACCTGATCGGCCAGAAATTTCCCAAAACGACTGTATGCTTTTTTGGTCAACTGACTTCCATCGATGGTCATTGGTTCTTTCGTACTGGCAAACCATTCCTGCGTCGGAGCAAAGGCATCAACAAATTTCACATCGTGCGCTGCGGCGACCTCTCGCATGGCGTCAGTGTACAGGCTTAGGTTTTCGTTTTCCTTTGTACCATCCGGCAGGTCCATCCGATCCGAAAGATCTTCGAAGGCAATCGGCGATACGATTACGAGCTGAGTAGAAGTATCCCCGTTGTAATTCATACTGCGCGTATGACGGATAAAAGCTTCCAGTTCGGCCTTGTAGGTATCGAGTTTTTCTGGTCCCCCGAATGATTCGCTGTATCCAAAAAATGCGATGAGAACATCAGCAGAAAGATTGGTAATCCATTCATCCTCGGTGGGAAAATGACCAATACTACCTGAAGGATTTGCGTTTTCGTCCTGAAATTTTTCGGCACCCGGGAAGGCCCAGGGGGAATTGCGGCTGGCATGTGGTCGGAAGCCGGGCGTATTGCCCGGGTCACACATATTGCGGATATAGAGATTCTTTTCAGGATAGCGCAGGTGCATTTCAGTCTCGAAATACCCGAAATTCATCATACGGGAACCGAGATTGTTTCCGATCAGTACGATATGCATGTTGTCTTCGATCGGGATGCCAGAGGGGTCCTCTGATTGACAACTTATCAGAGCAATGGAACCGAACAGGCACATCAATCCGTAAATTCGGAAATGGATTAGAATGGCTGAAAATCGGGTAGCAAGGTTCATTATATTATTTTTTGAAATCATGCAGGCAGGGTAATACACCGAGCTGATTCGCTAAATGTAGGAAATAGCTGGCAAACCTCTTACCTACTATTTCCTAAAACAGTCCGGAGACCACTTTTCTATCCATCCAGATGTGATTTTTACATTGACCTCACATTGCCAGAAATCCCTGTTGTTCGCTGGCCATTGAAAGCGAGGATTTATTCCTGGATGAAAACAAACACTCCATTTTTATTAGCCGTCACCACGTCCAGTTTATCATCACCGTTGAGGTCCTGCACCACGAGATTGAGTCCGGATCCCGAATCATCGTCGATCAGGTGCGGAATCCACCGCGGTGTGATCCCCGGGACGAACTCAAACCAGTATAACACTGCGGGATCATGTCCGCCAGGATCGTGTCCGTTGTGCGCGAAATGACGTTTCCCGGTGATCAGGTCCGGAAAACCGTCTTTGTTGATATCGGCCATGATCAGACTATGGCTTTGGGAAAAGGAGTGATCGATGGTGTGATGGATCCACTGTACTGAACCATCTGGCTGATGTTTTTGCTCGTACCACCAGATCCCATAATTGTGAGCTGACGAGCTGACCACGTCCGGATCACTATCTCCGTCCACATCATACACGTACATTTGCGCACAGTCGGGACCCCAGTCCACCGGATGAAAAGTCCATTCTTCCTCCGCGGGATCTTCCGGACCTTCCCACCAACCCTTGTTGATCAGTACATCCAGTCGCCCGTCAAAGTTGATGTCAGCGACGCCGAGACCATGGGTATATTGGTGCGTTCCGGGAATGCCTTCTTTTTGGCTGATGATGTGTCTTTTCCATTCCGTATCCCCTTTTTCAGAAGGTGCTTCAAGCCAGATGATATGTTTACGCTCCGGGTCGTTGCAGACGATGTCTTTCCTTCCGTCGCCATTGATATCTACATGTCGGGGACTTTCGTTCCCCTGGTGATCATGGATCAGGTGTTCGGTCCAGTGACCGCTTTTGTTTTGGGGATTTTCATGCCATGCCACTTCAGTTCCCGGCCAATCTACGCGGATCAAATCAATCCAGCCATCCTGATTGACGTCCATCGCAAAATTGAGGAAGGAATTACTATAGGTTTTGGTCTTGTCAAATTCTTTGGGTTCCATGATCTCATGCTTCTGCCAGGTAGGGGCTTCATACCAGTATGCGCCGGCCATAACATCGATCAGGCCATCGTGATTTACATCCCCTACCGCTACCCCTTCGGAGTGAAATTCTGTATTTAAAACCTGCTTGTGAAATGAGATGTTTACCTGTGAGTGGGACTCCGGGTGTAATCCGGCGATCAGGATAAGGGTCATGGCGGTGATGTGAAAAGAGGCCAGATGGTGTTGCATGAATTTAGGATTGGGTTGTACAAAAAAATAAAAGTTCCCCGCCAATATAGGTAAAAACCTGGTATTACAATATACCCGGCGGTTAATTCACGTCCAGACTCGGTGATG
>CBFGVZ010000133.1:0-10247 GCA_965652315.1 uncultured Saprospiraceae bacterium | reverse complement strand
AACCTTGACTGAAATCTGGAAATTCGATATCTGCAAGATCGAATATATAGCGGAGGAAAGCTACATTCAGGTCAAACAAATAAGTAAACCGGGTATCCGCAATTGACATCAGATCATCGATATAATATCGAAAGTAGGGGAGACTACCATATTCTGTTTGCAATTGTTGGCTCATGGTCCCTATCCAATTATCATCATAACTGATCTCCACCTCCCGTACAGGTTGGCCACTGTGCTTCCCTTTGCGAAGGGGTACGATCAGATACTGGTTTCTCTGATTACTTCGTATGACACATTTATTACGGTAACTACCTTTGGTGTAATGTTCCCACTGTTCCAGAAAAATGGTATCATATCCAGCTATGCGGGTCACGAAATGAGTCGAAGGTAAAAATGGTACTTCGACCAACGCCTGATTGTAACCTGAGGCAGGTTTGGGATTTTTCTCTGGTGCCATGATGGTTGCAAAATTACCTGTTCCGGTCAGAAAAAGAAAAATACATGCCCTAAAGACTTTAGAGCATGTAGAAATCACATCAAGGATGTAACCCATAAGTCAATTAACCATGTCAACTTATTACAGTTTCACACCTGATAAAAAGGGTATTTATTATGTTCAATTGCAAAAAGTGCAATTTGGTTTCGTAATTGGCTAATATTTTGGAGCGGGTAGGCACAAAAACGTCTGATACCCATGGACAGGGTCTTTAACAAATCCCCTGTACAGAATGAGGCAATGGCATCCTCCGCGTTCTTTTGCATTTGGTGATTTACATTATGCAGAAATACACGGAGCATGGCCTCGTAAATTTCAAGGTGTGGTAGGTCTTTCTTCTGCATTTCCACTATTCTGAGGAACATGGATTCTGCGGCATATAGGTCTATAAGCATATCTGCAGCATTGAGTATGATCTGCTGTTCATCCTCCAGGACCAGTTCTCCATCCATTTGTTTTTTCATTGCAGCACCGGTCACCATCAAAAACAATTTTTTATATTGACGGATGGCGTGGTTCTCCGGACCGAGATAACCTTCGACCTGGGCAGGCTGGGCAAAGGTCGCCAGTTCTTTCTGCACCGCCCAGGCTGGCCCGGTAAGATCGTAATCCCCTTTGCCGGATTTTCGAATGAGCATATTAATACACAGCAATCGGTTGATTTCATTCGTTCCCTCAAAAATGCGGTTGATCCGGGCATCACGATAAGCATGGGCTACAGGTGCTTCTTCAGAATACCCCATACCGCCATAAATCTGAACGGCCTCATCGACCACGTAATCAATCACTTCACTGCATAGAACTTTAAGAATGGCACATTCAATG
Organism: uncultured Saprospiraceae bacterium; assembly: GCA_965652315.1. Taxonomy (GTDB): domain Bacteria; phylum Bacteroidota; class Bacteroidia; order Chitinophagales; family Saprospiraceae; genus Membranihabitans. The sequence goes on along the minus strand of CBFGVZ010000133.1, from coordinate 8,926 downwards.
GCATATTCTTCAGCTGCCAGCAACCTGGATTCACCATAACCGATACCGGCAGCCATTAATTCCGCCGATTTATGCTCCAGAGAACTGGAAGCCCTATATAATGCGCTTTCTCCGACGAATGTCCGGACACACTGTTCGGCAATTTTCTTCCGGATGGCGCCAAAAGTGGAAATGGGAACATCAAATTGCACCCTTTCATTGGCGTATCCAACAGAATGGTCAATCAGGTGTTTTGAACCGGAGATACACAATACACCGAGTTTTAGCCGACCAATATTGAGTACGTTGAAAGCGATCAAATGCCCTTTCCCAATCTCCCCAAGAATATTATCCACAGGCACCCGGACATTTTCAAAAAACACCATGCGGGTGGAGGATCCATGAATACCCATTTTCTTTTCTTCTGCGCCGAGCGTTACGCCTTCTGAGTGGGCATCTACTATGAATGCGGTAAACTGTGAATCCACTTTGGCAAATACGATGAATACATCCGCAAAACCACTATTGGTAATCCACATCTTCTGCCCATTGAGGATATAATTTTCTCCTGCGTCATCAAGAGTAGCGGTTGATTTGGCGGAAAGAGCATCGGAACCCGAGGTAGGTTCTGTCAGACAATATGCGGCTTTGATCTCACCTCTGATAATCCGGGTCAGGTATTTCTGTTTTTGTTCTTCAGTCCCGTAATATAAAAACGGTAACATTCCAATCCCGGTTTGTACAGAGTAACTGACATTAAAAGAATTCAAAGGCCCGATAAGCTCACTTACAATAATATCGGTATTGTTCCCTAGTTCCAGACCGCCATATTCCTCCGGCATATGTAGTCCCAGAAAACCCATTTCTCCCATTTTACTCAAAATGTGCGCCGAATGCTCAAAAACTCCAGCCTCTAAATCCTGCAGTTTGGGTTTTATCTCAGAATTGATAAAATCTGTCATTGACGATATGATCATTTTTTGATCATCAGTGGCATCTTCCGGGAAAAAAATGAACTCAGATGATTCTTGTTCAATAACAAATTCTCCGCCTTTTATTGTTTTCATATAAAACAGTTGTATCGGTTTACGGACTGGTAATTTCTTGGGTTATAGCGTTAAATATAGGAGCATTTTTTGATTCAAAGTCAAAAAATAGCAGCTTAAATTATTACATTTATTCTCCTAAATGTGTAAAGAATTGGTTATGAGTCTTTGGATAGTTCTAACCGTTTTAAAACCGGTCTGAGATTCTTTATAGCGAAGCATTGTTTATGAATGCAATGCCACCTGACGCGCAGCCAGTACATCCTCAGATTCCTCGTGGTCGGGGTCAGGAAGACAACAATCCACCGGACATACTGCAGCACACTGGGGCTCTTCGTGAAAACCTACGCACTCGGTGCATTTATCCGGCACGATATAATATACTTCTTCATCTACCGGAGCATTATCTTCCAGAGCATCTACGGTGCGGCCATCCCCCAGTGTATACTCACTGTTCACCGTAGTGCCATCAGCCATACGCCATTCGACACCTGGTTCGTAGATCGCATTATTAGGGCATTCGGGTTCACAAGCTCCACAATTAATACATTCGTCAGTTATATAGATTGCCATATTTGTTCACTGTTTAAGCTGGATTCAATTCAGATGTAATGACACATACATCTGAAAATAGTTTGGGCAAAAATATCGATAATTCAAGAAATAAAAAATATTGCCTTACCAATTATGGCAATTACTGTGGGTAACAATGTTGTTTCCGTATTGTTTGATTGTCCCCAAAGGAAGTTTTTGCTATTCCCGAATGACAATTACGCTGCGGGGAGTCTGGATTTACTCTTCTTCACTAATTATGGTGGCGTCATCCACGATCTCGTTTCCATCTCCGTCCTCATCCACAAAGCCAGGAGCAGGGGGGACTTCTTTCTCCGGTTTATCTTCTGTGCGTTCCAGCTTTACCTCCTTAACGCGGTCAAAATCACCGGCCGCGAACGCTTCTGCTTTTCGCCAGAATTCATCCTTGTCATCCAAGGCTGAATTTTCCAGATTTTCTTTATCTTCAGGACCCGATTGATAGGGTTTTTCTTTTTTAAAATCGCGTGCTGCTTCCTGGGCTTTATCGACCGTTTCCTGAAATCGTGATTTCACCTGATCAATCCGGGCTTTTGCTTTATCGATCAGACTATGGCCGCTTTCATCTTTGTCATGCAGATATCCTTTGGCTTTAGATTGGATCTCTTCACTTTTCTGTTCCAGTTTATCGCTGAGGGAAATGGCACCTTCACGAATCCGGTCGAGCAGATCAGCCGCCCCGGTGAGAATGGATTCACCAATGGCCTCGGTTGATTCCTTTATACGTTCCGATCCACTACGGGCTTTTTCCTGTTCCTGCTTGATCCGGTCACCCATTTCGCTACTAATGTGTTCAGCCTTCTGACGAATCGCTTCAGCTTCATCCTTTAAATCCTGTTGTATGGCATCTTTTTCCTGCTCCAGGCTGTGAATGGTTTCCGATATTTTTTCTTCAGATTCTACCGCATCTTCTTCCAATTCTTTTCTGAATTGGGCCGCTCGTTGTCTAAGTCGTTCCATCCGGTCGTCTGCCTGTTGGGTAGCGTGATCAAATTTCTGACTTGCCTCATTATTAAATTCCTCAGATTTGGTCTTGATCTCAGAACGCCAATTTTTGTACTTTTCCATTAGATTCTCCACCGCGTCTTCCGTCTTATCCGTTATTCTCTCAGCTTTTTTCCGGGTAGTATCATACAACTCGCTACCTTTTTCCTTTATACTTTCCATGATATCCTCCGATTTTTCTGCAGCATTTCTACCAGCAGAGCGCGCTACCGATTTTGCCCCGAAAAGGAGTTTTTTAAGATCATTGAATAGACTCATTTTTCCATTTGTTTGATTAACGGCCTAATATAAATAATTCCATGAGAATCTGAACACATACCGGTTGTTTTTCTCACCAATCTTAACTTGAATTCCCAGTAACTATTTTGGGTCTGAGCGGTATTTGACTAACATCAGGAGATCAGATGAATATTTTCGATGAATTGAACCCGAATAATGCATAATATTGGCTTTATGTCGATACAAGGCCTGTCCGAATGGAGTCGAATACCATAAGATGTTGAAGCCATCTTTGATGAAGGAATAATGAAGATAAAATTGCCATTTCACTGTATGTGGTGAATAATTCGGTTTACAACGACAAATCCAGGATTCAAAGGCTACAATGAAGGGCATGGGGGGCTTTCCTGCGAAAGGTAGTCAAAGGTCTTGCGTCCTGTTCTATTCAACATAATATTAATTATAGGAAAGTATTGGATCGTAAATTTTCAAAAGGAATCCAGGCGGAATCCCTTTCTTGCTGGGAATAATGGATGATCAGTTGCGTAGGTAGATATTATTCACGCGCAGCCAGATCCGCAATCTGGTTAATAAATTTTTCAGAAGCATAATTGGCCAATCCCGTATGATGATATCGAATACGGCCTTGCTGGTCCAGCACAACCGTGGTAGGCAAAGTCCCCGAATATATTTCATCCGGAACTGGTCCGGAGGAACGAAACATCGGTACGGTATATGAACCATCTGTCAGAAAGGCACTGCCCAGATCGGAATTTCGGTCCTCGTTTATGGTCATAAAAAATACATTCGGGTGCTCTTTAAAGGTCTGATACAATTTTTCGATCGAAGGAAATTCAGCCCTGCAAGGTGGGCACCATGATGCCCAAAAATTGATAAAAATTACCTGACCCCGATAATTCGACGTATGATCCAGCACCCCATCATTTCCCATAAATGCAAAATCCAGCCTGATGTCTTCAGAATCTTCCGCATTGGGGTCATCCATTCTTGCATTAAAAATTCCAGTCACCAACAATTGCTGAAGCACAAATGCTTTGAAGTCCGAACTCATCACCAATGCTCCGGCCACCAGGAACAAAACGATCGTTACGCCCTTTTGCCGGATCAAAGGCCATAATCTGTCAATTGGCCGGGTGTTTTCAGAGTCATTATGCTTGTTCATTCGGAGGCTGATTATTATTTTACAACCTTCTCATTAGCTGCCTTCCATTCCTGCATACCACCGGGATAGATGCGTACATTTTCAAATCCGTTTTTAGCCAGGATAGATGAAGCAATGGACGCCCGTACCCCTGTCTGACAATGGACAATTACGGATTTTTCGCGGCTGATTTTATCCAGGTTATCTTCTATGGTTCCCACAAATACATGGTCAGCCCCTTCGATGTGGCCCGCTTCGTATTCGGTTTTTCCGCGTACATCGACTATCTGCACATCTTTTTTATCCATTTCGGCTATTAATTCCTCCAGTGAAACCTCTTGCCGGGATTCCAAATCAAAAGGCAGAATAGAAGCAGATGTAATGTACCCATACATATTATCCAGGCCTATTCGCATCAGTTTCCGGGTCAGCTCTTCGATCTCGTCCTCTTCTGCTATCAAGATAAATTGTTCCCTGTAATCCAGAATCCAGCCGCACCAGGTGGCGAAAGAATTGTTGCCCTGAATATTGATGCTGCCAGGAATATGACCCTTCGAGAATTCTTCAGGACTACGGGTATCGATCAACCGGATTCCTTTATCGTACGCAGCCACAAATGCTTCTTCGGTCAATTTCGGATGTTTCGGAACTTCCACCAGGAGCGGACGATAAACTTTATTCAGGTGTTTCATCATCGCAAAATATCGAGGGGGTTCCGGTTGATCCGTCAACAGATTTTCGACGAAGCCACTTTCATCCTCATCATATTGGAGCGCCCAGTTGCGAATCTTTTCATACCCTACGGTTGAGCTATGTACTGAACCCAGGGATTTGCCACAAGCCGAACCTGCACCATGCCCCGGCCACACCTGAACGTAATCAGGCAATGCGGCGAATTTCTTCAGAGATTGGAATAGTTGTCGGGCACCCGTCTCTTTCGTACCGACCAGGCCCGCCGATTTCTCCAGTAAATCCGGACGTCCCACATCACCGACAAATACAAAATCTCCGGTAAAAACCATGACCGGATGGTCTGTAGCCGGGTGATCGAACAATAAAAAACTGACGGATTCCGGTGTGTGGCCAGGCGTATATAATACCTCCAAAGACAGGTTGCCTACCTGGATGGAATCACCTTCCCTGAGTCCCTGGTGTGGAAATTGATACTGCCAGTCCTCCCCTCCTTCATCCGACAAATATAGCTCCGCCCCAGTGACAGCGGCCAATTCCCGGGAACCACAGAGGAAATCCGCGTGAATGTGCGTCTCAGCAATATGCGTTATTCGAAGCCCATTCTGCTTCGCTATTTCCAGATACACATCCGTATCTCGTTGGGGATCAATGACGATGCTTTCACCGGTCGCCTGGCAGCCTATCACATAACTGCCCTGCGACAGGCTTTTATCATATACGTGTTGGAAAAACATAATTTTACTTTTTGGTGCTTTACCATTTTAATAATGCAAATATGCGGGCTTTGTTCATAGCTTTCAGCTCCCTGGGATACAATTGTCGGAAATTAGCCCGAACTATTCACCACATACGGTCTGTAAAAGTTACATTATATTGATTATCATACTATTATTGTCCCAAAATTGAGGAATTCCATCCTTCAATTTTGGGTACATTTGGCATTTGCTTCATGCCTCTGCTTCGTTGCGAACCCCTTGAAATAGTTCACTATGTCAGCACCTACCCGCCCTAAATGGGGACATTTAGGTTCCCTCATCAAAGATGGCTTGAGCATCTTTGGTCTTCGACTACATTCGGTCAGGCCTCGCATCTACATAAAGCAAATACCATGAATAATCCGGGTTAGTTGATTCACGCTGTGTCCTTCCCCATGTATTAAATTTTGTCCCGCTCATGTATTCCTTTTTTTATATCCCGAACCATGACACTTCTTAACTCAACCGAAAATAACGCTCTGACCCGCCATATGAGTTGTAAGAAATTATAACATCCTTACAATGAATGCCAGGGTAAGCAGATACAACTAAACGCCTCAGTAAGCGATGCTCATTTGACTTTAAGCACTTTAACCCTGTCAGGGTGCTACCACCATTTTCTTCGTCGCCGAATCCTTATCCGTATCCATCTGATAATAAAGCACTCCGGTCGTTTCCAGGTCTGATTCTGTCAATTTTATCTTATTGTATCCTTGATTGTATTCGCCCGTTATCACCCTCAGTACCTTGCCAGTCATGTCATATATCGTCAATCGGACATTCGTCCGCTTCGGAAGGTCAAAACCGATCTCCGTGTATCCTTCGTAAGGATTCGGATAATTCTGATACAATGTAAAGTCTTTCCGGCCAATCTGTGGGTTCTCGATACGCTTCGCATCATACGATTCACCAGTTGCTGATTGGGTGACCGCATCACACGACGGATCTATTACCGCGATCACCTCTTGTGTATGAGTAAATGTACGGTTGGTAGATGTCTGTTCCGAGCACCAGTCGATAGCGGTCCAGTCGATGGTATATTTCACCATGCCTTCCACTCCTGCCACAACGTGAGGCTTGATTTCAGATCCGATTGCAATAGAATTACACAATTTATCCAGAAGATGATCGTGAATGGTCATGGCACCAATGGTATCCGGCAGGTATGAACTGGACATGTCTCCCGATAGCAATCGGGGCAGACAGATCGGCGAATCTAAAGTACCTATATTCGCCGGTAAATCAAACATACTCTCACGCATACCGCATGCGGACTCCACCCTAATCAATTGTTCGGCCTCCAACGTTGGAGCGTGCTCTCCACAACCGCTGGAAATGAAGAACCGCCGTGTAATAGTACCCTGACCGCAATCGTTCAGATCAATCCAAACATCCTGTGTCACCACCCCGGTACAATTGATCCCGATGATGCCGTACCTTTCCGATAATTCGGTAGTATCCACCACAGTAGTCTTACGTATTACCGTTTCCCAGCCGGTGATTTCGTCATGAAGCACAGTCTCTACCTGTTCTTCTTCGGTTTTCTCAGAACATGTAATGTTTTGGTAGGTAAAATTTTGTACACTATCAGGTAACAATTGACCATCGATGCCAGTGGGGCGGTTTTGGTTATCCACCCAAGTGGCGAGGTATGAACCAAAAACGGCGTTCAACGCCTGAAATGCTCCCAGGGTGTCTGGTGCACTACCGGATTCTACATAGCCAGCGGCCGATTCGACAATGTCCCGGTAGAATGAATTATAAGCTTCACAGGAAATAGCCAGGTCAGGTAGACGCCTGATTACAAGAGCATTGTTGTTGTCTTCCACGAAAATATCGGTCCACTGCGTTGCCCAATTGCAGCAGTAATCCATGACCAGCAATTCACCCGCTACTGTCTGGCACGCATCTGGGCATTGGAACGGGATATCCTGCGTCCAACCACCACCCAAAAGGGCCAGTTCCTGTCCGTAGCCAGGCTGAGCAAACAGGTTGTCAAAAATAATCTCTAAATCATCAAGGTTCAACTGATTTCCATGATCACCAGGAAGAGAACAATTCTCCACGAGGTAAGCTGCTAAAGCAAAAATCCACCCATGTACAACTTTCTTACCGCATTTGGATCCATCTTCCCACAACCATTTGATTTGATGAAAATAATATTCTGCGATCTCGTTACCCTGTAATAGGGCAGCAAGATCGTTCACGTCATATTTCTGATTCACCAAAAGTTCCCCTACTTCTCCTCCATGGACCGCTGAGATGGCTTGATCTCTTTGTATACCCAAATCATCCAAAAGATCCACCCAATTATCACCAGGTTCCCATTCAAAACAAATATCAATCAAATCCTTCCAGTCTTCACGTCGACCCAATGTCAACCCGATGGCGCAGTTGTCCCAACTCCCTTCGTCCAGATCTGCAGCTTTCACCCAGGCTGTTTTATCCTGTAAAGTGACGTTGAGGTTCCGGTTTGCCATCACGGTAGGTGGATTATAATCCACGATCCGGATATATTTAAACCATTCGCTCTGGTTCCAGCAGTTGTCCGCGGCTTCATACCGGATTTCAGTCAACTCGCCGTCGCATCCACCCCGATAGCTATCGGGGGGAATACGGATCGGATTGGTTCGGTGGGAATAGGTATATACTACGCAGGTATCGCCATTTTCCAACATTCGGTGTTCCACATTGGTCTGTTCCAGTTCTACGGAGCGGGTGGCCCCCTGAACTACAACCATAGCTTTGACGGAGTGAATGCCGCTGCAATTGTCGATTACCTGAATGTCCGGAACGAACACCTCAGCGGCACAATCATACGCTCCTGTTTTATATATGGAGGGATTACATCGCTCCCATTCACGGGCAAGTTGGTATTGCTTACCGGAACGAATCGCTGCGCGGATGGCCTCTTGATCCCAGTACGAATTTGAAGAAAAACATTCAACATTACCATAATTCAATGCCATATCAGCCCCGCCATTACTCCCATTACCCACAAGACTTTCATCATTTCCACCAATATCACCGGTACCATCTTCGCCGCTCGTCGTACTGCCACTTCCGTCAAAGCCTCCAGCCACGCCGCCCATGCCGCCATGACCACCCGATCCACCCGCGCCTCCTATACTGCCACTCCCGCCCATACCACCAGCACCGCTTGCACCGGAACCATCTGCCGGATTAGAGGAACCATCAGCCATACCGCCCATGCCGCCATTACCCCCCGATCCACCCGTTCCGCTTGCACTGGAACTATCTGCCGGGATGGAACCACCATCCACACCGCCCATGCTGCCATTACCGCCCGATCCACCCGCGCCGCTTGCACTGGAACTATCTGCCGGGACAGAGGAACTACCATCCACACCACCCATGCTGCCATTACCGCCGGATCCACCCATGTCGCTTGCACTGGATCCATCGACCGGGTTAGAGGAACTACCGGCCATGCCGCCCATGCCGCCATTACCGCC
>CBFGVZ010000132.1:0-10286 GCA_965652315.1 uncultured Saprospiraceae bacterium | reverse complement strand
GGGCCTTGTGTCCTTCATTGGACGTGCAGGTTCAACTCCTGTTCCGGGCACCATTTCAGATCAAAAATGCGAGAGATCTCATTTTTGATCTGAAATTTCTTCGTTCTCATTTTCATTCTATTAAGCTTTCAGGAGATAATACCACAAAAATCACGCCGGATATTTTCTGGCAGGATTTCACCAGGAATTAGTATCTATTTCTGCCTCTAAAACCACCGGGAGAATTGGTTTTAAAGTAATGGAGGAATACGTCCCCCCAACTCTTCCCTCCTTTCTAAATCTTTCTTATCTTTTCGCTCTTTTTAAATCCGGATCAAATCCGGTCAATTAAGAATATGCAGCATATAAAATATTTACTAGGATTTGATATTGGAAGTTCCTCGATCAAGGCTGCGCTGGTGAATGCTGAGACCGGCAGTACAGTCGCGATCAACTCAGCGCCTGACCAGGAAATGCCCATCGATGCACCACAATCCGGATTCGCTGAACAGGATCCGGAATTGTGGTGGCACTATGTCTGCCAATGCGCCCAACAACTGATAGCGGCACATCCGGAGGCCGGCACCTCGATCGAAGCCATCGGCCTCGCCTACCAGATGCACGGGTTGGTGATAGTCGATCAGGCAGGGCAGGTGTTACGACCATCCATCATCTGGTGCGACAGCAGGGCGGTGGGTGCCGGAGAAGAAATATTAGAGCATCTTGACGCAGATCAGTTTCTGAGATCGCACTATAATTATCCGGGCAATTTCACCTTTGCAAAGCTCTGGTGGGTTCAGCAAAATCAACCGGAACTGTTCAGTCGTATCCATAAAATCATGCTGCCGGGTGACTACATTGCTTTCAAAATGACTGGTCAGATCCGTAGTTCGATCACCGGCCTGAGTGAAGGCATTATGTGGGATTTTGAAAAAAATGCCGCCGATCAGGCGTTGTTTGACCAATGCGGGATGAATCCGGATATCATCCCGGAACATCAGCCCTCCTTCTCCACCCAGGGGCTGGTGAGTGGACTGGCAGCGGAAGAACTGGGTATCAGCGCCGGAGTTCCGGTTTCTTACCGTGCCGGGGACCAACCCAACAACGCCTGGTCGCTACACGTTAATGAACCCGGTATCATGGCGGGGACCGGAGGTACTTCCGGCGTCCTTTACGGCATTTCGGAAAATCCGGTCATCGACCACTCGCAACGCACCAATGCTTTTGCGCATGTAAATTATACTCAGGACAAACCGCGGATCGGCACCTTACTTTGCATCAATGGGGCGGGCATATTATACAGTTGGATCCGGCAGATCACCGGCCTTGGAAAGGTTCTTTATTCGGACCTGGAAAACCGTGCAAAGAACATCAGCTCCGGTGCAGAAGGAATATCCATCCTGCCCTTTGGGAACGGGACCGAAAGAATGCTGCAAAACAAACCCATCGGTGCGCACATCAGTGACCTTGATTTCAACCGTCACGGCCAGGACCATCTCATCCGGGCCAGCCTGGAAGGCATCGGTTTTGCATTCTATTACGGATACGAGATCATGGAGGATCTGGGCATGGCTTCCCGGATATTGCGGGTGGGCAATGACAACCTGTTCCAATCCCGGATATTCAGCAGCCTGCTCTCCAGCCTGTCGGGCCTCACCATTGAAGTAAGGCGGGCAACGGGTGCCGTGGGTGCAGCATTGGGCGCGGGCGTCGGATCGGGCTATTATAAAAATCCCGACGAAGCCTTATCTTCGCAGGAAATCGTAGAAATAATCGAACCGGACCGAGGTTTATCAGATATTTATCAGGAATTTTACCAAAACTGGAAATCCCTCTTACTTCAAAAATTAAATGACCAATGAAAAACCATTCACCAAAAACTTATTTTCCTAACGTTTCATCGATACAATACAAAGGCCCGGATTCGAAAGATCCATTTTCCTACCGATTTTATGACGCTGGTAAAAAGGTAGGAAATAAAACCATGGCCGAACATCTCCGCTTTGCGGTGGCCTACTGGCACAGCTTCTGCGGAAATGGTAGTGATCCGTTTGGCTGGGGTCCACGGCCCATGCCCTGGAATGAAGGCCCAACAGCCGAAGAACGCGCCCTCCATAAGATGGATGCCGCCTTCGAATTTATCACCAAACTCGGTGTTTCGTATTATTGTTTTCACGATGTGGATCTCATCGATGAGGGTGCCACGTTGTCCGAATCCAGGAAACGACTCGATTTTATATCCGAATACGCCCTGCAAAAGCAGGAGGAGCATAACATCCGGGTCCTCTGGGGTACGGCGAATTTATTTTCCAATCCACGATATATGAATGGTGCTGCGACCAATCCGGATTTCAACGTGGTAGCATATGCAGGAGCTCAGGTCCGTAATGCTCTGGATACAACGATCAAACTGGGCGGTGAAAATTACGTATTCTGGGGGGGCCGGGAAGGCTACATTTCCCTGATCAATACCGATATGAAGCGGGAAAAGGATCATATGGCCCGCTTTCTCCATATGAGTAAAGACTATGCCCGGAAAAATGGATTCAAAGGCACATTTTTCATCGAACCCAAGCCCGCCGAGCCGACCAAACACCAGTACGATTATGACGTGGCTACTGTTCTTGGATTTTTGCGGGAATACGATCTGGCGGACGATTTTAAGGTCAATATTGAGGTAAACCATGCCACCCTGGCCCTCCATACCTTCGAACACGAACTCGAAGTCGCCGGGGCAGATGGGATGATCGGAAGCATTGATGCCAACCGGGGCGATTACCAGAACGGCTGGGACACCGATCAGTTTCCGGTGGATATTTACGAGCTCACGCAGGCGATGATTGTCATCCTGCGCCACGGTGGATTCCAGGGTGGTGGCATCAACTTTGATGCGAAAATTCGGCGCAACAGTACGGACCTGGAGGATTTGTTCCATGCCCATATCGGCGGAATCGACCTTTTTGCACGTGCCCTGGAGATCGCCCACCGGATACTGAAAGAATCCGAATACAAAGAGCTCCTCCGAAACCGATACAGCACTTTTGACGACGGTCCGGGCAAACGATTTGAAGCGGGAGAATTAACACTGGAAGATCTCACAGCACACATTGGGGAAGGGGATCAGTTGAAGCTGATCAGTGGACGCCAGGAGTATTACGAGAATCTGCTGAATCGCTTTATTTTATAACCCCAAATATCCAACCGGGCTGCGTATGAGAAATTACAAAATCGAGATAAAATGGGCATTGATCTTTATCGTGGTTACACTGGTATGGATGGGACTGGAAAATGTGGTGGGTTTACACACTGAGCATATCGACAAACACGTCTATTATACCAATTTTTTCGCCATCCCCGCCATACTAGTCTACGTGCTGGCGCTGCGGGATAAAAGGAACAATTTTTACAACGGCTCCATGACCTGGAAACAGGGATTTGTCAGTGGGTTGATCATCACGATCATCGTGGCGTGTTTCAGCCCTGTAACCCAACTGATCACCCACAAGATCATCGCGCCCTCCTATTTTGCCAACGCGATCCAATACGGTACCTCGATCGGTAAAGATCCGGAAACACTTTCTGCTTTTTTCAATCTGAAATCCTATATCTATCAATCCGTATTCGGTGCACTGAGTATGGGTATCGTGACTTCGACGGTGGTGGCGTGGTTAGTGAGGAAGAAGTGATGGCAGACAACGATGACGGAAGAAATATGCTCACGAAAGTGAAGAGTGAGTTTGTGCATGAAAGTGGACTTACCATTCAATGCCCCAGTCATCTTTAGATATTGGACGTTGGCTGGTATAACCCGGGCAAAAAGGGGTAAGTGAATGTCAATATATTATCCGGATTATCGATGGTGTGTGTTTTATGTAAATGCGAGGCAGGTCCAAATGTAGTCGAATGCTCCATTTTCAATTCCATTCCATTTATCTCACACATTTGCTTATTTTTGGGGTTTTTAAGTAAACCACAGAAATTACCCGATAATGGCAGAAGATATTAAACAGATTATTTCTCATTCCAAGGAATATGGATTCGTGTATCCGTCCAGCGAGGTGTACGAAGGACTCAGCGCCGTGTATGACTACGGCCCGATGGGCGTGGAATTGAAAAATAATATCAAATCATATTGGTGGAAATCAATGGTACGGATGCACGAAAACATCGTCGGTATCGATGCCGCCATTTTTATGCATCCCAAAACCTGGAAGGCTTCCGGCCACGTCGATGCCTTCAACGATCCTATGCTGGACAATAAAGACTCCAAAAAACGGTACCGTGCCGATGTACTGATTGAGGACGAAATGGCTAAAATCGAAGGAAAAATCGATAAGGAAATCGCGAAGGCTCGCAAGCGATTCGGCGAAGCATTTGACGAGGAACAGTTCCGTTCTACCCATCCCCGCGTGGTGCAATACACCGAAAAAATAGAGGATATCAAACTCAAACTTAGCACGGCCATGACAGCGGGTGACATGTCAGGATTGAAGAATCTCATAGTGGAACTGGATATCGCCGATCCGGTATCCGGCTCGCGAAACTGGACCGACGTGCGACAATTCAATCTCATGTTCTCAACCCAGCTGGGAAACATCAGCGGTGAAAATTCCGACCTTTATCTCCGCCCCGAAACCGCCCAGGGTATTTTTGTCAATTTCCTCAACGTCATGAAGACCTCCCGGCAGAAAATTCCATTCGGGATCGCCCAGATCGGGAAGGCCTTCCGCAATGAGATCGTGGCCCGGCAGTTTATTTTCAGGATGCGGGAATTTGAGCAGATGGAAATGCAGTATTTCATCCCTCCGGGAAGCGAACTGGACTGGTACGAATACTGGAAGGAAACTCGGATGAAATGGCACCTGGCTCTGGGCACACCACCTGAAAAATTACGTTTTCACAAGCACGAAAACCTTGCGCATTACGCCAACGCCGCTGCGGATATCGAATACCAATTTCCTTTTGGATTCAAAGAGCTGGAAGGCATACACTCGCGGACCGATTTTGACTTGAAAAGCCACCAGGAATTGTCCGGTAAAAAATTACAATACTTCGATCCGGAAACGAATGAGAACTATATCCCATACGTCCTCGAGACCTCCATCGGATGCGACCGGATGTTTCTGGCGATGCTGAGCGAATCGCTCCAGACCGAAGAAGTACCCGATGCCTCCGGGAATACCAGCAGCCGGATCGTGATGAAGCTGCATCCGGTCCTGGCTCCGGTCAAGGCAGCGATCCTGCCCCTGGTCCGGAACAAACCAGAGCTGACCGAACGGGCCCGGAATATTTTTGACGAACTCAAACTCCATTTTCAGTGTCAGTACGACGAGAAAGACGCGATCGGCCGTCGCTACAGACGCCAGGACGCCATCGGTACTCCATTTTGCCTGACCATCGATTTTGAAACCATCGAAGACGATCAGAAAATCACCATCCGAGATAGAGACAGCCTGGACCAAAAAAGAGTCTCGGTTCAGGAAGCCAAAGACATCATCACAAATTCGACCAATGAAGCCATTCTATTACAGCGTTAAATTGTCGGGGATCTTAATGATCCTGACCATATGTGCCCATCACATGAAAGCTCAAACACCTACGCCTCAGCTCCCCTTGTGGGAAAAAGACCAGTTGGTCATTCCCGACTATGAATACACCGAACGCTGGGACAGCACCGACATCGTCCGGGTGGAGAAAGTCACGGATCCCTTTATTGAGGTACATCTCCCGGCTCGGAAAAACCGCACGGATATAGGGGTGGTCATTTGCCCCGGTGGTGGTTACCGAATTCTGGCCTGGGACTGGGAAGGCCAGGATTTTGCCCACGCGCTCAATGCAGCCGGTATATCGGTATTTGTTCTCAAATATCGATTGCCATTTCCGGTCAACGGAGATACCGACGACACCATGCCCATGCGGGATGCCATGCGGGCCATCCAAATGGTTCGAAATAATGCTGCAAAGTGGGAATTGGATCCGCATAAAATTGGGATCATGGGCTTTTCAGCTGGTGGGCACCTGGCATCATCAGTAGGGGTTCATTTCAAGGACCAGACTTTTCTGGAAGGGGTGAGTGATGACACGACGTCCGCCCGACCCGATTTCATGGCGTTGATCTATCCCGTAATCGATTTTACGGACAACCCCAATATCCATTCGGGTTCGAGGGCCAATCTCCTGGGTAATGATCTGAGTATCCAGAAAAAAGAATACTATTCTTCCCAAAAACAGGTCACTGAAGATACACCGCCTACCTTCCTGGTTCATGCGCAGGATGACAAAGGTGTTCCGGTTGAAAACAGCCTGTTAATGTTCCAGGCGCTACGGGAACACGGCGTGGATACGGAAATGCACATTTATCCACACGGTGGCCATGGATTTGGGCTGGCGTTGAATAAAGGCCGCCTCTCGGAATGGCCATCGCTGCTGATCGACTGGATTTTTGCCATTAATCAAACTGAGTAAACCACCACGTCATTTTCCAATATTCGAAAACCAAAATATGTCTGATTCCACACCGCTTCCCGGCAAACCCGAACTGGTCAGCTCACCGGACACACTCCGGAAGATCATCGCTCAGGACACGGGAGAGTATGACTATACCGTTGAAGATTTTTTCCGTACGCCGGAACAAACTGCCTTTTCGCTTTCACCTGATGGTCGGTACCTGGCCTTTTTCAGCCCTTACGAACGACGTAAGAATATATTTATCCGGGAAATAGCATCGGGCGAAACCAATCGGATCACGAATGAAACCGTCCGGGATATTGGTGGATTCTTCTGGGCCAATTCCCGCCGGATATTGTACTTAAAAGACAGTGGCGGAGATGAAAATTTCAAGCTTTATGGCGTTGGAATTGACGGTAGTGATCATCAGGATCTTACGCCTTTTGAAAAGGTATCCGTCCAGCTCATCGACGACCTTGAAGATAACGATGACGAGGTCATTATCGGCATGAACAAGGACAATCCGGAATTATTCGATCCCTACCAGTTGAATATCTATACCGGGGAGCTCCATAAACTCGCTACCAACAATCCGGCAGCGCCCATTACGGGTTGGATGACGGACCACGACGGTCGGCTCCGCATAGCCATTCGGACAGAGGGTGGCACCAATACCGTCATCATGTACCGCGATCATGAAGAGGAGAGTTTTCGAGATGTGATCATGACCGATTTTACAGAGGAAATGAATCCGGTATTTTTTGATTTTGAAAATCCACATATCACTTATGCGCTTTCCAATCTGAATCGAGACAAAAAGGTTTTGGTGCGGTTTGATATGCATGCGGGTCAGGAGATAGGAGAGGTTCTGTTCGCTCGGGAGGACGTGGATCTGTCCGGAATTTCCTATTCACGTAAAAGAAAAGTTCTTACGGCTGTTTCGTACGTCACCGATCGTCGCCACCGTCATTTCTTTGACGATCGGATGGCAGGGATTTATGCTTTTTTACGCGAGCAGCTACCGGACAAGGAAGTCGCATTGACTAGCACGGACCAGGCGGAAGAAAATTACATCGTCCGCGTCTATACAGACCGGTCTCTGGGCGCGTACTACCATTTTAATAGTGAATCGAAAATATTGAACTGGATCACCGATGTCAGTCCCTGGATCAGGGAAGAAGATATGCGACCCATGGAATCCATTTCATATCAAAGCCGGGATGGGTTGACTATACATGG
Organism: uncultured Saprospiraceae bacterium; assembly: GCA_965652315.1. GTDB lineage: Bacteria > Bacteroidota > Bacteroidia > Chitinophagales > Saprospiraceae > Membranihabitans. The sequence goes on along the minus strand of CBFGVZ010000132.1, from coordinate 2,621 downwards.
TTATCTGACGCTGCCAGAAGGTGTGGAGGGAGAACCCCCTCCCATAATCGTCAATCCCCATGGCGGGCCCTGGGTCCGTGACACCTGGGGATTCAATCCGGAAGTACAGTTGCTGGCGTCGCGTGGATACGGTGTTTTTCAGATGAATTATCGGGGATCGACCGGATATGGGAAGAATTTCTGGAAAGCCTCTTTCAAGGAGTGGGGACGGAAAATGCAGGATGATATCACCGATGGCGTCCATTGGTTGATCAATGAAGGGCTCGCCGATCCCGATCGTATTGCCATCTACGGGGGTAGTTACGGTGGGTACGCCACCCTGGCCGGAGTGGCCTTCACCCCCGACGTGTACCGGTGTGCCATAGACTATGTCGGCGTATCCAATTTGTTTACTTTTATGACCACCATCCCACCCTATTGGAAACCCCTGTTGGATATGATGTACGCGATGGTGGGCAATCCAGAGACGGATCAGGAAGCGATGAGGGCAGCCTCCCCTGTGTTTCATGTAGATAAAATTAAAACGCCTTTGTTAGTGATTCAGGGGGCGAACGATCCCCGGGTCAACATCGATGAGTCGGATCAGATCGTGGAAAGTCTAAGGAAACGTGGCGTCGATGTACCGTACATGGTCAAATACGACGAAGGCCATGGGTTTCGCAATGAAGAAAACCGATTTGAGGTGTATCGGGTGATCCTGGGATTTCTGGCGGGTTATCTGAAGTGAAACTGATGAAGTTTGTATTGTGGAATCGATTACGATTGGGATAAGGAGCATTGTTATTAATTCGGAATTACCGACCACTCCATAGCAATTACTTTAATTGCCAAAATACTGGCCTGGAAAAGTAAAATAGTTGAACGCCTTCGGCATTCTGAGCTTTTTTGTCTTCTTGACCCCTAAAGTTGCCTGTCGGGATAGGAAGCGGCATTGTATTGCTGTCCCCACACACCACCTGGCATACATCTAACGTAGGAAGGCGCCTTTTACAACCATCAAAACAACATTTGCCCTTTAAACGATTTCAGCCCCTTTGTCCCAGATCATTTTAGGTCCATAGCATTTTAAACAACTATCTTAAACCGTCCCAGATATAGAATCATGATCCACGGCGAAATATCCACATGAACTTTGACAGCACTTTAGTGCCCGGTTCACTATGATTCCACCACTTCCTCCAGGTACGCCATATGTCCTTCTTGCACGGTTTGGGCTTTCCTATGCCTCAAAAGATTAATTTTGGCTTTAGAATAATTGGCCCTCATAATGATCCGTAATGTAGAATCGTTGTTGAAGTATTCAGAAATCCAATTGATAAATATCACCACCTTATTCCGTACGCTGAGGATCAACCAGAAATGCACTGCCATCCAGGTGATCCAGGCAAATCGACCGTGAAATTTAAAGCGTGGTAAATCTACCACGGCTTTCCGTTTTCCAACGGTGGCCATAGACCCTTTATCCTTGTATTCAAAAGGTATCATCGGTTTTCCACGATTTTTCCGCTTCAAATTACCGGCAAGATGCAGAGCCTGATTGGTGGCAACGTTAGCCAATTGGGGATGACCTTTAGGATAATCTGGGGTCTCCATATAAGCGATATCTCCCACTGCATAGACGTCTTTCAGGCCTAATACCTGGCCAAAACGATCCACACGAATCCGATTTCCCCTTACGAGGACTTCCTCCGGCATTCCTGGAATCCGGACTCCTGTGACACCCGCTGCCCAGATGACATTATCTGTTTTCAATGAACGTCCATCAGCAAAACTCAGCGTGTGGCCATCATAAGATTTCACTATGGTATTGAGGTGAATCTCTACGCCCAGTTCCCGGAGATATTTTTCACTGTATTTTTGTGCATTTTCGCTCATTGTGCGGAGGGTAGCGTCGGTCCCTTCCACTAAATGGATTCGCAACTTACTGAAGTCCATATCTGGGTAATCCTTGGGGAGAATGTATTTTTTCATTTCAGCCAGGGCGCCGGAAAGTTCTACCCCAGTGGGACCTCCACCAACCACAACAAAGTTCATCAGTGCCTCCAGATCCTGCTCCGGCGTACAGAAAGCATGTTCGAAAGTAAGCAGTATCCTGTTTCGCAATGCTAATGCTTCCTGGGTGGACTTCATTGGCATGGTATTTTCCTCCAGAGCGTTGTTGCCAAAATAATTGGTATCAGAGCCCAGTGCAATAACCAGTTTGTCATAAGACATGGAAAAATGGTCCAGCACAACCTTCTTATTGTCCACATCAATCCGTTTCACCTCAGCCAGACGAATATGCACATTGTCATCGTTCTGAAAAACTTTCCTCAGTGGAAAGGACACACTGGAAGGCTCCAGCCGTGCCGTGGCGACCTGATATAGTAAAGGCTGAAACTGGTGGTAATTGTGCTTATCTATCAGGAAGATTTCGTAATCGGATTTCTGTAAACTGCGAGCTAGTTTCAATCCGGCGAAACCGGCTCCGAGGATAATGATCCGCTCTTTTTGGTTGGCTTTCATAACGTGTATATTTTGTTACGAATTCTTTGCGCTCTTTTCGGATGCAAAGGTACATATTCAACACAGAGCAGGTTCAAAAGTTGAAGAATTCAGTGGTTAAAATAAGTGTACGTGTG
>CBFGVZ010000131.1:0-10371 GCA_965652315.1 uncultured Saprospiraceae bacterium | reverse complement strand
CTTGCTTCGCTGTTTTTTTGTCTGTCGTATGAACATGGGGCACAAGGTACAAAACATTCCCCATACAAACAACACCCGTACGCCACTACAAATCAAAAATTAAGGATTCTAAAAAATTGATGGGCTATAAATCAACTCATTATGAAATCGAAATCTCGAAAAAAAGCCAAAATTTCTTACTTTTTTTCATCGGAGGGCCAAGTCGGGTTAAGAAATAGAAGAACCTGAACAACAAGTACAAGCTATATAATCTGAAAGGGAAAAACATTCATCACTATCGGGACACTATTCTCGATGCTCAATTCTCATTTCCCCATCCGTTCCATACATGCCTTCAAACTCTCTTTCCAGCCGGGTATTTCCAGTCGGAACGTATCGCGAAAGCGGCTCGTATCCAGTACGGAATATTTTGGCCGGGTGGCGGGCGTAGGAAAATCTACTGTCGGGATGGGTCGGACTTTCACGTTTTTATTCTTTAAAATTTCGCGGGCAAATCCGAACCAGGTTGTGGCACCCCGGTTGGCATAGTGATAGGTACCCCAGGGGAATGCATTGTTATTCAATTCCGGGAGGATCCGGTCAATAGCCGAAGCCAGATCCCTGGCATAAGTGGGCGATCCGGTCTGATCATCCACAACTTTTATCTCCGGAAACTGACCTGCAAGCCGGAGCATTGTTTTGACAAAATTGTGTGAGAATTCACTATACAGCCAGGATGTGCGGAATATCAGGTGACGTACCCCGCTCTCCCGAATAGCTTCTTCGCCAACCCATTTGGTTCGTCCGTAATAATTGACCGGGTCCACCGGATAATCTTCAGGGATCGGCTCAGTGGCCGGGCTGAAAATGTAATCTGTGGAAAAATGAATCAGTGGAATGTCATGGTCTTTACCCCATTTCGCCAGCAATGCCGGGCCAGTGACATTGGATCGATAGGCTTCCTCACGTTCCGTTTCGGCCCGGTCCACCTGGGTGTATGCCGCACAATTCAGGATCAAATCGATCTCTTCAGGTTGTAATAATTGCATCGATTCCGGAGCCCCTATGTCAAACTGGAATCGATCCCAAAACTTATAATTGATCCTGTTTTGTGACTGGGCTAGCTCCTGAAAACAATGGCCCAGTTGCCCCGATCCACCTAAAACCAGTACATTCATAGGGAATATATGGGTTGGTGATCCTGAAAAGAGGGATGATTAAGGTCTTTCGCAGACAATTTTTCCTTTCCTGCCGGAATGCGCCAATCAATATTGAGCTCCGGATCGTCCCATTGGATTCCGGCTTCGGCCGCAGGTGCATAGTAGGCATCACATTTATACTGGATAATCGCCGACTCTGACAATACCGAAAATCCATGCGCAAATCCCTTCGGCACCCACAATTGCCGGCAATTCTCATCGCTTAGTTCGACTGTAAAGACCTGCCCGAAAGTGACGGAACCGGGGCGAATGTCGACGACCACATCCCAAATGGTCCCGAGAATGGCCCGGATCAGTTTTCCCTGGCCATACTCCCCGACCTGGTAATGCAATCCCCTGATCACCCCATACCCGGAAAGCGATTGATTTTCTTGTACAAAATCCGTCGGCAGCTGGTGAGAGTCAAAAATATCCGCCCGATAACTTTCAAAAAAATAGCCTCGGTCGTCCCCTAGCTTATTCGGAGTAATCAGCGCCAATCCATTTATGGCTGTAGTCTCTATCTTCATTATTTTTGTTTGAATACCACGGCAATAGGCACCCCGGTAAAATTATAAATTTCACGTAACTTGTTTTCCAGGAACTGTCGATATGGTTGTTTGACCTCCCGGGGATGGTTGCAAAAGAAAGCAAAAGCCGGATAAGAAAGGGGGAGTTGGGTAATATATTTGACCTTGATAAAATTTCCCCGGTAGGCAGGAGGTGGGGTTTTTTCTATGATGGGCAGTATCTTCTGATTCAACTCCGATGTTTTGAATTTCCGCGATTTTCGTTCATATACGTCCAGGGCGGTATCCAATATTTGCATGATGCGCACCTTCTCGGTTGCGCTGGTGAACAAAATGGGTACGTCATCGAAAGGGCGCAATCGTTCCAGTATCCGTTTCTCAAATTCTTTCATCGTATGCGTATCTTTCTCGACCAGATCCCATTTGTTAACCACGATCAAAACCCCCTTTTTCCGCGTCTGTACGATGCGCAACAATTTCATATCCTGACTTTCCAGTCCCACCGTCGCATCGATCACCAACGCACAGACATCAGCGTCATCAATCGCCCGGATAGCCCGAAGCACGCTATAAAACTCCAGATCTTCGTGGACTTTAGATTTTTTTCGTATCCCCGCCGTATCAATCAGGTATAGTTCCTTGCCGAACTTATTGAAATAAGTATGGATCGAATCCCGGGTGGTACCTGCAATGTCGGTGACAATGTTGCGATCTACCCCCAGAAAGGAATTGATCAGGCTTGACTTTCCCACATTCGGCTGTCCGATAATGGCCAGTCCCGGGATCTTTCTCACATCTTCGGGTCGCTTTTCCGGAAGCAGTTCTACCACTTCATCCAGTACTTCCCCACTGCCACTTCCCGTCAGAGAAGACATAAAAAAAGTCCGGTCAAACCCCAGACTCCAAAATTCGTTGGCCTCCAGTTGCCGCGAATAATTATCAACTTTATTGACAACCAGCACGACAGGTTTCTCCACCGAACGGAGCATCCGGGCCACGTCGTTGTCCAGGTCGGTGATTCCAGTGGTCACATCCACCATGAATATGATCACGTCGGCTTCCTCAATCGCGATGACAACCTGATTGCGAATCTCCGATTCAAATACATCATCCGAATTTTCTACAAAACCGCCCGTATCCACCACGGAAAATTGCCGCCCGTTCCACATGCCTTCGCCGTATATGCGGTCCCTTGTCACCCCACTAATGTCGTCGATTATCGCTTTCTTTTCACCCAGTATCCGATTGAACAAAGTTGATTTCCCCACATTGGGCCGGCCCACTATAGCCACTAAACTACTCATAGATCCTACTGTTAATAACCAAATTTACGCAGCAGATCTTCGTTGTTCCGCCATTTTTCGCGCACTTTTACATGTAATTTCAAAAATACTTTCTTGCCGAGGTACTCCTCGATATTTTTACGGGACTCGATACCCAGTTCCTTTATCGCCGCGCCCTGTTTACCGATGATGATATGCTTCTGACTCTTCCGGTTCACATATATCATCGCCTCGATGTGAATGATGTCGGCCTCTTCGCGGTACGACTCAATATCAACCTGCGCAGAATATGGAATTTCCTGGCGAAATTGCAGAAAAATCTGTTCCCGGATGATTTCACTTATGAAAAATCGAATATTTCGGTTCGATAGTTGATCCTTGGGGTAATAAGCCGGCCCCTCCGGAAGGTGCATGACGACGAGGTCGAGGAGATCTCCTACGCCCTGCCCGTGCTCAGCCGATATAGCAAGGGTGGTATCAAATTGGATTTTTTCATTCCACGCTTCCCGGCAGCTTGCAACTTCATCTGAATCAGATAAATCTATTTTGTTGATCACCAATATTTTATAAACATCTGCCTGTTTTATTCGCTCAATGACATCATTTGCCAGCTCTCCTTTCTCACCAGGGGTGGTCATGACTAGAAGGATGTCCGCATCCTGGAAAGATTCCTCTATGTAGCTATTCATCTTCTGATGCATCTGATAACTCACATCTTCCACATAACCAGGGACATCTGAAAGTATCGCCTGGTATTCCGGTGCGGATAGAATCCCCAGGATCCGGTGTCGGGTCGTCTGAGGTTTATGAGTTACAATACTCAGTTTTTCACCCAACAACTGATTCATGAGCGTGGATTTTCCTACATTGGGCAAACCAATGATGTTGACAAATCCGGATTTGTGTGCTGGGCTATTCAGTTTCTATATATTTTTGTTTATTCACCAATGCATCGAACGTTCTGTACAGATTATCCGGTGTAAATTTTCGCCATTCATAATTCATCAGAAGCGGCAAAAGATGGACATACTGCTGTAACCGGGCATTACACATTTCCTCATATACGTGCTGATGCAGGTTCACAAATAAAATCCATCCTTCCTCTTCCAGGGTATTCTCATACCACTCTTCGTAATAGTCATCGTCTCCCCTATGGAAGTTGAGTACGTTCTCTCCGATCAGTGCAAATTTATGGATTCCTTTATCCATCAGTGTATCAATTACCTTTCTCTTCAGGTACATCACATCATTGTGAAGGCAGTCATTCCACTCTCCCATCAGTTCGATAACGCAGAAACCTTCCTCATAATCCGCATACAGCACCTTCAAATACAGCGTATCCGAACCAAAATCATCCCACTGCGGGTGGATATAGTAATTATAAATTTTATTGCTAAAATAAAACTGGTCATATTCCCGGCCGTAGAAGGGTGAATTCTCGTCCTCCTCGACAGAATAATGGTTTCGCCAATTGTAAAATGGTTCAATGTCATGCATTGATTCTGATTTTTGTGTCGTCCTGTCCCGGCCACCCTCGGTAACCGCTTCATATTATTTCACCGTATTCAGAATAATTCCCTATTCCGATATACTTTTTTTCTATTCTCAGAAATATATCCGATATCTTTGGTAGTAGCGAAGGTTTAGCGGTTCTATTCCAACGAAATCCAAAGCTTTCGGATATATCGTTAAAGTCAAGATCACAAATTTTTTTGAATAATCAAAATGTTATCCAAACGTTATTTTCTCTAAGGTAACCTGTTACCTTTACAACGCTTCAGTTGCAAAAGTAGTTTATATGATCCGGTTCTACCTGGTGTATGTTTTTTTACTGTTTTCAATCCTGGCCCGTTCCCAACAATGTGCGGTCAGACCGGATGTCGATATACCGGATAATGGCCGGGCTTATAACACACGGATAGAAGCCAATACCACCCACTCTTCCAACCGGATCCTATGTGGAGTCCGGCTTTCCTTCCAACATGAATTCGCAGATGAACTCCGGTTCGTACTACAGAGTCCAAGCGGCAAGCGACTGGTCCTTATAGCTGGTAAATCGGCCTCCTCCAAAACAAACGGAAGCACTTTCAATGTAGTATTTATCCGGGGAGACAATGAAGCTCATCCGGATGATTTCAAAAAACCATTGTGGGGCGATAACAAATGGGATGAAAACCAAAACTATGTGGGCTCGTACTACCCGGATGGCGAAAACGGCCTGGAACATTTTGACGGGGATCGGCTGACCGGGACCTGGAACCTCAATTACGTAGATAGGATAAATGGGGGTAAGGGACGGCTTATTAGTTTTGAACTTCTGTTCTGTGAGGCACCGGTGTGGTGTAATCCCTGTTCCGTACCCCGCAATTTCGTCAGTGACAGGGATCACGGGAGCTTTTGCGGGGGAGATCCGGCTCTGGCTTCCATCCAGCCAACTTTCATCAATGGGAATCTCACTCCAGGCTTTCTCCGAACCTTTCTGGTCGTCAATGGAAAAAACCAGATCGTAAGCCGGGGACTCAATCCCGACCTGCGAACGCTTAACCGGGGCAATTACAGAATACTTGGCGTGCAATACCGCGCCGAGAACAGTGCTCTTATCGACAATGTACGCAATACGACCGCGCTCAACGATCTGTTCTACGGAAATCAAGCGACGATCTGTGGAGGAATTTCCAACGCCTCGGAGAAAATCACTATCCTATCCAATCCCGGGTATCAGCAGGAAACCCTGGAGGTTTATGGCCGGGATTTTGTGGTCATCAACGGCCAAAGAATTACTACGAACCAGACCGTCACCGAATCTTATACCGACCAAAACGGTTGTGACAGTCTGGTTCAAATTGAGGTCATTTTCCGGGAATATCATCCGGAATTTTCACAGGATCATCTATACAATTGCAATCACACCTCCATCGGTGTTTCGGTGTCCACGGAACAAAACTTTGAGGTTCAGCGATGGTTCACCCGGGATGGTAAGATCAGTAACCAGTCGGACATCGCCTCGGAACAAATCATTGTGAATGCTCCCGGCACCTATTTTGTGGTGTTCAGAATATCGGATTACCTCGACACGGTGGCATATACCCTGGAAACAGATCCCACATCACCAGTCATCACCTTGTCCAATGAATATACGCTATGCTCGTCCAATCCCCTGGTGCTTGAAATCGGCACCAATTTTGACGATGCCACTGTCCTACCGGAGCAGTATGCGAGCATCGAGGGAAATATCCTGACGATTACAAAACCCGACCTTTATACCGTCTCCGTGTCCAACGAGACCTGTACACTACAAAAGCACCTGCTGGTCAAACCCCCTGAAACCAGCGAATCGATTGGCCTGGAGGATGCCGCTATCACCTGCCCCGATGAGCCGGTGGAAGTCACACCGGCACTTAGCCGGGAGTATGAGCATTATTTATGGTCTTTGGATGGAGAGCTGTTTTCCAATAACCTGACATTGACAACCAACCAATCGGGGTTTTATACTTTCCAGGCATTTGACGAAGGCCAGTGCGGGGTTTCGGGGACGGTGTGGATCGAAGATCAAACCGCCGGGATCAATTTTCAGATCAATGGACCTGAACTGATCAATTGTTCCAATGAAGGTGGAGATAATCGGCTGATTGCCAGTTTCGAGGGAAATTTTGATGTAACCTGGACGCTGCCGGATGGGCAGACCTTGAGTGGAGATGAAATTGCGATTGGTCAGGATGGCACTTATTCGGCATCGTTAACCGACGCTACCGGTTGTTCCCACACCCTGGAACACGAAGTGAGGACCAACCTCGAAACTATTGATTTTCAGGTGCCCGCTTCGGCTGAAATTCCCTGTAACCAGACCAGTATTCAACTTCAGGCAACAGTAAAAGCAGAAGAGGATAGTTACAATATCAATTGGACCGGGGCGACCCGGGGCAACCCCAAAAACACGGCTACAGTGATCGAAGCCGGTACGGTCCGGGTGACCGTCACGCATCCTGAGAGCCGGTGTCCCACCTCCAAAACCATCGATGTCAGCGTGGAAGATGGCAAACCGGATCTAACGTATGATAAAAATCTGGACCGGAATTTCGTCTGCGGAACACCCGATCGTAAAATTCCCATCACGATCAGTGATTGTGAAAATTGCAATCCGGTTGTTAAATCTACCGGGGATATCAAACTGGAAAATGGAGTTATTATTGCCAATGAACCGGGATCGATACGCATCGCACTGAACAAAGGAGCCTGCGTCAGTGAATTTGAAATTCCTTTTCCGGATCAGCGGACACCCCGCAGTCTCAATGTCAACAAATCAAATATCGGCTGCAGTGGTACGCCGGGCAGGATCGAAATCGTGAACAAAGGCCGGTTTGCTGATTTGGGATATGTGTTAGATCAAGGTCAGGACACCATTCCATACCTCAACCCAATTAACAACATCAGTAAGCCCGGAAAATATGTTTTTGTGTACACAGATACAACGAATGGATGTAATGATAAGCAGACCATCGAAGTAGCATTTTCAGAGGAACCGCCCACCGTGAAATATGAAGAGACACAGTACCTGGATTGTTCCAGTGGCAGAACAACATTAACCATTCGAGGAGACGCCATCGTACGGACCGTTTGGTATGATCAGGATGGCATGGAAATATCGGATGGACCAAAACAATTTGTAGTCAGCCAGCCGGGTCACTATAGATTTATAGCATTTAACAGAAACGATTGTTACACCGAAGGGACCATCGAAGTCGTAGATGACCGATCCACCCCGATGATCAATCTGCGGCCGCAATATGAATTGCCTTGTGTGTCGGGCCAAAACTGGATAATTCCGCTGATTGACACGTCCACATTGCGGTCCATTTCCTGGATCGGTCCCGGGGGCTGGTCATCTACTGAATTTCAGCCCAAACTGGATGTTGGCGAATATAACGTCCTGGTGGAGGGTAAAAACGGCTGTAAAACTACGCTTTCGACGGAGGTCATCCGTCAAACTGCAGGTGCCGCTCCCGATGTGATCGCTCCGCCCATCACATGTCAGTCGGACTTTTCCCGGGTTCACCTGCAGAATTACGATCAAGTCAGAGAAGTACAGTGGATCGACGAGAGTGGTCAGGCCAGCGTAAGTGACACTTTTGACGTATACAATCCCGGGCAAATCAGTCTGACGATCCAGTTTAACAGCGGATGTCTTGTGTCTAAGTCCCTGCGCGTCGACGAAGATAAAATGGCGGTACCATTCACCATCAACAAACCGATTATCAACTGTAACAATCTCAACCCGGTGCTGCGGGTACAGACGCCTGATTCGATCACCCGGCCCATCCGTTATCAATGGTTTTACGGTATGGCCCCCATTGGGGATCAACGGACACTTGATGTTGAATTTCCGGGAGATTACAAGGTTGCGGTCAGTTTCGATAACGGTTGCGTCGACACGGCTGCTCATCATGTGGAACTGGACACCAGCGCAGTCACCCTGAATCTGCGAACGGACACCCTCACCTGCGCCCGATCCAAGATTCAGCTTCGCAGCGATATCAATACGGGGCACATAGAAAAAGCCACCTGGACTGGACCGGAAGGGTTTAGTTCCAAAGCCATTCGGCCCAATTTCCAGGTACCGGGGATTTACACGGTGACATACGCTGGAAAAAACGGATGTGAGGGCACCGCTGAAATGGAAATTTATGATGACCTGAGCGCCCCATTGGTAGACTCGGTAGGTTTTTTATCCCTGGGATGTAATGACAAATTGGTAGATCTCACCTATTTCACTCAGGATTCGGTCACCACCAGATACTGGCAACGGCCCGACAACCAGATTTTTGAAGATTCCATCATCCAGATTGATGCCAGGGGAAATTATCTTTTGTATCTCGAGGGCGATAATGGTTGTTCCAAAATTGACACTTTTTTTATAGATCATACAGTCATACCGGAATTTGAATTGGAAATCCAGGCTGCGGGATGTGAGGACCAGCGGGGAAAAGCCATTATATTGCCGGAACTGGATACTTTTGAGGCGATCTGGTACGAGCCGGGAACCATGGCAGAGTTGGGCCGTGGACTGGAATCTCCTGATCTGGCCAGTGGATCGTATTTGGTGACCGTCATCAATCCATATAATGCCTGTGATTCCACTACAGTCGTGGAAATTGAGGATATTTCCAGCGTCATGGCGGTTGAACTGACGATCGATGATTCGATCCGGTGTGAACGATCACAGGCGAATCTAATTTCCAGTGTCTATCCGCCCTCTGAGCATTATGTGTACGAATGGCGGTACGGAAGTAGCGGAGCGCCTATCTCGACCGATTCGGTGGCGGAAAATATTTCCCGGGAGGGTGTGTACACGTTCAGCGCCCGGGATACCATCAATCAATGTAAAGTAGAGGGACAGTACCGAAATGTCAGAGCACCTTCCCGGCTCCGGTATTTTGACCTGTTCCTCACCGAACCGGCGTGTGATATCAACCGGGCGGGATTTGCCATCATGGATTCACTGATCGGTGCATCGGATATGAGTCAGGTCACCTACAGCGTCAATAATGGAAGTTTTTCTGATGTCGATACATTCCCTTTTTTGTATGCCAACGAAAGTTATCATATCCTGGCCAGAGACCAGTATGGGTGTACGCTGGATACGACATTGATGCCTGAACTCCGGGGGATCATGGACCGGGTAGCAACTATCCCGGACACCACTATCAATAGTGGGGACAGCATCGACTTCAATGATCCGGCATTCCACATCCAATACGTGTCTGCAGATGCCCCCTTTTCCGAACAATACACCTGGATACTCAATCCGGACACTTTATCCTGTGATTATGATTGCGTGGAACCGGTGCAGAAGCAATTGTTTGAAACCCGCTCCGTTACGGCAATTATGACTAATGCATACGGATGTATCATCACCGATACATTCCAGATTTACGTTCGTGAAGGGGATGTCCTCAATGTACCCAATGCCATCGTCCCGGCCAGCGCCAATCCGGCGAACGCCCATGCCTGCGTTTATACGAACCAGTATGTGGATGTCATAGAATTGTTTGTCGTATTCAACCGTCGCGGGAACGTCATATTCAAGAATTCTGGTTACAGTCCACGTGATCCCAATCAGAATTCGGTCCATTGTTGGGATGGACGCGATCCGAAGGGGAATATCCATCCACCAGGCCATTACAATTATTACGTCAAATACCGCACGGTTTATGGCGACACCAAGGAAAAGTACGGTAATATACTTTTGATCAGATAGTGAGGATTATGGGGTAGAGTTTGCCCGAATTATTCATCACACGAGTTGACCCTACAATATCGTCCTTTAAGATTCACCGATTTCAATCCGGAAAAAAATTATAAACCACCCCTAAATACCCTTTT
>CBFGVZ010000130.1:0-10484 GCA_965652315.1 uncultured Saprospiraceae bacterium | reverse complement strand
GAGTGAACCGAGGGCTCAGTCCCGAGGGCGGGAAGGCTTCCTATAGAGACATTGAACCCCGAAGTGGGTTCAAATATCTCATCTGACAAAAGCACGACAAGGTAATTTACGTGAGGTCAGGAGATCTGAAATTAGATACATTTTATGAGGTAGGTATATTGTCGCGAAATTTATCCTTCATTCACCAGTCGTTCCAGTGCCATGTATCGCGAACCTTTGATAAGGATAGGTTCATCACCACTCCAATCCGCTACTTTCAGATCGAGCACATCATCCACATACTGGAAACGGGGAAAGCGCTTTCGCCCCACTTTCTCAAATTCTTCCCCCACCAGGTAAACGTGTTCAAATTTCAGCCGATCGACGAGTTGCAGTATCGCCCGGTGTTCCTGAGCAGCTACCTCACCCAGTTCTCCCATATCTCCCAATACCAAAATACCCTGACCCGAATTAGCCGCATGAAATCCCCGGATGGCATGACTCATGCTTGTCGGGTTAGCGTTGTATGCGTCGAGATAAACCTGATGCCCTTTCCAGGTAATGATCTGAGATCGGTTGTTCAGTGGGGAATATGCTGCAAGTACAGGGATCATGTCAGCCATTTCCACACTGAACCATGATGCGACCCCCAGGGTGTGCACCAGATTCCGAACATTGTGCGAGCCCCATAATGGAGACACCAACGTGTAGGTTTCTGAACCTGCCCGGGAACGGATATCCAGCACTATCCCTGGAACGGTCTGCCGGATTTCAACTTCAAAATCGCCATTTGGTATGTGGTGACGGTCAAAAAGCACTTTTTCAACCGGATGATCCAAAAGTGGCTGGAGACTTTCCTCTTCCCGGTTCACGAATAACAGTCCATCCCGGGCAGCCAGAAAATCCGCCAATTCGGATTTGGCCCGGAGCACCCCTTCCACCGATTGTAAAAACTCGAGATGTGATTTTCCTACATTTAGAATACTACCATAGTTTGGTTCGGCGATCGCACACAGATCCCGTATTTCACCGAAATGATTGGTGCCCATTTCAAGCAGTAAAAACTCCGTGTCTGCCGGGGCATTGAGTATAGTCAGGGGCAGACCAATATGATTGTTGAAGTTGCCAGCGGTATAATGTACCCGATACCGGCAGGATATAGCGGCAGCGAGAAGATTTTTATTGGTGGTCTTGCCGTTACTACCCGTAATCGCCAGCACCGGTATTTGGAGATGTCGGCGATAATCGCGCGCCAACACCTGCATCGTGGTCAGAACATCATCTACCACCCAGTACCGGTGATCTTCTTCCCCCAGTCCGCTATCCCGGGGAACGATGGCCAGTAATGCGCCTGCGTCCAGTGCCGCTCCCGCAAATTGACTGCCATCTGTCCGACTGCCCGGTAGAGAAAAGAACAATTGCCCTGGCTGTATAGTACGGCTGTCGATCGAAGCTCCGGTACTACTCAACAAATGATCCAATAATTGATTTGCTACCATATGTCTTGTAAAATAAAAAAGCTTCCACAAATTTATGGAAGCTTTTTAAAGTTATATCAATATATATAACCCGGGACACAGCCCGGAGTGTGATGTTCGTCCGGAAACTTCATAATGCTCCGGAAGCGCTTTATCTACTAATACCGTCTTTTATTCTTTTTACCTTTTTTCTTGAACATATTACCCCCCACTCCATCATTGCCAGTAGGTGGTCCATTTCGTGTCATTGCACATCGGAATCCAAGTGTACGACTGGACATGGTCTGATTCAAATATCGACGTGTACCCGGACTCAGCCAATAAGGCCGGTCAGCCCAGGATCCTCCCTTGATCACCCGTGTACTGTCAGAAAGCAGGGAATTCTCTCCGTAGATGTAATCCGCTCCGGAATCTTCATCGCCATCCAGATAATCCCGGGCATCAGCCACGGTAATTGACTGCACCTTGTCGATTTCCTCTTCGGTCATTAAACGTTCTCGGATTCGACCCAGACTATCTTTTTCGACCAGTGACCCATCCTCATTCGTAACTTTCGTGGTAAATCGGTTTCCCCTGAATGGATTCAAATCCTGGTTATCCACATCCCGCAACGTCAAACTGTGCATGGGCCGATAGACATCCGCTACCCATTCACTGACATTTCCTGCCATATTATACAATCCAAAATCGTTTGGATAAAATGCCCGTACCGGACCAGGAATGGAAGCCTGGTCATTGAGATGTCCGGCTACGCCCATATAATTACCCGCAGATTGTTTGAAATTGGCCATAAATTCTCCCTGATACTTTCCGCGCCATTTATACCGCACAGTGTTGCCATTCCAGGGATAAATTTTCCGGTCCGTGATGAGGTCATTCACCTCCGATTCCAGGTTCCCCTGGAGTGCATAGGCGGCGTACTCCCACTCAGCTTCCGTTGGCAACCGATAACTGGGCAGCAAAATACCGTCCGAATAATTCACGCGCCGTTCACCTCCTGTAGACAGATCTTTCAGGTTGTTGCGCACCGAACCTTCATATTTCCCAGCCAGATATGCTTCCGTATTGAAGTTGTCTTCATTTTTCTGATCTGGATTGGGATTGAGAATACCTTTTTCGATCAACAGCATTTCGTTGACCCGGTCCGTACGCCATTTACAATATTCCACGGCCTGCTCCCAGCTCACACCGACAACCGGATAATCATCATACGAGGGGTGACGGAAATAATTCTCTACATAGGGTTCGTTATAGGCCAGTTCTTCCCGCCACACCATTGAATCGGGCAGGATATCATTGACCCGCTGAGGATATTGTTCTCCGAAGACCCGGTTGTTCCAATACACAAATTCCCGGTAATCTATATTAGCTACCTCGGTTTCGTCCATATAAAATGAGGAAACCGTCACCCGACGTGGAACTGCATCCCAACGGTACATGATATCCTCCTGGGGGTTCCCCATAGTAAATGTTCCCCCCTGGATCAACACCAGATTGGGCCCGGTCGCCTGACCTTCATAATCCAGTTTCTGGAAACCACCCCACTCTTCACTATTGTATTTCCAGCCCGTTGTGGAGGACACGTCCTTGTTTCTTTTACAGGAAGAAATCCCCGTGACGATAGCCAGTGCCAATACAATGTACATATATCTTCGCATGGAAAATCTCGTTTTTATGCCAAAATTAAACTTATTTTATTTTCTTTTCAGTCTATTCCAAAACGGATTTTTTATATTCTTATTTTGTCAGGAAATTTTATTTACGGATGAAATCGAGTAACCGTATCGATCTATGATTGCAGGTCCATTACATACCTACCGTTTTATCGGGATCCTGGCAGTGGTTTTGGTCGTCATGTACTGGCCCCTATTTGCCGGTCAGACTACCCTGCAAGGGGAGACGGCAGACCTGCTATTCTCAGTTTTTTCACATATCCAGGAGGCATGGGCTCAGGGAGAATGGCCCCTCTGGAACAAATATCAGTACCAGGGCATCCCTACGTTGTATTTCCCCCTCTACTGGAACCCCCTGATACTCACATTCGCCTGGGTTTTTCCGGATCCTGCATCATCCCTCAATGCCCTGTATCTGACTGTCGTATTTATCGCCAGCATTGGATTCTATAAGTTCTGTGGGGGCTGGGTCCATGATGAAAAAACTGCGCTGATCGGCGGATTGAGTTATGCGCTGGCCGGATTTTTTGTGGTACAAAGCGCCCAAATCGGTATCCTGACCACAGCCGCATTTCTACCCCTACTGTTCTATCACAATGATTGGTATCATAAAACCGGAAAATTCGTCCACTTGCTCCATACCGGATTGGCATACTTCCTACTGATCACGATGACCGGACCGGGATTTGTATGGATTATTTCGGGATTGTTGATCGCTCAATTATGGGTCAACCGGAATCACCAATCCCTCCGACAAACGGGTGAAAAAACTGCTGCATTGGTGTGTACATTTTTGATGGGGGGCTTTCTGGTCTGGAGGATATACTGGGAGCGTTGGCTACATCACCACCCTGCCATCATAGAGGACGCGACCGCGGATCCCATACAGTTTCTGAGTGGGATGGCCAGTTTCGTCCTATCCAAAACCACTACAACACCAGAATTCCATGCCGGATGGACTGGGTTTTACTCCTTTCATTTTTATATCGGGATCATCCTGCTGATCCTGGTACCGATCAGCCTCTTATACCGGCGTAATCACCGCGATGTACAATTGGCCGTGGCCGGACTGTGCTTTATGGTTTTGGCTTTTTTGGGTGTTGCAGTATCTGGTGAAGGACTGGGCTATGCCGGTATGCGGGGTTCTGCATTCTCTACCACCATGACCATCTTGTTGGTCATTTCGTTGTTGATACTCGGATTGCGGGGTTTGGAAAAAGCCTGTCAGGGCCCCTCATCGGTCAAATACCTGTTTCTGCTCTCATCATTGTTATTTGCAGGGGCGGGTTATTATATGGGAAGTGATACCCAACCCTTTACGGAATCTGATCTATTGGCCTGGTACATCCACATAGATTGCTGGAAGTCCGCCCTTTTTCTATTATTCGCCGCACTGGCGCTCTGGATTCGGAAACCAGCCTGGGCATTCGCAGTGGTTGGAATATGCATTGTCACTGATCTGAGCATTTCTACCTATCTCAACCAGGACCAAACATTGTATCGGGATGATTTCAGTGTCCTGAAACCGATATTCATCGGGCAAAACCCGGAACCTATTATCAACATCAACCAACCCGTCGGACTACACAGCGATGATGATTTTGCCATAGGAGATTTGCATCGCAATACCGGCACACTCACTCAGCAGATGGTTCGGGATGGTTATTGGCCCTGGCTGCCAAATACGCACCTACCTGACACCCTGCCGGATTATCAGGTCGTCGCCGGCCGATATCCGGTATTTTACTTCAGTCGTGACACTTCCGGCGGGGCAATTCCTACCGTCACCAATCTGGATGATGTAGTGCACATCCGCGTCCAGCAGGATCACCGATGGGAGCTTTCCGTCTTTCACCACTATGAAAAATTCCTGGTCTTTAATCAGAATTTTGACCCCAACTGGCACGCGATGGTTGACGGCCTGCGTACACCCATCCAACGCACCCGGTTTGGGAGAATGCAGATCCCGCTTCCGGCGGGCATTCATACCGTCACGCTGGAATACCAACACGAAGGACTCCCTCATATTTTCATAGTGACTATGGGTTTACTATTTCTTTTGATCCTTTTTCAAGTGCGCAACAGGGCAATCTCCTGGTCCATGCTGACGGTTGCCCTGCCAGCTCTGTTGACCCTATTGATCTCCCCCATAGGAAAATCGCAAAACGCCCAGGTGGAGGATGCCCCGCCAATACAGCAGGCAGATACGGCAGCCTATCTGATGGATTATGAAAAAAGAGCTGAGCATTGGTTCGTACGGGCGGATCAGATCACTCCTTTGGATTCACGTAGCGGGTACCGGTCGGAATTCTTTGACCAGGACGCCGTTTACAGTGCCACGCTCCAGCTTCATCGGGCGGCCCTGGCTGACAAAACCGGGTTCCAGTATCGTTTCCGTATTAAGTCTTCCAAGGCTGTAGACATCGGGGTTGTATTGAAAACCTACACCGCTGACGACGAATCGTATAACATTGATTATATCCGTTCGTTAGATATTGGTGAATGGAATACCGTGGAAGGTCGGTTTGAGCTGGATTCCGCGGCAGGCTCGCTAATCAGGGCCGAATGGTATATATGGAATCATAAAGCACAGGAGTTTTTAATCGACGATATTGAGATCAAGCTGAATCCATGAGAATAAGTTTTACATCATTTTTTTTATGGACCTTTATCACGGTAGCGAACGGGCAAACCACCATTCTGTTGGACCTCACCTGGCAGGAAAACGAAGGCCGTCAGTTGGCGCTGATCAATGAAGGTTATGATTCAGGAAATCTCCCGGTGGTATTCAGACGAATCCCGCTATCTGGCAGCGATTCCATCCGGGTCACGCTTGTTACAGACACGGAAAAAAGATTTGGCGATTACCACGCGCCCGAAAGGTTACCCGGTCAATACCGTATCTTGACCCGCATCGAATCGGACCAGGGCCAGTTTTATGGATCGATCTTTCTGTATCCCATTCGGTCCAATTCCCAAAACGATGTGTCGGTGTTGTTAACCGGCCGGCTGGAGGTGACCATCATACCGGGCAGGCCCCGCGTCCGGATCCGCAGCAATGTTTTCACCAGAGAATCGGTGTTGTCAAAAGGCCAACTGATCAAAATACCTATCCTGGAAAGCAATGTGTACCGGATCAACTACGAACAACTGCCCACCTCCTGGACAAACCAAAATTTTGATCCTTCGAAAATCCAGGTTTTTGCCGGTCATCGGGGCCATCTGCCTTACGGTGTGGGAGACGAGCGTACCGATGATCTGCAGGAAGTCCCCTGTTTACTGGATGGAAATTTCACGCAATCCGGCGATGGGCTGATCTTCTACGCAGATGGAAGCCACATCACGGTGCCCTCGGATCAGCCGGGGTACATGACGGTCCGCCACAATGTTTATTCCGATACCAATTTTTATTTTATACGTTACGGTGTGGAAAATGGACTGCGAATGGCCGCACCCCCTGCCCTCAACGCCCCACCCCCTTCTCCCGCCACCACAGGATCTGCAGTATGGCGATACGAAAAAGATAATTACAATATTCTCGAAGGCATCATCCAGGGTTCAGGGCGGACGTGGTATACCGATGCTTTCACCGGTACCGTCACGAGAGATTATTCGGACATGATCCGCGATCTGCCTATCGACATGAGCCAGAACGTAATGTTTTCCACCGCATTCGCTGGCCGGTCAGATTTTCGAAACACGGTATCTTACCAGGTGGGGGACAGGACATTCTCAGCCGAAATGTTATCCGTACAAATGTCAGACCGATATGGTATAGGAGCCCGGATTGTTCCGATGACTGAGAAACTGGCACTGACATCAAAGCAATTGATTTTGCGCCATGAGACCCGTCAAAGCAATAGCCGGGGTTGGCTGGATTTTCTGGAACTGGCCTATTTTACACCTTTGCAATACCGGAACGAAACCTTGTTATTCCACACCACTCAGACCGGACAGGCTTATGAGGTCGGAAACACCCAAGACGACTTGCTGGTTATGGATTGTACCACGCCTTACGATACGAAGCTGGTATCAGTCTTACAGCAGCAAGACAAACTCTGGTTCTACGACGAGACTTCCGGCAATGCCCCTGGACATTTTGCTGTTTTTGACCCGGCCCTCGTTACAAAAGTGAGTGGAATAAAGCCCGTCCCCAATCAAAATCTGCATGGGCTGGAGCAGGTGGATTATGTGATCGTCTTCCATCCTTTGTTCCGACAGCCTGCTCAGCAACTTGCAGACCATCGCCGGGAACACAACGGATTTGAGGTGCGCATGGCCAACATTTACGATATTTACAATGAATTTTCGTCCGGGAAGACAGATCCCTCCGCGCTTCGCAATTTCTTAAAAATGCTGTACAGCAGAAACAATGAAAACCTACGTGTCGTCCTGTTCGGAGATGGGAGTTTCAACTATAAACACAATCCAGCCCAGGTAGAGTACCGGGATGAAAGTTTTATTCCTGTTTTTGAAACCGAAAATTCCTACAATCCCATCCGGGCCTTTCCTTCTGACGATTACTACGCTCTGTTGGACGACTGGGAAGGAGGCGAGCTGCGAGGGGCACTGGATATTTCACTGGGCCGGATACCGGTCCGCACGCAGGCCGAAGCGGAAATTATGGTGCGAAAGATCATAGCCTATGAGACAGATCCTGCCCGGTTTGGAGACTGGCGAAAGGATATGCTACTGGTGGCAGATGATGGTAATTACAACCTCTTTGTAGGTTATACCGAGCGACTGAGTGCCAGTGTCGAGGAACAGGCACCACCGATCCAAATTTCTAAAGCGTATGTGGATGCTTTTGTAAAAGAGGGGTTGACCAGCCCCAAAACCAACACGCTGATCAACAACAATGCTTTCGACGGGCGTATCATCATCAATTATCAGGGGCACGGCAATTCCAAGGGCTGGGCAGATGAGGCCATTCTGACCAAGATCGATCTGAGCAATTGGAACAATTATCTGAAATATCCGGTCCTGGTGACGGCTACCTGCACATTTGGCGGCTACGATGATCCGAAAGAGGTGACGGCCGGAGAATATTCGCTGGTGCTGCCAGAAAAAGGCGCGATAGCTTTATTTACAACCACGCGAGTGGTTTACGCCAATTCCAACGACCGACTTACTAATTCACTGTTTGACCGGCTAATGGACCGACTCGACGATCCCCCTGAACTGGGTGAATGGATCCGTCTGGCCAAAAATGCGAATCGGTCAGACACCCTGGATATCAATTCACGGAAATTTACGCTTCTGGGGGATCCGGCCTTAAAAATTGCGGTGCCCCGTTACCAGGTGATCGTCACTGAAATCAACGGGAAGGATCCTTCCACCAGCGATTCGATCCGTATAGGGGCTTTGGAAAAAGTGACCATCAAAGGGTATATAGGCGATCATCAGGGTCAAAAGCTTTCTTCTTTCAATGGAGAATTGGCTCCTACGCTGTTTGACAAGAAAAAAATACTGGAAACCCTGGGGCAGGGAAATGAGAACTATCAACAATCTTATCCGGTGTGGCAGAATGTAATTTTTAAAGGTCGGGCATCCGTGAATCAGGGTGAATTCCAGTTTGAATTCATTGTACCCCGTGATATTGATTATTCCATCGGACCGGGGCGACTGAGTTTGTATGCTGATGATGGGATGACATCGGATGCGTGGGGATCTGAGCAATCTTTTCTGATCGGTGGCACTGCGACAAACCCGGTCGAGGATGATGGGAACGGTCCGGCCGTGGATATTTATCTGGGAGATAAAAATTTCATAGAGGGGGATGAAGTCGAGGAGAATACCATGTTGATCCTGGACATAGAGGACATCAGTGGTATCAATGTAAGTGGCAATGGCATCGGGCATGATCTGGTGTACTATCTGGATGGACAGTCCGGATCGGAAACAGTACTCAACAATTATTTCCGCTACGATCTCAATTCCTTCTCCAGGGGAAGTGTGGAATTTCCGCTAAGTGATTTGGAAGCGGGCAAACATAAGCTGACGATTAAAGTATGGGACAGTTATAATAATCTGACAGAAAAATCGGTTGAATTCTATGTCAATAAAAAAGAGCTGGCCATTAGTAACGTTCTGAATTATCCCAATCCGTTTTTCGACCGAACTGAATTCCAATTTGAAAATCCGTTGATTGGTGATGATTTAACGATAGTGATCGACATCTTTACGCCTTCGGGCCGGATGGCACACCGGATTATTGAAAACCGGAATTCGACCGGACAATTGGTCCGGGGAATATACTGGGACGGACGGGATCAGTGGCAGCAAAAATTGGCAAACGGAGTATATATATACAAAATAAAAGTAATCGAACAATCGGGAAACAAAACCACGCATTTGGACAGTGATTTTCAAAAGCTTTTGCTACTGAATTAATTGTTCAAAATTGCTTTATATTTGCCGTTTTTCAAGGAATTACAACCATCAACATGAAAAAAATACTACTGTTTTTTCTTTTCCTTATCGCCGGAATATATGTTCATGCCCAATGTGAACCCAACCCCGTTACCGGAGAACTTCAATTCCCTGATGGAACCAAGTGTCCAAATGCTATCCCTACTGCTGTACCGTTTTTGACGATTACCCCAGATGCCCGTAGTGGTGCTATGGGGGACGTTGGTATTGCCATTTCGGGTGATGCCAATGCTATCGCTTATAATATTTCCAGGCTGGCCTTTGCAGAAGATGACGCCGGCATTTCACTGACATACACACCCTGGCTGAAAAATATCGGGTTAAATGACGTATTCCTGGGTTACATTTCCGGGTATACCAAAATCGACGATTTCCAGGCGGTGACAGGGTCTCTCCGGTATTTTAGCCTGGGTGAAATCCAGTACACGGATGAAAACGGAATGGCCACCGGATTTGGTAGTCCCAATGAATTTGAACTGTCACTGGGCTATGCCCGATTGCTGGGAGAAAACCTGAGCGTAGGTGTGGGTGGTAAATTCATTTATTCCAATCTGGCCTCCAATCAAACAGTAAATGGCGCGGAAATTCAATCCGGGATCGCAGGTGCGGCCGATATTTCTTTTTTATACAAACTTGAAATGGAGGGCTATTACGAAAACAATCTCAATATAGGTTTATCTCTTCGCAACCTTGGTTCCAAAATATCCTACGTAGAAGACCGGAGTTTTTTCATTCCGGCCAATCTGGGAATTGGAGTGGCGTATGAGATTAACTTTGATGAATACAACAAGCTGACATTGGCGGCCGACATGAACAAACTGATGGTACCGACCCCTCAGGTAGACACGACCTTGCAGCGGGAGAGCCTGGAGGCTTCGTCGATCGAATCATGGTTCAATTCTTTCGGTGATTCTCCGATCCG
>CBFGVZ010000129.1:0-10501 GCA_965652315.1 uncultured Saprospiraceae bacterium | reverse complement strand
GCTCCGTCTTCAAGGTGGGTTGGCATTTTTTGAGCTGAAGCTTGTGCGTGAGCTGAGACGCATTTTTTGGTTACTTTTTTTTCAGCAAAAAAAGTAACAGAGACCATTTCCTCCGACACATCTAATCGGTCAATCCAAAACGTCCTGGGGATAGCGTTGAGCTCTTATCAATCCGAAAAATATTTGGCCAGGCAAACCTGGGCTACCTTGATTTGAGCGTGACCAACATGGCCCTGGCTCCAATATAAAAAAGCCAGGCTGATAGTGCCAAAAACACATGGCTGATATCCATATAATTGAACCATATTCCCACTCCAATCTTCGTGATAAAGAAGAAAAAGGCAATTATCACAGCAATCACAGCCCAGATAAAATACCGGATCATCTTACTCTGATTGCCCTTGAAATAATGGTACAGGCTGAAACCCAGCACGAAAATCATCAATCCGTAAGCCGTGTGGATTTCAACATAGGAAAAACTGAGCGTGGTGAAGGTCAAATAAGCGAATATGATCAATTCCAGAATATTGACCCGGGAAAAAAACCGCGCATAAACAGGTCGTATGAAAGACCGGGAATACGAAACCATAACCCGTTCTATGAGGTTGATCCCGATCATGCTGATGGCCCAACCCGGAAATTTCCATTGAGGCGTAAACGCATACAGGAATCCATGTCCGATCAATCCACCCCAGAGAGTGGACACCCCAATGCATAAAAAATAGCCCCGAATCAGGAAATAAACATGATGTGATGTTTCATACTTTTTCAGTGAAAAAAAAGCGTAAAGACAAATCGTAGCTATGATCAGATCTGTGAGGGTGGTAACCGGTTCGTCGATGCGTATCCCAAAGGGGTAAATAGATGGTTGTGCCAGCAATTCAGTTTATTGAAGTGGATGTTATTTAAAAACTCCACAAAATAAATCTAAAATGCCCATTCTCCAAATGTAATATCTGACCCACTTTTTCTTTGAACACTCCCAGTCTCGCCTTAACAAACCCAAACTCACACCCCAAACCCACACCCGTACGGGTGGTTTGCAAAATTCCTCAATTTTTGGACAATACTAGTGCGCTGTTGAGCATCAAATTTCTCATACAATAAGATATCTGCTACCGGGCAAGGTTTTTACCATGCCTTTGAGTTCCAAATGCAGTAATAATGCGGCCACCTGCGCACTTGAAAATGGCAGACTGAGGAGGGCCTGATCAATGTGAAAGGGTGTATTTTTTTCAAAAGTCGTCATGATCAGTTGTTCTTCTTCTGACAATTGATCGAACAGGGTGGGCTGAATAGACTTTGACGGATCGATGATGCTCCAGTTCATGGCCTCGATCATATCCCGGGCATTTTCGATCAACTGAGCTTTCTGGGTTTTGATTAATAAATTGGTACCGCGGGAATAGGTATCCATGGATTTACCCGGATATGCGAACACATCCTTTCCGTATCCAAAGGCCAGATCAGCCGTGATCATGGCCCCTCCCTTTTCTTTCGACTCCACGACCACCAATGCATCGGACATCGCGGCAATGATCCGGTTTCTGGCTGGAAAATGGTAGGCATCTGCTTTGGTCCTGATTCCATATTCGGTAAGGACTCCACCACAACGGGTCATTCTGGCCGCCAACTCCCGGTTGGCACTGGGATATATCTGATCGATTCCTGTCCCCATTACACCAATGGTAGGCACCTGATTTTCCACACTGGACCGATGCACCTGAGTGTCAATCCCATAGGCCAACCCGCTGATGGTCACCACTTCGTAAGGTTTCAGTTCACGAACAAGTTCTTCGACCATCCATTGTCCATACGGCGTCATTTTTCGGGTTCCTACAATGCCTACCGTTCGCATGGAATTGAGATCATACTCTCCTCGGTAATACAGGATCAGTGGACTATCATCATAGCGTTTGAGCCGGTACGGATATGCTTTGTCGGAAAATGCAATAATCTGCACCCGGTTCCGGTCACAGAACCGGATCTGGTCCTCAGCATAAGCCAGTACATCTTGTACATTCCCCGGACTGCAATTTTCCCGAATGGTCAGTGGCAGGCTTCCCGGATTCTTAAGGCAGATTTCAATAAAGTTTTCCGAAGATCCGTATTGTTGGATTATTTGATGTGACCGGCGAAATCCCACACCCTTTAACTGGGATAATGCAATGAGATATTTAATTTTGTCCGGCATAGTCGGCTTCTTCGATGGTCTTAAAATAGAAATTTTTATGGTAAAAAAGAAAAAATATTATGTGGTCTGGGTCGGACACAATCCAGGAGTCTTCGAGGATTGGTCCAATGCTCAGGTCGAAATAGCCAATTTTCCCAATGCCAAATTCAAATCCTACCCTAGCCTGGAAGAAGCCGTCCAGGCTTACCGTAAAGGATGGAAAGCCGCGTTCAATGAAGGAAAATCTCCGAAATCTGAAAATTCAGGATCGTATATCCCCAATAGTATAAGCGTTGATGCAGCGAGCAGTGGTAATCCGGGTCGGGTAGAATACCAGGGGGTCTGGACGCACAACAAAAATTTGATCTTCCATGGCGGCCCGTTCGAACAGGGCACCAATAATCTGGGCGAATTCCTTGCAATTGTTCATGCACTGGCTATGTTGGACAAACAAAAAAAATATGACATCCCTATTTACAGCGACTCCCGGACCGCGATGTCATGGGTTCGCAATAAAAAGGTAAAAACCACCCTGGAACGAAGTTATCGCAACAAGGAAATTTTTTCCCTGGTTGACAGAGCACTCCTTTGGCTCGAGTCGCATAAAGTCAGAAATAAAATTCTGAAATGGGAAACCAAAAAATGGGGTGAAATTCCTGCTGATTTCGGACGAAAATAATTGTTATCGGGCAATATCATTTGAACTGCATGGCGTACTCGACCTTCACGTTCCCTTTGCGAATCTTGTCCAGCTTTCGCCGTAACATATTTCGTTTCAGAGGTTTGATTTTTTCGACAAAAAGGATGCCTTCCAGATGGTCGTATTCGTGCTGGATGACCCGGGCATTTACTCCTTCAAATTCGGTGGTATGTTCCTCAAAATGCTCATCGAGATATTTCAGCCTGATCCGGCTTTGCCTGTTGACGTCTGCCCGTATATCGGGGATACTCAGGCAACCCTCTTCATAAGCATAATCCACACCGGATTCCTCTATTTTGACGGGGTTGATAAAAACCTTTTTGATGCCTTTCTCTTCACCAGGTTCGTCCTGGAGCTGTACGGTGTCCACTATAAATATTCTACGGGACAATCCCACCTGTGGTGCGGCCAGCCCAACACCGGAAGCCTGATACATGGTTTCCCACATATCAGAAATAAATGATTTCAATTCTGCATTGTTTTCGGTTACTGGCTCTGCCACGCGTTTGAGGATGGGATGGCCATACGCATAAATCGGTAATTTCATCAGATCAAATATGATTGAGGTATTGTTGTAATATCAATGTGGCTGCAATTTTGTCAACCAAATACTTATCTCTTCTTTTTTTCTTCGAGGCAATCGTTTTGTTGACAATATCACGAGCCATTCGGCTGCTGTACGTCTCATCCTGCAGATCCACTTCCATCGAAGGAAATTGCTTTTTAAACCGTTCAATAAATACCATCACAGCCTCATGATGTTGGGCCGGCGTACTTAGATCTTCCAGAAACGGCTCTCCCACGACTACCAGTTCTACCTTTTCCTGGTTGAAATAATCCTTCAGATATGAAAAGAGATTCCGGGTGTCCACAGTGGTCAGTGGATTCACGATCAATCCCATTGGATCCGTGACCGCCAGACCGGTTTTCCGGGTTCCGTAATCAATTCCCATCTTTCGCGCCATAGTGCAAATGTAAAAATTTCGGTCAACATAATGTATAATGCAAATCCAGCACTTTATACCAACCCCTATATATACCGGATGGTTCAATCCCAGTAACACAATATCTCGTCCAAAAACCAAATCAATAAAAAAGGCTGCACCGTATGGTACAGCCTTTTCAAAACTACTAAGGTCTAATTAACTTATCGTATCACTACCATTTTTCGGGTAGCGGAATGTGTACCGTCTGAAATGGTATAGTATAACACTCCGGACTGAAGCTGATTCGTATGCAGCCTGAATTGGTTCTGGCCGCTGACAGCATCTGCCTCATCCGTGTATATCAGCTTACCGGTCACATCGTGTACCTGGAGTTTGACTGCGGAATTTTCTGCAATCTCATAATCTATAATGGTCTCACCGTGCACCGGATTGGGTCGGTTTTGATATACCAGGATGGGAGTTTCATTATCTTTGGCGAATGACAATCCCAGCCGTTGAATCTGGTTGTCCTCCTGATAGAGCTCAGGTTCGATAGCATTATCATCGATAGCGAGGATATCACGTAATGAAGCCGCGCGCTTAACCTGAACTTTCACGGTCAGTAATTCCCCACCTTCTTCCAGAGTCAGACCCCTGATGTCTGACCAGCTCAATCGTAACTTTCCGTCTACCACAGACCATTGCTCTTCGTCCAGTACAACTTGTCCATTGTGTACACTGAGTATTTCTCCATACCGCTCGTTGATTTGTAAAGCAAACTGTATTCCCGCTATTTCTACAGCTTCCGTCATCACCAAAGGCACTTCTACAATCTGGTTGGGTTGAAGCGTACGGTCTTTTACTTCCAGTGCCACAAAAGGATGGTTGGATCGGTCACTGGAACGACTGACGTTGGCGGAGTGATTGACATCACCCAATTTAACTGCTACAAATTCACTGTTAAGGTCGTTGTTCAAATGCGCGATATCCAGGGCAGTTGGATAATTTTCTGCGTAGGCTTCCTTGCGATTGATAAAGGCATAGTTGGCATCCACAAATTTCCAGGAGGTAGCTTCACTGATTCCATCCATTTTGTTCAGGATGACTCTTCGAAGAAACAATACATCCGCCGGAGACAATTTCCCATCGTCATTGGCATCAGCTGCAATCAACTTATAAGGGGATGTGATCAGGTTTTTGCGCAGGAGATGACGCTGGATCAAAATCAGATCGAGCGTGGATAATCCATTTTCCAATCCACCCTTTTTCACCGGTATAATTTTCACTTGTGCCCCTTTATCAACCTTCAACTCGAAGGAGCCACTCTCATTGGTCACCATCTGTTCCTCACTACTCGGGGTCGTAATCCGAACGGTAACATTATTGACATTGAGCGCATCCTCTGTTCGGATCTGACCCCGTACGTCAAAAACAACATCGTTGGATGGCGGGGTGTTGATCTGATCACTTCCGGACGTAGGATCAGTTTTGGCTATAGCGATATCCGGAGCTGTCGGATCGACAAATATTTTAATATTTTGCTGCCACATCAATATCCCATCATTCCCTATAGAGGATAACCAGTCCGGTCCGATATCACTGCTGCACCAGTCAGCCATACACCATTGACGCACAATTACAGCATCGGCTTCGTTGGGATTGCTGCTGGATATCATATCCATAAGCTTATCCACATACCCTATGGCTACCATACGGCAGTCAGATCCCACATATACGGGTCCTTCTGTTTCCAGATTGAATCGATTTCCGGTCCAGTAGTCCGGATTTTTGAGAATATCAATATTGGCTATAGTAACCATGGTGTCCGTATTTGCGGGAATTTCAAATAATTCAGGAGCAAAAGGACATCGGAGTTCCGTTGAAATTTCCTGTACAGCTATTTCACTTCCGTTGACGAGAAAATGTCGGATGATGGTAAAGGTGTTACATCCTTCATCATAAACCAGTTCAGCAGTCTGAGTCAGTTCACCTGCACAGGTGGTCTGGATCAAGCCATTGTGGGTCTCAAAAATCGTTTCCTCTGTCACCAGAATACCATCTAAAATGTAACAATTGTGATCTTCTACAAGGATCTTTTCATCGTCCGCCACACTGCCGGGTACATAAGGAAGATAGGTACCAAAGTATTTATCCAGGGAATCCAGATTGAGACTATTGTCAGCTGTGTCATTGATGATCAGGTCCTGATAGTGTTCCGCCCATGCTTCACAAGCCAGAGAAATATCAGGTAATCGTTCATATATGGTTGCATTTCCTTTATCCGTGGGAATCATGATGGTCATGCCCCTACTTACATTGCAAGATTGGTCGATCGCCATTATTTCTATCATGATTTCTGAGCCTACATCCGCACAGCAGAACGGAATTTTATCCAGCCATCCCGAATCAACATCCACCAGGCCAGTGCAATCCCAACCATCGAACTCAAGCCAGTCTGCATATTTCTGGCGATACATGCCTACCGCAGACAGTGAATCTTGCGCTCCACATGCCGTGGCATGATCACCTACACGACGACCGACTACCAGTTCCAGTCCACAATTGTCCGTTACGTGATGAGATACGAATTCCTCCAGATCCAACCAGGTTACAGGGCCGGACATAGACACATTATACCTTTCACCCAGAAGTACGACGGGATTTATGTAGTCTGCCACCTGAACCCAGACGTAGTATTTTGACTCATTCCAGCACGAGTCAGCGGCAGTATAGGTGACCAGATATTTACCTTCTTCGAATCCCATAAATGGCCCACCATTGGTTAGTCCATGTACAATACCATCTCCATCAATTACTGAGGCAGAAATTTTCGCAACACCAGAACATTCATCTGAGGCATACAATACCGGCAAATTTCCATCCGATTCACATCCATGTCCTCCTGTCGAAATCCGGAATACCGGCAAATTGAGGGTGTCAGATCCTACAATAGTTTCGATGGAATCAATGGGGGTGAACCGGAACTCCGCTGCGGGCCCCAGGGTGTCCAGCACAGTAATCATTTGTTCACCTTCTATTACGGTTTCACCGTCTTGAATTTTCCAGGTTCGAATGTATTTTTCTACCTGACAATCAAATCGGCCCCAGGCTTCATCCGTATAGGACACACCAATACAGTGAGTTACATTCCCGGCATCCAGGTAAATGGTATCTAGCCCCGAATCTGATTCGACCACAAAGAATGGACGTCCTGAATCCAGAGGGTCTGGGGCAGATCCGTCCCAAATGTCACAAAAGATGGTGTCGTCGGCAGGTATTAGTACATTAGCTGTTGGGATGGCCTCTCTTATAATTGTATCTGTGCAAGTGACGACACCTTTGTTGTTATTGGATCTTACCTCCCAGACACGGAAAAGGGTATCCATGGTAACCATATTGTTCCAAGACTGAATGATGATTTCCAAATTGAGCGTGGGCAGGTTGAGGGAATCACAACTAAACCTCAGGGGTAGGATCGATTCATCCATCATACTCTCAAATACAGGATGATTGCAATACAATACCGTGTCCAGACACTGAATCTGAGGTAAAAGAATCACCTGCCGTTCACAAACCGGAATCATCACCCCATCCACCATATAAAACAATTCCGCCTGCATGGTTTTACCTACATATTCACAGGCTTCGTTGAAACGGAAAATGGAATCAAGCGTATTCAAATCGGAAATCAGGGTATCTGCGTTCACATCTCTGACTCTTACCATGAAATTGCTCCGGTCACATTCTGCCGGATCTTCAGGATAAAAGTCACTAAATATCTGGACCTGGAACACATCCTGCGCGGTATCTACATCCTCCAGTTGAAGAACAATAGGCGTTTTTTCGTCGCAATTATTCCTGGCATTATCCAGACATTGGTTTTGTGAGAAGGTAATTTGTGGAATGGCAATGCTACACAGTAGCAGAAGCATTCTGGCAAAATAGTGCATACCTCTCGCCTGCACTATTGCTTGTGTAATAGTTTTCATCATGAGACCTTTGTTTTGTTTAAAATTTTACTCCGAAGACAAATTACCCTCGATAGATACCACGTGTTCGCACCTGGATGTTCTTCCGGATCTATTCGTCGGCTTTGGGAACAGGTAAGCTCTGTCCGTTCCATCCCCTTCCTGTCACAGATCGTGTTCCATGCAGGACTTACCGGATAGCTTTTCCGGTAATCGTAGTTTGAGGATATCCCGTGATCTTAAGTCCCTTCACCGTATAATCACGTCGGGGAATCTGTGGTTTTTCATTTCATATGATAATTTTTCTTCATTGATAGTTTACTGTTGATAATGCAATAATACATTAAAAATTTTTATAATGTATAGATTTAACACTTTTTCCTGAAAATAATTTTGTGAGGGGCATCTCCCGATGCCAATAGAACCCGCTCCCTTAGTGGATTCGAGGGTTCTGAAGCCAGTATGTATAGAATACAGGAAATTGGACCTGATCGGATCAGAAAACCGACAAACTCACACTTTGAAACTGACCATTTCCCTGTGCTATTTTCAGGAAGTAGAGACCGCTGCTGGTCATATCCGGTAAATCAGTTTCAAACCGTTGCCTGGATTCAGTCCATCTTTGTTGCCAGACCAATTGTCCTGCCGAATTGTATAGCGCCAGACCAGACATAGATGATTCAGATTCCACAATCAATCTTTGGCCATTGACGTAAGCCTTGAAATTTCTGTTTTTAATCCCCCTTGCTTTGTCCGGGCTGTGGAAGGCTGTGGATCTTCTGGTCGGACAGATTAAATCATCTGCAGTCACTGAAACTTCGCAATTCAGTTGATTGCTCAAATTTCCACTAGTATCTATGGCCACGACAACAATATCCACTGGGGCACCCGTTACCATATCACAAGTAAATGTCTGCGAACTGGCTGATTCATCGGCCGACTGCGTGGAAAAACGATAGGATAGCTCTATGCCATCCGTGCAATCCATCACGACCAGGTCTAACTCGTCTACTGACACTATCTGAGGAGATTCGGTCAAATTAATTTCTGTTTCCCCGCAGGAAATCATGGGCGGGTCTTCGTCACGGACTATTATGGTATAATAGCAGGTGTCAGAGTTATTACATGGATCGGTCACCACGACCGAACCCTTGTACAGTCCGGTCATCAGGGAGACCTCACTTCCGGTTATCTGGTCATTTATCATATAACGAAAAACAAGGTCTTCGTCGGCTGCGCAAAAATCGATTGCGCCGACTTCCGGGAATGAATAAGATACTGTACAGGAGCCCTCATCCAGGACCAACTCAACCGTATCCTTCAGGGATGTGCAAGCTATAATGGGGCGAAGCGTATCAATCAATACTAAATTTTGAGTGTCTTTAAGGATAATATCGGAACATTGATCAATAATGGTCCACTCCTTGCGTACCTCGGTCAGGCATCCTTCCGCATTCATTGTCGGCAGTGTATCCAGAATCAACGATTTCACTCTAAAACCGCACATGTCTTGTAGCGGATTCCCATTGATCATTGGTTGTCCATATAATTCCGGATTGTCATATCCGGAAGCCGGGCATTGTATCATGGTGTCCTGAGGAAACACGACTTCTTCTATCGATGGACGATCGATAGTGATAACCTGAGTAAAATTAGTCGCATTTCCTGCCATGTCTTCGGCATACCACACAATGGTATATTCCTTGATAAAATCATCATTGCAACTACCTTTTATAAGTTCCCAACGGGCCATTTCGACTACCCTCAGACCACATTCACTTTCTTCGGTAACCGTAATAAATACAGAATCCGGATCATCAAATATATTTACCGTACAATCCCAGGTATCCCCGTTACTGACGATAACCGGAGGAGTCGTATCGTCTGGACATGGGTCAGCCTCCAACAACATGGGCATAGCACAGATTAAAAATGCGAGAATCAGATGCTTCATTATATGGTTTTTTCATTCAATATGTAATAACCAAAAACTGTGCCTGAATACTTCTCCTCCATATTTTAACCTAAGATATTTAATCAAGCATTATGGATATCCTGGTAAATCCGAACTATAATCGAAAACAAACCCTGCATAGAGTGGTGCGATATTGCACTTTCATGTCCTGGATTCAATGAAACAATAAAACGCTTTTGTGAAATTGGGATATAGGCAAAACATCCCTGAGAAGGCGTACACAACGAATAGTAGGACTGATCGAACTCAGACCCTGGAATGTCTCTCTTTTTGTTTTTTGATCATCCCAACGATGACCGGTATGAGTAGAAATAACCAAAAATTCATAGACTTTCTTGTTTGAGCTACTATATACAAAGACTATACCAGACCTGCTTTTACTAAATATTTATTCTGGGGGATAGTGTTAAAATAAGAAAAGATTGACGGTTGATGACCGGCACTTTATTTTATTTTATAAAATGATTCTTTTCAAGACTGTAGGTGGCGAGTAATCCGGGTTAATCAATTATAAGTTCATAATCGCAAATAAAAAACCCCTCTCCGACCGCAAAGCGGGAGCGGAGAGAGGCCATCCCAAAAACCGATTTTATTGATCAATATCCTCGGTTCAATCAAACCATCAGTTACTCATGTTTCAGACTGACTTATTTTCAATCAATAACGATCATTTTCTTAGTTGCAGTAAAGTCTTTTGTATCCAGTTGATAGTACAATACGCCAGTTGTGTTCAGATCCGAACCTTTCAGCTTCACTTCG
>CBFGVZ010000128.1:0-10613 GCA_965652315.1 uncultured Saprospiraceae bacterium | reverse complement strand
TGGTGGTCGAATACGTGTGAGACGATCATCAGTTCATCTGCCTGTGTTTCCTTGACAAACTTATTAATCTGTCGACTCACATTTTCCGGATCACCTACGAAGGTGTATTTGGTCATTTGATCCAGCGCTGCGCGGGCTGCCAGGGGCATTTCAAAATGAGGGTCCGGTGCCTGCAGTGGAGAACGTTCTCCGGTGATGATGCCCAGAAATAATTTTTGCGCTGAGGTGGCCAATAGTTCTCCTTGCTCCTGCGAGTCTGCCACAATAACGTTAATACAAGGCATGAAAAAAGGTTCCTTCAGATATTCCGATGGTTTGAATTCATTTCGGTAAATGTTCAGGGCTTCAAACAATTGTCGTGGGGCAAAATGGCTGGCGAAGGAGTAGGGTAGTCCCATGGCGGCTGCCAGGCGAGCGCTATCGGTACTGGAACCCAGGATCCAAATCGGTATTTCGAGTCCTTCACCGGGTATGGCCCGGACCTTACTGTCCCGGTTTTCCACTGAAAAATAGGTTTGAATTTCCCGAACGTTCTGCGGAAAACGGTAGGCCGCCTGCTCGTCCCGTCGCAAAGCGTAAGCGGTCACCGGATCAGTTCCCGGAGCACGACCCAGCCCCAGATCAATCCGGCCGGGGTAAAGGGATTCCAGGGTGCCAAATTGTTCAGCCACGACAAGCGGGGCGTGGTTGGGCAACATAATTCCGCCTGAACCTACTCGTATGTTCCTGGTGTTGGCTGCAATGAATCCAATCAGTACGACCGTTGCTGAGCTGGCCACACTCTCCATGTTGTGATGCTCGGCCAGCCAAAACCGGTGGTAGCCCCATTTATCAGCATGTTGGGCCAGATCCTTGCTACGTCGGAATGCATCCGCAGGGTTACCGCCTTCGGTTATAGTGGCCAGGTCGAGAATGGAAATCGGTATTTTCGAAAATAAAGTATTCATTTTGTTACTGATTTTTTCATTTGATAAAAATGGAAAGGTACCGAAGGGATATTGTGCTTCGATAGACTATAATTTAAATGTTTCTCCTCCAAAGTTGTTGATGGGAGAAGGGGATTTTTAAGAGGGGTGGCACCCTCTAAAATCAAAGGTATAATTTCAGAACTCCTGACCTCACGTAAATGACCTTGTCGTTCTTTTGTCAGAGGAGATATTTGAACCCACTTCGGGGTTCAATGTCAATATAAGAAACCTTCCCGCCCTCGGGACTGAGCCCTCGCCGCCCGAGGGCACCGCAGGCAGGGTTCACTCACCTGTGTACCAGGCTCTACTCCTTTATTTCCACTCTGCACAATTCGATCAAATCTTCCACCCGTTGGCTGATCTGTCCGTTTGTCAGGGTCTGAAGTTTCCGAATGGAGAAATCTTCTACGCAAAACGATCCCATGGCGGCTCCGTGCATCAGGGCCATTTTCATTTGCTCGAATCCGATCTGATTCTGTCCCGCCAGGTAACCCATAAATCCACCGGCGAAGGAATCGCCCGCTCCAGTCGGATCCGTGATTTCGGCCAGGGGGAGAGCTGGAGCAAAGAACATATCGTCTTTGCTGAACATTAAAGCGCCGTGTTCCCCTTTTTTAATGATCAAATATTGAATGCCGTAGTCCAGAATTCGATCAGCTGCCCGCAGGAGGTTGTATTCGCCGCTAAGCAAACGGGCTTCCTCATCGTTGATGCTTAGTATATCGACAAGCCGGATGGTCTCTTCCAGGGCGTCCAAAGCGATATCGATCCAGAAATTCATGGTATCCATGGCTATGAGTTTAGGACGTTCTTCCATTTGTTCGATCACGGTCCGTTGGATCTCCGGAGTCAGGTTTCCCAACATGAGGAAATCAGTTTTCCGGTATTTCCCCTGAAGCATCGGGTCGAAATCGTCCAGTACGTTGAGATCGGTATGGAGGGTGGTACGGTCGATCATGTTCTGGTCATATTCGCCAGCCCAGAAAAATGATTTACCACCCTGTACGATTTCAATTCCTCCTGTATCTATTCCCCTGGCTTGCATTTTCTCCAGTTCTGATATTGGCCAGTCATCACCGATAATGGAAATCAGCCGAATATCCTGGTGGAGGTAGGAGGCAGCCCAGCCTGCAAATGTGGCTGCTCCGCCGATAACTTTTTCGGCTTTTCTGAAGGGGGTTTTGACCGAATCAAAAGCGACGGTTCCTACGATGGTTAAACTCATGTATTTTGATAGATTGTTGTCATTACAAAAAAAAAGCCTTGCCATCATTGTTGTGAAAGGCAAGGCCACTAACGAAGTAACTGTATAATAACGTCAGTCTGAATCCAAATTTAATCTTTCAAGCCCAATCCCGCTTTCTCCGATATTTCCAGCATCCGCTCGATCGATTTAACACCCTTTTCAATTACCCACGGGGACAAATTTACTTCAGGTTTTTCATATTTCATACATAAATACAATTTTTCCATCGTATTTCTTTTCATATGCGGGCATTCATTGCAGGCACACATATTGGACGGAGGCGCAGCGATAAACGTCTTATCGGGTGACGCGAGTTCCATCTGATGGAGAATCCCGGATTCTGTAGCTACGATAAAGGTCGTCGCATCAGACTCCTTCGTGTATTTGAGCAGGCCACTTGTTGACCCGATGAAATCTGCTTTTTCCAGAATGTGCTCTTCGCATTCGGGATGCGCTATTAGCCTGGCTTCCGGGTATTGCAGTTGTAATTTAGTAATTTTTTCATTACTGAATACTTCATGTACCATGCAAGAACCGTTCCAAAGAATGAGATCCCGGCCGGTTTTTTTCTCCAGATACGCCCCCAGGTTCCGATCCGGAGCAAAAATGATCTCCTTGTCCCGTGGAATACTGTTGATCACATCAACCGCATTCGTCGAGGTGCAGCAGATGTCTGTGAGGGTCTTGAGTTCCGCTGTGCAGTTGATGTAGCTCACAACTACGGCGTTCGGATGTTGCTCTTTGAATTTGCTGAATAGCGCCGGCGGACACGAATCGGCCAGGGAACAACCCGCTTTGAGGTCGGGGAGAAGTACTTTTTTCGATGGGGACAGCATTTTGGCTGTTTCTGCCATGAAATGTACACCGGCAAAGACGATAATGTCCGCATCGGTAGTGGCAGCTTTCTGACTGAGTCCCAGGCTATCCCCGATGTAGTCCGCGATATCCTGGATTTCCGATTCCTGGTAATAGTGGGCGAGGATGATGGCGTTTTTTTCCCGTTTCATCCGTTGGATCTCCTCTTCCAGGTCGAGACTCGGATCGATGTCCAGATCTAGAAAACCTTTTTTCTCCAGGTTCCTATCCGCTAATGTTATTTCTTCTACTGTTATCATTGATCACTTACAAAATTCAAAAGTATAAAAATCCGGCTGGAATCCAAAGATTCGGAGCCGAATACCCGGTTTTGATATGTTAACGTCCAGGTTGAAAATTAGGTTCTGATGCGCGTTGAAAAAATTAGTAATAAGGCACCTCTTTACGGAAATAGAGTAGAGCTATTTATTGATCATTTCCATCACCTCGTTTTTTAAAGGTGTCAGATGATTATTTACAATCGCCCAGATGATGGATGGATCCACTGAATTGTATGCATGGATTAACCTATTTCTTAAACCAACAATTTGTCTGGAGCTGTCCAAAGTTGTGTTAGGAAACCTATTGTCAAGTTTATTCACAGCCTCTCCGATAATTGCTAAATGTCTTTCTTTAGCACTTTGCGTTTTTGGATCGATTGCGTACTCATCAAAATTATTTACAGATGAGAGAAATATTTCGATCAATTCAATAGAACGAAGGATATCATACAAGTACTTTTTCCTTTGATCCGTCATATATCAAAACTTTAGAATCATCAATACTCTGACGTAAAATTGGATTTCTTATGGATGCGTCTGTCAGTAAATCCACATTTCTTTGGAAGAAGTCCTCAAATCTTTCCCACAATGAAATTAGTATTTCTCCACGTTCAATTGGGTCGTTTTCATCAATTTCAACCAGCAAGTCAATATCGCTTTTGTCGGGATCAAAACGATTTGTTGTCGCCGAACCAAAGGCATAGAGCGTTTTTACCTGGTGACTGGCGCACAGTTCCAGGAAGTCTTTTTTGCGACTGGATATTTCATCGATCAATATCATATGCTAAAGGTACTAAATATTCTTTTCCCGTTTACCCACCCTGGGTAGTTGGAGCTTACCTACCAGCAATGGTTGGTTTACCTGCCACCAAAAAGTGGGTATGGTAGGCCCCAGTACCGTCAAAGTTTAAATTTTCCAATCTACACAGCTGGGGCTGTGTAGTCCCAGCGTTTCAGTTCCGACTTGGTAAAGAACATATTACTAGGCTACATCCAAGCTTAATGACTATTCCCCAACAGGAAAACGGCTGGAACCTTTTCCAGATACCCTACATCGATCTTCTTCCACGCCTTCACTGTCCGCGTCAAGGACCGGCCTTCCTGGCTTCCGATGCCGGAAGATATAGAAAGAGCGATATCTCCCGGCAGGATGCGAAGCAGGGACTCCATCGTTTTGACATTGCGGTATGGGGTTTCGATAAAGATCTGTGCGTACCCTTTTCGGATATCCGATAGGATCCGATGGACGGTTTGCTGGATTTCTTTTTCTTTGATGGGAAAATACCCGTGAAAGGTGAAGCGGTTGCCGTCGAATCCGGAAGCCATCAGGGCGAGCAGGATGGAATTGCTGCCCGGCAGCGGAATCACTGGTATGTCGCGCTGATGCGCGGCAGCCACGACCTGGTAACCTGGATCTGCTATGGCCGGCATGCCCGCCTCTGAAGTGAGCCCGCAAACCTTGCCCTGGGCCCAACATTGGTTGATTTCCGGCCAGGGGAAGCGGTTGGCGTGTTTGTCGAATTCTAGAAAGACGCGTCCGTCGATATCGTAATCCGGAATCACCGATCGCAACCATCGGCGCGTCGTGCGAATCCGCTCACAGATAAAGACCTCGATCCGGGGCAGGATGTCCACCACCATGGCATGGGAGGTGTCCTCCGGACTGATGGGTGTGGGGAGGAGGTAAAGGCTGGATGATTTTTCCATGCTACGAAATTACGGAAATCTCATATAATCCAAGGGGTCATGACCCCTTGGAATACCGGTCAACGGGTCATGATCCCTTGTAATACCGGTCAACGGGTCATGCCCCCTTGTAATATCGGTCAACGGGTCATGCCCCCTTGTAATACCGGTCAACGGGTCATGCCCCCTTGTAATACCGGTCAACGGGTCACGACCCCTTGTAATATCGGTCAACGGGTCATGATCCCTTGTAATTCCGGTCAACGGGTCATGACCCCTTGGACGACAACCTTCTTACCGCTTTTGTGTTTCCAATACATTCTTGTTAAAATAAAAATTTAAAAACCATGGAACTGGGAATAGGGTTTTTCGGCGATCTGACCTTCGATCGTAAAGCCCGTGAATATCAGAAGCCCGCAGACCGGCTCAGGGACATCGTGGAATTGGTCACACTGGCCGACGACCTGGGGATTGATGTGGTGACGATGGGAGAACATCACAGAGTCGATTATTCGATTGCTGCTCCGGAGATTATGCTGGCAGCACTTTCCACGGTCACCGACCATATAAAACTCGCCAGCGGTGTAAATGTGGTTAGTTCATCGGATCCGGTAAAGTTGTACCAGGATTTTTCGATGATAGATCTATTATCCAACCAACGCGCGGAAATCATAGCCGGCCGGGGAAGTTTTATCGAGTCATTTCCTTTGTTCGGATACGACCTGAACGATTACAATGAACTGTTTGAGGAAAAACTGGAGTTGTTGCTCGAATTGCGTAAAAACAAAGCCATTACCTGGGAGGGGAAATTTAGAGCGCCGCTCCGCCAGCAAACCATTTATCCATTGCCCGAACGGCCCATTCCCGTGTGGATCGCCGTTGGGGGTACCACTTCATCTGTCGCCCGTGCTGCCCGGCTGGGATTGCCTATTATTTTTGCCATCATAGGGGGGATGCCCGACCAATTCAGGCCGCTGGTTCGGTTTTACAAAGAGCAATATGCAGCTCATGGTCATGATCCGGCACGAATGGAAGTAGGTGTTCACTCCCATACTTTCATCGCGGACTCCCGAAAAGCGATATTGGAGGATTATTATCCGTATTACGCCTATTCCATGGACAAAATTGGTCGGGAACGGGGATGGCCGGGAAGCTATACGTTGGATAAGTTTCAGGCTGGAATGAGTCCGATGGGAGCTTTGTTTATGGGAGAACCGGAAGCGGTAACGGAAAAAATAATCCGGATCATCGAAATGTTTGATTTGACTCGTTTTGTAGCCCACATTGATGTGGGTGGTCCCTCTCATTCACAGCTCATGAAGACCATTGAACTCTATGGTGAGCAGGTCATTCCGGAGGTGAAGAAACATTTTGGCTATTGAGAGGAAAGGCATCATAGATTTAGGGATGTGTCTGGTAAAATGGTCAATTGCGAAGAAGAAAACGTAGATATAGCCGGGGTTACGTGGAGGTTTTCTAATGAAGTAAGTGGCCATTTTGCCTCGCAGATACCGGTCAAAACTGCCTGTCGCTACCATCAGGTAGGCAGATGTAAGCATTTTGGGTGAATATTTTAGCAACTTAATTCATGGCACTTTTGCTCCCGCTCGCACTTTTTACGCTCATACCTAAGTTTCTGTCATCAGGGGCAACCTAAACAGGAAGTGCGTATCTTTGACCCATGTTTGAAAACACACGAGATCAATACTACATCAAGCTACCTCAGTTCGAAGGTCCCTTCGATCTCATCCTGTTTTTTATCGAACGGGACGAACTCGATATCCGTAATATTCCGATCTCGCAGATCACGACTGACTTCATGCATTACATGCATTCGATGGAACGGCTCAATATCGAACTGGCGTCCGAATTTATCGTCGTGGCAGCGACGCTGATGCGGAT
Source organism: uncultured Saprospiraceae bacterium (assembly GCA_965652315.1). Lineage (GTDB taxonomy): Bacteria > Bacteroidota > Bacteroidia > Chitinophagales > Saprospiraceae > Membranihabitans. The sequence goes on along the minus strand of CBFGVZ010000128.1, from coordinate 3,675 downwards.
CAAGACGCGGATGTTGCTCCCGCGCAAGGAAGTTGATGAGGAAGGAAATGAGATCGATCCACGGGAAGAGTTGGTCCAGCGTTTGATCGAATATAAGCGCTTCAAATCGGTGCTCCAGGAACTGGCCGATATGGAAGAGGCGCGCAGTCAGCGACACCAACGCGGAAATATTGCTTCCGAATTGAAGCAATTTTCAGGTAAGGTAATGGTAGAATCGGAATGGGAATCGATCGATTTGTACCGGTTGTTTCAGTTGTTTCAGGCTGCCATGGATCGATTTGAAACCGAAAAAACCCGGGTCATGCACCAGGTGGTTGCTATTCCCTATACCATTGACGATCAGCGTACTTATATTCTGGACACGATTCAGCGCCACTCCCGCGCTTCATTCGACCAGGTATTCGGTTCCATGCAAAACCGGCTCCACGCCATCGTAACTTTCCTCGCCCTGCTGGAATTGATCAACAGTCAGCGCGTGACCATTCATACGGGAGAATCCCGGAATTCATTTTGGCTGGAAAAAAGCCAGGAAGGAGAAGGGGTGTATGAAGAAGAGTAGGAATACATCAACTGGCAAATGCTTCCCGGGCAAATAAGGTGAGGTGAATTATAACACCAACGGTTTGTAAACATTTTGATGAAATCGAGGGTAGAGACAAAACTCAGAATTATCGGGGAATCCGGAACGAAAAGTAAGCGTACTTTGTTCAAAATTGTGATTGCAGGGAAAAAATTACTACAATGGAGACCTTACTGACCACTCAGCCACCGCGAACCATCCGGGAAGTGTACGATGCGCTTCCGGAGGGAACACTGGCACAGCTTATTTCAAGTCAACTTGTCATGGCTCCGGCACCTACATATGGTCATCAAAAAATACTAAACATAATTAACAGGAAGATAGCTGATTATGTGGAACAAAAAGGCCTGGGAGAGATAATCATTTCACCATTCGATGTGCATTTGGATGAGGAGAATATATTCCAGCCGGATATTCAGTTTCTCCGGAAAGATCAACTTCCAAAAATCCAGAAAGATGGTTTCCACGGCGCCCCTGCACTGATCATTGAATTGCTTTCACCGGGAACCGCCCAATACGATCTTCATCAGAAAAAAGCCGTGTATGAACGCTGCGGTGTCCAGGAATACTGGATTGTGGATCCCGATACCAGGGAAGCGGAAGGATATTTCCTGGAAAATGGGAAATATGGAAAAGCTATCCAAATGAAAGGCACGATTTCATCCAGGCTGCTGGCAGAAGATTTTCATTTTTGAAAGATTATCTGCACCCAAACCTCGATCTATCCTCATCTGACCTCTTCCAAAACACTAAATAAATGGAATGGAAATTCCCGAAAATCCGTTATATTGAGACAAAACTTCATTTCATGGATGCTACATTGATCACGCGGCCACCACGCACCATCCGGGAGGTCTATGATGCGCTTCCGGAAGGGACGCTGGCGCAACTCATCGAAAACCAACTTGTCATGTCTCCTTCGTCCACTGACAATCACCAGAAAGTATTAAACAGGATTAATTTTTTGATCTTAAAATACCTGGAAGACAATCCTATTGGAGAGTTGCGGATCGCTCCTTACGATGTCCACCTCGATGACGAAAATGTATTCCAACCAGATATTATATTTATCAAAAATGAAAATCTATCGAAAATTGAGCAGAATGGTTTTCATGGAGCTCCAGATGTGGTCATAGAACTGTTTTCTCCGGGCACAGCCCGGTACGACCGTTATCAGAAAAAGGTCGTGTACGAACGGAGTGGTGTACAGGAATACTGGATCGTGGATCCGGATACGAAGGAAGTGGAGGGTTATTTTCTGGAAGAAGGGAGGTATGGGGACCCGGTAAAGTATACCGGTTTGATTTCTTCGAAGTTACTGGGTGAGGAGTTTGCATTTTGAATTGCAATCTGGTAATCTATTATTCTATCGTAAGATAAAATTGGGTATACAAAAGCCCCAGCTCTGCCGATCATTGCGGATTTGATCCGCAAGTCAAGTTTCACCTTGACAACAAATAATCAATCTCATCAACCAACTCCGGATTTTTGGGCTCCTTGGCATTTACATCATAGACCAGTCCATTGGGATCAGTGATTAAATATTTCGGAACTCCGGTGATCATATAGTCCGTGTGAAAGGAGTTGTCCGGATCGGATCGGATATTCAATTGGACACCTCCTAGTTCTCTATCCTTCACCATACGTTTCCATACTTCCACGTTTTCATCAATTGAAATACCGAGAAATACCAGATGGTCATTGCTCTGATATTTCTCGACTAATTCTTCTAATCTGGGTTGTTGAGGAGGAATAGAATTTTTATTGTTGAATGGTTAATTGGTAGTGCGCTGCCAGACAAGAATCCAAGTCAAAAGTATTGATTGGTATAAGATTTGGTGCACCAAGTGGAGGCAGTTCCCGACGTGGTGATATCGAAATGTTAAAAAAATGTAAATATTGGAATTCAACTGACGATTTTACAAATGTTAGTGTCTAATAGGGTGTAATCTATTCATGTAGATGTAGTGATATAAAGCTTCCCATTACTGCATTATTACTTCCTTCTTAATTGAATGGATGGTTACAATTATAACAATTTTAAAAATTTACGTCATGGAAGGAATGTACAAATTTAAATCAGGGAAGTGCTTCATTCCGATGTTAACCGGAATTCTAATTGTTATGTCCTTTACTACCTTGTGTGCTCAGGTAAGAACTACTATTTTAGGAAAGGACCTGAATATAAAATCTATACTGTCTGAGTACACTCTAGATCAACCGGAACCAACCGTACTTCCAAAAGTCGATGTGAGGAAGACCTTGCAGCAAGATCGACTGAGTGATCGACGGTTACCTCGATTACAAGGAGTCCGTTGTATGGAAACGAGTTGTGATCGTAAAATAGAAAATTTTGAATTATGAAGAATTATGGCCTAATAATTTTAGCTTTCATACTGACATGCACCTCCCAGGCACAGTCATTCTGGGATGATGTGACGATTTCTGCTCAACTTGCAGTAGCACATCATGACAAACGCTTGATTGGTTATTCTGAAACATTCATTCAAGAATATCAAAACCGAACACCGGAAACCTGGGGTACCTGGCAATATGGGGTCGATATCAATAAGAGAATATTCCACATAGGAAGTGTTTTTGAAGTCGGTACCGGCTTAGGTTATAGTTTTGAACATTTAACGTTTTATAGACCAATAGATCATTGTTATTATAAACCTGGTGAACCTTGTCACGAAATATTCGTAAACTCTGATGATTACTGGATTCAGCAGGTTGCGATTCCTGTGAATATATTATTTGCACCAGTTGGAAATCTGGGAATTAATCTTGGTGTCAGGTCATCCTTTAGCACCCATAAGGCATTTTCAGCAAATTATTCAAGTTGGATGTTCGAATTTTATACACTGGAAATCAATCCTGGTTTAAACTATCAATTAGGAAAGTATTCGATTAGTTTGAATTATCGTTTGTGGCAATGGAAAAAAATTGACCGGGCATTATTTTCATTAGTTACAATTCCCGCAACTTACAATCCAGATCCAATTCTTATCGACACATATGAACAAAATAACCCCGTAAAGTTGTGGTTTAGCGTTGGGTATCAACTTGGCAATCCGGACCATTCAAGGAAATAG
>CBFGVZ010000127.1:0-10618 GCA_965652315.1 uncultured Saprospiraceae bacterium | reverse complement strand
CGACACATGCCGTGTCGGGATTACGTTCAGTCATCTCAATTTTGGGTATGTTTGGTATTTGCTCATATATAATCCCGGCTAGATCCACTCCAGAGTGGACTTGTTGCTGAACTAAATTTATTTAAAAGAGGCGAAACGGCCAAATTTCAATACCCCTGATTTGTTTTCTGGGAAGCAACCATGCAGTTTCCAGATCACAAAGAACTATGATTGTGAAAACGACCGATTCTCAAGACTCCAGGGTCGATAATTATTTCGGTCTCGGGATTTTCAAAACCAGTTTCCCACGACTTTTATTGGAAGCCATCAAAACGTGCGCTTTGTGAACATCTGTCCAGTCAAAAATCTCAAAAACGTAGGGTTCCAGGATCCCGGTTTCCAGATGTTTGCCAAATTGACCCAGAAATGCGGCCGTCAATTCCCGTTTATACTTTCGGCTTCGGGAGCGCAGAGTACTACCCTGAATCTTCAATCGGCGGGTAATAATTGGTAGAAGATCGATTTCGGGTAATCGTATGCCACCGAGCATTCCGAGCATAATCATTGTTCCGTCAATGCTCAATGAATGTATATTATCCCGGAAATAAGGCGCTCCGATAAAGTCCACAATCCCATCGACTCCGCTCCCATCGGTCCATTCCATAATTTTTTTCTGAAAAGATTCCTTTTTATAGTCGATTACATTGTGGAAGCCGGATTCCAGACAATAAGCCTGTTTTGCACCGGAAGCCGTTCCCCAAATCCTAAGATCCCGGTCCTTCAAAAGTTGAACTGCCGCACTACCTACTCCCGAAGCGGCAGCATGGATCAACACATGCTCCATCCCAGTCACATCCATCAATACGAACAATGCCTGATATGCAGTGAGATATGCCTCCGGTAGGGCTGCTGCTGCAGCCCAGGTCATGCGATCGGGTTTTCGCCAGATCATGCCCGCATCCATGGTGCAGTACTCCGCATATGCCCCGCCATCAACGAGACCACACACTTCATCCCCCAGGGTCCATTGCTCCACCTGTGCCCCCACTTCGCGGATCACCCCACTGCATTCCAGTCCCAGTATATCCGAAGCACCCGACGGAGGCGGATAATGACCTTTCCTCTGAAGCAGATCTGCCCGATTTACCCCAATGGCATAAACCTCTACCAATACCTCACCGGTGCCCGGAACAGGACGATCCCTTTGATCCATAAATAAATCATACGAGGGCCCGGCACGGTGGTAATTCACGAATCGCATGCTTTGGTATTAAGGCAGTATAATAAATTTCCGAGCCTTCATAATTTGGTTATTTCGGGTCTTGAGTTGTATATAATATATCCCCGGAGAAAAATGACCTGTTTCAAAGGTATTTAATCCAGGTTCAACCACACCGTGTTGCACGATCCGACCCATTTGATTATGGATTTCGTACTGATCAATTTGGAAAGTGTGTGCTTCATCCGGCAGACGCAAAAACAAGGTTTGGGTAGCGGGATTGGGAAAAAGCTCGTAAGCCCCCTCTTCCTCCAAAAGATCTTTTGCGGGTGTGATCGTCTGCGAGTAGGTAATCTTCATATCATCGACAAAAATCCCATCCCGGGCGTCAGCCGATTCGGACACCAGATTCCATTTAAAATATACATCGTTGCCTTTGTACCCATTGAGTGAGATCTTCTCGGTCAGCCATTCTTCCTGCACACCCGTGTATGCCGGGATAATTTCATTGTTGTAGCCAAATTTTTCAGTCGTCAGATTTCCACATAATGGTGTAAAATTCACGCCATCGGTGCTGATTGACAACTGCGCATAGTCTTTACCAAAGGTGATATCCCATTTCACCTTGAAGGTCAGGAATACCTCCTCTTCCATTGGCACCCGATAACTCTGAGAGCTGACGATGTAGTTTTCTGTCCCCGTCTTGTACAACCCTCTGGGAGAATCCGTAATACTGGAAGGAGCAGAATAATAATCTGCAGAGGTACTGCCCCAGCTATTAGCGGACTGACTGGAGCGAACCCAGCTATCGATATCCGTTTCGCGGCTGAGTACATCAATCTCTTCTTTCACGGCAGAATAAATATAGGTTACGGTATCGGATGTCGTCAGGACCCCGTTGTCCAGGGTCATCACAAAGCGCACCACTTCTCCGTCCTGCATATCCGGACGCAATTGTATTTCCATTTCGTATTCCTCATTGTTCTCCAGGCCAAAAAAGTAAAACGATTCCTGGTAATCCACAATATTATCTGACAAGGGGGTTACGCTACTCTGAACCACCCCATCCTCAAGCGTCACCGGATACAGGTAAAACCGGTGTTTCAGGTTGGAAGAATAAATGACCGGTTCGTTTGAAGGCACCATCATTACAAATCCATGAGGCGCCATAGCCATCCGGATGTTTTGTTCAAGCTCCCGTGCACAAAGCATCTCGATGTGATCTTTTCTGGGCCAGAATCCGTATTCAGCAGGCCCCACTTCCGGAGTCATCGAATAAATCCGGTTTTTGGATTCCCGATCACCGTACATCCAGTCATCGGCATCACCATTGGTATTGTACAGAACAGTCTCCCGGGACGTCCCGTAGATGATTCGTTTCTCAAACGACAGGGATTTGGCCAGAGATTCAAAATGTCGGTCATGATCGGTATTGCGCGCTTCATATCCCCAGGGATAAATCAGATAATCGCCGAATGAATGATAATTGAGTGCAGAATAAATATCGTGTTGGGTACAAAACCATTTGATCGCCTGGGTTTCCGGTTCGGAAAAAGCTTCAGCACCCCGGTACAGTTCGGAAGCCGGATCGCTGGATGAACCCACATCGCTGTAGCCCCATTTATAACCGTAGTTACGATTGAGGTCGATGCCGTACTCACCATTGCCGAGTGGTCGGCGGTTTTTCCTCCACATCCCTCCTCCTTGCGGGGCCACTTCTGCATTATAGGCATATCCGTCGGGATTGACAACGGGTATAAAATACAACCGGGTGTGATTCAGAATTTTTCTGATTTTGGCATCCTGGTCATAATTTTCGAGCAAATACCACATAAAATATACCATTTGCTGCATGCTCAATGGTTCCCGGGCATGATGAAGCGCTGTATATAAAACCCCCTTTTTATCCTTTTCATTTCCGCCTTTCCCTGTGATTTCGGTCCAGAGGATCGGCCGTCCTTCATAAGTACTAAAATCTGATATCGGGGTCGCTTTACGAATCAGGTCGGGATACAATTCGTGCATTTTGTCCATCTGTTCTATCAGTTCATCCAGGGTCAGGTAACCTCCCATGGAACCCAATTCAAAATGGCGCGGCGTCCTGTGATTCCGGTAGTCACAATTATCCTCCTGGGATCGAAGTGTCAGATTACGGTTCTGATTCTGATAAAATTTGGTCAGGTCATCTACCAGCAGGGTGTAGTCTATGCTCTTCTGGTCCAGTCTGGTCAATACTTCTGCGGGTACTTCCACGATGGCTTTCCCCTCCTGGTAATGGATGTGATCAACGTCAAGCAGTGGTGAGGCAAAATGTAGTTCAGAATCCGGCAGGGCGATACGAACATAATGCGTGGACTGGCTTTGTCCAATAGTAAGAAAGGCTATCGTCAAAACCGTAGCCAATAATAGTTTCCTTGCGTACATATACCTTATAAATATAATCGTCTTTGGGACCAATGCCGACAAAAACGGGTTACTACGGGCTAAGATATTAAATTTATTGTTTATATGACCTATTTACCTGAACCTTTAACTAATACAAATACCGTATAGAACAAAATTTTGAGATCCAGGGCGAAAGATCGGTTTTCGATATAGAGTATATCGTATTTCAGCCGCTGGATCATTTCATCCACCGTGGAAGCATAGCCGTATTTGACCTGACCCCAGGAAGTGATTCCGGGTTTGATACGCAACAGGTGCTTGTAGTGGGGCGCCTCTTCCATGATTCTTTCTATATAATAAGCCCGTTCCGGTCGTGGCCCCACCAGCGACATTTCGCCTTTCAATACATTCCAGAATTGAGGGAGCTCATCGATCCGCCATTTACGCATGACGCTTCCCCAGGGCGTACATCGTTCATCTCCTTCAAAAGACAACCGCGGCCCATTGGATTCTGCATCGACCTTCATGGACCTGAATTTGAATATATAAAACGGCCGTCCCCCCTGACCGATCCGCTCCTGTTTGTAGATAATGGGACCATGCGATGACAATCGTACACGAATTGCGATATAGAGATACAACCACCAAAACAGTAAAAAAACCAAAATGGAAACGATGATGTCGAATACTCTTTTCAACACACGTTGCCAGCGAGGCATGATTTCCCGTTCCACTTCGATGAGGATCGCTCCGTAAACATAATTCAATTTGACTTTACCCAACAGGATATCGTATAAGTCTGGAATAATACGTATCGTAAGCTGACCGGCGAAGTCAAAAAGAGCATCCATGACGCGGCGAAGCCGGGAATATTCATCGTCTTCCAGGGCGACCACGGCTTCTTCGATCTGATGCTCCCGGATGATCCGGTCGATGTCATCAATGCCCCCCAGATGAGGAATCGTATCGTGAAGTCGGGCTTCGGTCGTTCTGTTGATATTCACATAACCGACCACGTGGTAACCCGCAAATTCCTTTTGCTCTTCCATTTCCCGGTACAGTTCCCAGGCGCGGCCATTACTGCCGATCACAATAGTATTGAAGGTGATCCGTCCTTTCTGGATCTGATCATGGAGAATGGTCAGGTGAACTACCCGAACCAATCCGATCGCCAGAAACTGAAGAATGAAATACCAGAACACATCCGCCATCCCCAGGCTTTGGCGTTCCAGGATATTGAGCAAATATAAAATAAACACCCCTAATATGGTGTGCCAGAACGTCCGGGAAAAGGTTCGGAACCGGGTCTTACGGTAGGGGTCCTGATATTCATCAAGAAAAAGATACAATACCAGCCAGAACACCGAAACAAAAATCAGCCGCCACACATCTCCTTGCCTCTGCACACCGGGCAAATCGGGAGCTGGTGAATTACCCAGACCCCATTGAAAAAAGGACCATACCAGCAGGCTGATGAGAATGTCAGCAGCGATATAGAGGACCAGGGCGTTGCGTCGGGCATTTCTCATGCAAGACCCCCTTCCGGAGTATTAAGAAATTTACTAATACCCCCCTGGTGCGAGACTGCTTCCTCAATTATCTCTGCTAATTCCAGGGCTCGTAACCCATCTTCCAGAGAGACAGCCACGGGCAAGTCGCTATGAATCGCATCATAAAAGGCTTGAAACTCCTGTTTGATTGCATTGGTCTGGGGGCCTTCGATGTGGCTAATGGTGATATATTTTTCATGGTCCCCCAAATTGAGTTCTATGGCATCCTCCCCTTTTTTGTCATCATCGATGCGGATCACCTGTGATTTTTTCTCCAGAAAATCCAGTGAGATATAGGCGTCCGATTGAAACAGTCTCATTTTTCTCATATTTTTGACTGATATCCGCGAAGCCGTTACATTGGCTACCGCTCCGTTGGCAAATTCGATCCGGGCGCTGCAGATGTCCTCTGTGGGACTGATAATACTCAGCCCGTTGGCCCTGACCTCCCGAACTGGGCTTTTGATAAAATGCAACAGAATATCCAGGTCGTGGATCATGAGATCCTGAATCACCGAAACATCATTACTCCTGACATTGTAATTAGCCAGCCGATGTACTTCTACAAAAGCCGGATTGATGATTTCATCCCGGAGTGCCATCAGTGCCGGGTTGAACCGCTCGACGTGTCCCACCTGTACTTTAACGCCCTTTTCCGCAGCCAGTTTTTGTAATTGACGTGCCTTTGCAGAGTTATCCGTCACCGGTTTTTCAATAAATACGTGTTTGCCTTTCTCGATGGCCATACGGGCCACCTCAAAATGACTGGTGGTCGGTGTCACAATGCTTACCACTTCTGCTGCATCCAGCAAAGCGGGCACACTATCAAATACCGGCAGGTCAAATTCCGATGCAATTTCACCGGCCCTCGCAGTATCCAAATCGTACAACCCAATCATTTCATAGCCGGGAATCTCCCGGATACATCGAAGGTGTATTTTACCCAAATGCCCTACTCCTATAACACCTATTTTCATCATTATTTTATATACGACATGACACCCACAACTATGATTAAAACGATGACAATGAACATCGCGATAATGATCCGGATCAGCCAGGATCTGGTTTTCTCAGCTTTTGCGCGGACAGCGGGCTCCATTTTCTGCATCAGTTTCTCAAATTTACCCGCATCGAGCAGATCGTTAATTTGGAGACCTGCTACCGATGGAGGTAGAATCCGCACGAATCGCATAAAAACGATGCGGTTGATAATATTCAAAAACAACAGAACGCTGACCAGAAATACGATCGTATAGAAGTAATTGAATACCATGATCACCCATTTTTTATGGTGCTTATGACCTCGTTTTTAATCTGATTGACAGCTGATCCAAGTCCTCCCGGATTTTTGCCGCCGGCAGAAGCAAAGAAGGGCTGACCACCTCCGCCTCCGCCAATGTGCGTAGCCGCCTGACGAATCAATTGACCCGCATGCAATCCATAACGCTCAGTGAGACTTTTATCAATATACACCATCAACTGTGCCTTATCCTCCATTTGATTGCCCAGAATAACTATTGCAGGAGCCAATTTTTCACCGAGTTCGTAGGCCAGATTTTTGAGTTGTGCACCGTCGAGATCCCTGACTTCCGAGGTTACCAGGTGTGCTTCTCCCAGGGATTGGGCCTGTTTGCTGAGTTTTTCACGCAGGGACTGGCTCTGTTGTTGCTGAAAATCAGCCAAAGCCTTTTTCAGTTCCTCGTTTTCTGTCTGGAGATTCTCGATCTGGTTACGAAGGTTTACCGGAGAACGAAATATATCCCGGATCGATTGCAACTCTTCGATCTGATCATTCAAATACGATACCGCACCTTCTCCTGTACGGGCTTCTATCCTGCGGATACCTGCTGCCACCGAAGCTTCACCTGTAATCCGGAACAATCGGATCTCACTGGTCTGATGGACGTGAATCCCTCCACACAACTCCCGAGAAAAATCCGGGTCAAAGGTAATCATCCGCACGGTATCCCCATATTTCTCACCAAATAACATCATCGCCCCTGCTTTTTTGGCCGTTTCGATCGGTATACGGCGATCCTCTTGTAATTGAATATTTTCTATTATTTTCTCATTCACAATTTTTTCGACCGCCGCAAGTTCTTCCTCACTCATTTTTTCGAAATGACTGAAATCAAAACGCAGATGGGTATCCGTCACCAAGGATCCTTTTTGCCGGACGTGATCTCCCAATACTTGTCGCAGAGCGGCATGAAGTAGGTGGGTAGCTGAATGGTTCAGCGCAATCCGTTGTCGGCGGCGCTCATCTACCGCTGCGATAAATGGCTGGTCTGGTTGAGCAGGTACCCCGTCGGTAAGGTGTATAATGAGATCGTTTTCCCGGATGGTATCCAGAACACGAATGGTCGTACCGTCTTCACCTGTCAAAATACCGGTATCACCGACCTGACCACCGCCTTCGGCATAGAACGGCGTCCGATCAAGTACGATCTGGTGGATTTTCTTCCCTTTCCGTTCGACAGATCGATAACGCATCACCCGGGCACCTTCCACCTGAACAAGGTCATAACCCAGAAACTCCGGATCCTGCTCCAACTCCTGCACGATAACCCAATCCCCTACCTTCTGAACGGCATCCCGTCGCGACCGTTCTTTTTGCCGTGCCAATTCTGACTCGAATCCGGAAATATCGACCTCCAGACCCTGTTCGCGAGCCATGAGTTCGGTCAGGTCTATTGGAAAACCATAGGTATCGTATAACAGGAAGGCATCGCTTCCCGAGATTCGTCCCTCCTGGATTTCCAGTAAATGAAAGCGTTGAATGCCCTCTTCCAGTGTTCTTAAAAAACTTTTTTCTTCTTCCCGTATCACCTTGGTGACAAACTCTTCCTGTGCCTTCAATTCAGGAAACACCCCTTCAAACTGAATAGCCAGAAAATTGATCAGTCGATGCAGCAGTGGTTCCTTCCAATCCAGGAAAGTATAATAGTATCTCACGGCCCGTCGTAATATCCGGCGAATTACATATCCTGCGCCGGTATTCCCGGGAATCTGACCATCAGCTATGGTAAAAGCTACGGCTCGCAGGTGATCAGCGACTACACGAAATGCCATATCCTGCCCTGCTTCAGGCCCATAAGCATTATGATATTTTTGTCGCGTGACCGATTCGATCTCCGCAATCAGCCCCGAAAAGACATCCGTTTCATAATTGGAAGTTTTCCCCTGGATTGCCATACACAAGCGTTCGAACCCCATGCCGGTATCCACGTGGTTTTTGTCGAGAGGCTGGAGTTTGCCGTCGGACAGTCGATTGAATTGTATAAATACCAGGTTCCACAATTCCACCACCAGGGGGTGATCTTTATTGATGAGCTCTCGTCCCGGCAGCACCCGGATCGCCTCTTCATCCCGCAGGTCAATGTGGATCTCGGAGCAGGGACCGCAGGGGCCAGTATCGCCCATTTCCCAGAAATTATCCTTCTTGGTTCCATCCAGGATTCGGTCAGCAGGCAGATACTTTTTCCACAAATCCTCCGCTTCCTGATCTTTTTCCAGACCATCAGAATCATCTCCTCCAAAGACTGTCGCATACAATCTGTCAACCGGCAACTTATACACCTCAGTAAGTAATTCAAAAGCCCAGGCGATAATCTCCTCTTTGAAATAATCACCAAAGGACCAGTTTCCCAACATTTCAAACATGGTATGATGGTAACCGTCCAGACCTACTTCTTCCAGATCATTGTGCTTGCCGGACACCCGTAGGCACTTTTGCGTATCCGCTACCCGGGGGTATTCAATTTTCTTTGTACCCAGAAAAAAGTCCTTGAACTGGTTCATCCCTGCATTAGTAAAGAGCAAGGAAGGGTCATTCTTATTGACTATTGGCGCCGAACTGACGATTTTATGTGATTTTGACTCAAAATAGGAAAAAAAGAGCTGCCTGATTTGACCAGAATTCATAAAATGTTAAATTTTTTTATAATAAAAGGGAAGTTGTTAAATTTGAAATTTCCAACCCACACACCGATAATGAATCAATTTTTCAACCGTTGATCAAAAGTACTATTATATTTGAAATTCGACACATAAAATGAATAGAGAGAAATTTGTATTCAACCCCGAAACTTTACAATTTGACAAAGTTAAAAAATCGACCTCTAAAACACTTTTAAAAGTGTGTGCATTTTTACTTTTCGCCGGTTTTACAGGTTATTTTTCCTTCAACTATATCGGTACATTTATCCCGGAGCTCAAACTCGAGGAACAGCGTTTGAACGAGGAGTTGGAGCAAATGAAGATCAAATTCAATATGGTCAACGAACGAATGACAACCCTCAATTCCGTTTTGGAAAATATACATCACCGGAATTCCAATATCCATGAAATCCTCTTCGGGACCAAGCCCATGGATGATAATGTTTGGAACGGTGGTATCGGTGGTCACCGACAATACGACGAATTGATCGATTACGATACCAAGGATTTGCTGGTCTCGACCCTCAACAATGTGGATGCGCTGTCCCGGAAACTCAGTTTACAATCCATCGCACTGGACAAACTGGAAAAAATGACTATCGAAAGGGAAAACATTCTCAATTCTACTCCTTCAATCAAGCCGGTGCAGGAAAATAAGCTGGCTCGGGATCTCACCTACCTTTCCGGTTTTGGTATGCGTATTCATCCCATTTACAAAATTCCCAAATTTCATAAAGGAATTGATTTTACGGCGCCGGAAGGAACCAAAATACAAGCCACTGGCGATGGTGTAGTGGAACTGGTCGAAAAAAAATCCACCGGATACGGACTCAATGTCACCATCAATCACGGACACGGCTATGAGACCCGATACGCCCATATGCATGAGATCCTGGTCAAGGAAGGCCAAAAAGTAAAAAAGGGAGAAGTCATAGGTCTGATTGGCGATACCGGGACTTCTACGGCTCCGCACTTGCATTACGAAGTTCATTACAATGGAAAAGCAGTCAATCCCATTCAGTACGTCATGGACGGCCTGACCCCAACAGAATACAGCCAACTGGTAAAAATGGCTGCGGAATCAAATAAATCACTGGATTAAAGCTGCCGGAATCCATGATAAAATAAGCTAAAAGATCACCTCCCTATGAATGTAGAGATCGATAAACTGACCAAACTGTACTATTCAATAGGAGAAGTAGCTGAAATGTTTGATGTATCCACTTCGCTGTTGCGGTTTTGGGAAACCGAATTTCCACAGATCAATCCGGGAAAAAACAGAAAAGGCGACCGGCGTTACACCACACGCGACATCCAGAAAATTCGGATTGTGTATAATTTATTGAAGGAGGAGGGGTTTACCATAGAAGGTGCCAAAGCAGCCTATAAAAAGCAACAGGAAAAGGAGAAAACCATCGAAACCATCATCCAGCGGCTACAAAAAGTCCGATCCGGACTACTTTCACTTCAGGACCGTGCTCTACCGAGGTCACAAACCTGAAGGTATATCTCACTGGAAGTTCTCGCTAACAGTCAATAAATG
>CBFGVZ010000126.1:0-10624 GCA_965652315.1 uncultured Saprospiraceae bacterium | reverse complement strand
CCCAACTCTATCAACCGATCCACTGTATAAGGCAACGCTTCCAGAAAGGCAATCAGATCCGACAACTCCTGATTGGACAAACTCCGGTCCAGGCCCGCCGGCATCAGTGACACTTCCCCGGCTTCCATCGATAGAATTTCATCTTCAGGAATGCGAACGACAACGCCCGGCGCCTGTTCGATCACCACAATCCCGCTCTCCAGACCTTCCTTCAATATTCCGGTATAAGTCTTGTCCGTCGTAGTAACCACGAAGGTCTCGTATTCCCGGGCAAAACTCACACTGGGAAAAACTATAGCTTCCAGCAGATCGTGGCGGGAGCGGATCGCTCCAATGGTGGTCAAATCCGGACCAAAGGTATGCCCCTCCTGTCCGACCGCGTGGCAGGTGGAACAGATCGCTTTGCCAAAAAACAAATCCCTTCCCCGGCCGATATCGCCTTTGACCAGTCCATCTTCGAGATGATGTAATTGGTCCCAACGCTCCGCATTCTGCTGCCGGAGGGTCTCCAATACCGGTTCAGCGGCCTTCCTGACGCTTTCCGGGTAGTTTTCCAGAATTTTTCCAAGCTGTTCTTCTGTGAAGGCATTGAGGTAAGATTCCTTCTGTTCCATTCCCTCAACCAGCAATAAGCCGGTCTGCTCCATTGAATCGGCATCGTACAAACTCACCAGCCCCGGAAAGGTTGTCGCATCGGAAGTAGGTAACAGCGACTGTCCGATGAGGGTCAACTGGGAAAGGGTCAGATTCGCCCGGCCCAGGACCTGTAATGCAGACCGCCGGACATTCACAGAATAAGTCGTATCCAAAAACGAACCAACCCGGTCAAACTCATCTTCAGACAATCCCGTATCGCTGGCCAAACGAGCATTGAGAATTCGAAGGTATCGATCAGGATGATCCGCATTTCGGGGCAACAGATCAGTCAATCTGGATTCCAGGGCCGCGATTTGTCGGGTTTCGATCACCCTGATGGCTGCAGATTGAACGATTTCGGAAGGAGATTGAAGTTGCTGATCCAATATCGGTATCCAGCCTTTTGGCACCTGTCCTGTGCATTGCTCCATTACCCGGAGCATTCCCAGCCGAATGTTTTCCTCTGTGGCTGTTGCCTTTAATGTTTTCCCGACGAAGGTCTGAATTTCCGTATTCCCACAAAAAGTGACCAGTAGATCTACAAGTTCCCTGATAGCAGTATCATTCAGATCTCCTTCAGCCAATTGGGCGTCAATAAAATCCGTGACGGTAGTAGCCCATTCGGGATGGTGGCCCATTACCCAGATGCCGGTTTCCTGAAGTTCTTCATCTTCAGAAGTCAGAAACGGCCGTACATGGTTCGCCCTCAGGGGCGAA
This sequence comes from uncultured Saprospiraceae bacterium, assembly GCA_965652315.1. Classification (GTDB taxonomy): domain Bacteria; phylum Bacteroidota; class Bacteroidia; order Chitinophagales; family Saprospiraceae; genus Membranihabitans. The sequence goes on along the minus strand of CBFGVZ010000126.1, from coordinate 9,271 downwards.
GATTCCATCTGATCGAGAACCACCAGTGCCGTCATGCGAATATCCGGATCGTCATCTTGTAAGGCTCGGATTACAGGAGCCGGCTGATCGAGGGTAATCAGCGCATACCGGATTGCATGTAACAAAAACCGGTCGTCCACCCCGCTGGATGCCTGCAAAAGAACCGGTACAGCGACCGTATTCCCAATTTGGCCCAGGGCGGTAGCTGCCTGCCGGCGTGCACGTAACGAAGAATCCAACTGCACCATATCCAGCAATGCCGGAACGGCTTCCTCATCCTTCGACAATCCGCAAAGCCGTGCTGCAGCAATCCGGATTTCATCCATTTCATCCTTCAACCCTTCACGAACCAAAACACTTCCTTCCTTAAGCTGAAGCCGGTGTAGGGCATACAACATCTCTAGCCGCTCCACATCTGTTACATTCCGGTACCGGGCTGAAAAAACTTCAACTGCTTCTACACCCTTTTTCTCCAGGGCCTGAATCGCGTTCTGTCGAACCATAGGCCGTTCATCATCCAGCAAATTAGCCAGTCCATCCGTAGATTTATTCTTAAAATCGATAGACGTGCCCCAGGGATCCTGATATCTGGTATTACCATTTTTACTGATGCGATATACTCCGCCTGGCACATCAGGTTTAGCTACACGGGAAAGCGGACAGCCTTTGATAAACCATCCGCCCGTCACAATGACCAGGAGATCACCATTCCCATCCTGCAATACGTCCGTGGGATGAAAATCAGCCAATTCACTCGACAGAAATACTTCGTCTTCCGACCGATACGATCCCCCTTCCACGCTGATGTGATGCCGCAGCACCTGACCGGTATTGAAGATCGCACTAAACCATTCCCCTTCGTATTCCGTCCCCCACCGGTCTCCCCGCATCCGGACTATACCCGCCGGAGCCACCCGCGGCATTTTTGTCACCACCGGCATCAGTTCTCCCGTCAGCGTGAGGTCATCCTCGTCAATGACCGCATTGTACTTAGGATACACCCCACCATATACCCAATGCATCAGAGCATCACGCTCCCCATTGGCCGGATCCCGGAAATACGTCATCGTCCCGATGGGATCTCCACCTGGCATAAAATCGATCTCGATCGCATTATCAAATCCACCCCCGCTCACCCATTCCAGCCTGCTGCCATCCGGCAGAAATCGCCAGATTCGCGTACCTTTTCCCTGAATCCTTTCCCCTTCCTTTGTCGTAATGTCAAATCCCCGCCGCGCATCAGACACATACATCCAGCCATCCGGCCCCATGTATGGCCCGCTGAGTATCGCTCCATTGTTGTATAAAGTCCAGCCCGTCAGCAACACCTCCCGATCGTCCGCAATACCATCGTCATTCGTGTCGGTCAGTTTCAATACATCAGGGGGTGCAGCCGCATACAGACTTCCATCATGGAAGGTGCCACCCATGGGAAATGGAATTTCATCCGCATATATCACCGATTGATCAAACGTCCCGTCCTGGTCTGTATCGGTCAATAACCGGATGTGGTAAGTGGGATCGGCGACCATTGAATCTGTGGACATATCATTGGGTTCAGTGGCTTCGAACAGGAACAAACGCCCCCTGTCGTCAAACGTGGCAAACATGGGAAATGAAATCATAGACGGATCAACGATCGGCTCGATAGTAAAACCTTCAGGTAAATGAAAATCAGGATCATCCACAGTGTTGTCAGGTGCACAGCCCATTTGAAAAACCAATAAAATGCACGCGGCAATCATATGTGGTACACTGAAATAAAATCGATCGGTTGGCCTCTTCATTATTGAATCGCTTTGTTGAGAAGGTTATGAGTAATCTGTTGAACCCGTTCATCCGGTCCATGGGGCCGGCTGTAGTGCGACCAGGGCAGTGTGTGACCCGGCGGATGACTCAGACCCTGGCACCAGAAAATCGTGGAAGCATTGAATACAAAATTATTTTTCGGTCCCGGATAAATCACCGCTGTCCATTCCTGCGGTGTGGTTCCACCCTGCCACACCATACCACGAGCCACTTCCACGAGTCCTGGAATATCGGGTGGGTCTCCATGATGTTCCCAACCCACCAATCCCGGGATGGAGTCTCCATTCTTGATGCCCGTATTTTCAAATATCCAATGGTCTGCATTGGTGATCTTCCAATCGCCACCACCGTTCTCCGGACTGATGTTGCGTACACCCATCAAATAACCTTCATCCGGTCCCCGCTCCGGAAACGGACCATGCCGCTCTTCCCTCAGATTCGCCCAGGTATAGTTGCCGCCATAAGGCCCACCTCTGAACATCCGTCGATTCTCATGACCGGAGCTATTGGGCGTAAGCGGTGATACCCAGCAGATGGCATTTCCCGAAAAGAACAGTAAATTCACCCCTTCATCGCGCATTTTTTTAACGCTTTCGAATTGCCGGATGTCCCAGTACTCATCGTGGCCGACACTGAGAAAAACTTTGCACTTCAGACCCCGGTCCGGTGTGATCATGTCACTGTTGGTACAATAAGTCACGTCGTATCCATACATCTCCAGAAAGTAGGCCATGGGAAATTCGAAAGACAAATATTCCCCCGACCCGAACGATAAGGGATCGTTAACGATGCCCGTAAACTGAGACTGGCGACCGTATGGCCGGTCAAAACTCACCTGTGCCCAGGGACCCTGAACCCCTTTGGGATGGGTGTAAATCGAGTAGTTGCTGGGCCATCGATTGTACGCCTGCCAGGTGTTGTCCGAGCACTGGAACAGGATATCTGCCGGGCGATCGTCGGTTACGATGAAAATAATGTAGCTCTGCCAGTATGGATCCTGCGGCGCATTGGGGATGGTAGTCAACCTCCCAATGTACACTCCGGATACCCACTCATCTTCTATTCGCAGACTAAAGGACGGGTCCCATTGGCATTCGTGGATGTTCTTCTCTCCCATTTCTGGGACCGGCTGTTTGATTCCCGGCAAAGGTCCAAGCTTTTTGACAAGTCGCGCACCAGCCCCGTTGTAATACCCGGTCCGGAAAATTTCTACGAAATATTCCCGCACGGGGTCGGTGGATATCATCACTTCTAGTGTATCGCCTGCACGGACACTTTGCCGGTTACAGTACCCTTCTATCCAGGGAGTCCGTTGGGCAGAACTGTCTGGTCGCACCCGGGTGAGTTGCCAGTCTGTAGAACCCTCCAGTGCGTTTTCTTCGGTTATTACATTGGTTTGTCCTTTCCATAATTTAGGAATACCGGGGATATTTGGAATTGCCGTACCGAATCCAAGTACCGCGCTTTCTTTGATGAATTTTCGGCGGGGATGCTCCTGTTCATTCATGTTTGTTGGATTTCTTGCCTGTGAATATAACAAATGTTTAGTAGAGATAAGCATGCTTACATGGACCACTTTTCAGACCATATTTTATGGAAATAGAGCTCTAAACACCTACAAACATCTGTATCTAATGTAATACTACAATGGAACTCGTTGTGGAATTGCCTTGAACAAGACGCAGAACATATGACCCTGCCGGTAGGTTGGTAACACTGACTGTCTCTTTTATTTCCCTTTCACCAGAGCTTGAAAACGACCACTTTCGCACCACATGATTTTGAGAATCCAGCAGAACAGCATCAAACTCACCCGAACGGACCCCATGGATCAGGATCGTCAATTCACTCACAGCAGGATTGGGAAAAACTTTCACCTCCAATTCAGTATATGGCATCCCCACAGTTGATCCACTGCGAACACCGCATCCTGGCTGAATCAAATCCACTTGTTGTACCGAGTGACCGGGAAGCACAGATACCAGATCCGACTTTGCCATTCCAAACCAATCTGACAGGATAGCTCCGTACACATCGCGGAAATCAATCGCAAAGGGTACTCCGTCCGACATTCCCACGTGTGGATCAATGATTGGATTGGTTCCGATAATATTTTGCTTCAGACAAGATCCAAAGACGAACATGGGTGCGGCATCGCCATGATCGGTGCCCAGGCTGGAATTGGACCGAATCTTGCGGCCGAATTCGGAATATGTCATCGCAATCACCCGATCTTCAAGACCCAGCAAGGCCAGGTCATCCCAGAAAGCCTCCAGCGCATCACCCAAATTTTTCATCAAACCGGGAAAGGTGCCTTCGAGCGGATTCCCCAACCTCACCTCTCCGGCGTGATTGTCAAATCCCCCCATAGAAACCGTATATACCGGGCTTTGAAGTCCTCCGGCCATCATGGTGGCAATAATCCTGAGTTGCTGCGCCAATGTATTGTTTTCAGGGTATTTATCCGAAAGACTTTCCCCTGCCTGAAATTTTTCCTCGAATAAAGCACCGAAGGTGTTTCCCGCCCTTATGGTTTCCATGATAAATTCCATATTCTCAGCATAAGGTCCGCTACCCCAGTCCGTAGTCATGCCATATGGCAATTCACTGACTTTCGTGGGATCGTTGACGGCCACACCGTAATTGGAAGCAAGTCCCTGGCAGGTTTCGGAGATGGTACGGCCGATGCTGACTGCCCAGGGAAAGTCCGGTTTGTCACCCGAACTGATGAGATCCAGATATCGTCCCATCCAGCCCGTTTCCAGGTAGTCATCTGATGCAGAACCCGTATTCCAGATGTCCGCGGACCGAAAATGGGACCGGTTTTGATGTGGATAACCTACGTTTTGCACTACGGTCATCCGATTCTGATCAAAAAGTGATTTGAATCCGGTCAAGCTGGGATGAAAAGCATTCTGATCACCGACTTTCAACAATTGTTTTTCCGTGGGCAGAATGTTGGCTCTGACCGTCTGGAGAGCCCCATACTGATCAAGTGGAATAAAGGCATTGAGCCCGTCGCATCCCCCGATCAATCGGATGATGATCAATACCCGGTCGGTCCCATTTCCAAGTAATTGCGGACCCCATAAACCCGACAATCCAGGTAGCCCCATGCTCCATGGCAAGGTCAGTGCAGATACATTTTTTAAAAACTGTCGTCTTTTCATGTCTTTAGATTGCTTAAATGACCTGGTAATCAGGGAGTGAAATAATGTAATAGACCAGCGTCTTCAACTTGTCATTGAGTGACCGGGTCAATCTCCGGTCTTGGGGATTTGCCAGAAATTGATGGTATTCCACCGTCCATTCATAATCCGGTAGCCCTGGTATAAAATATTCTTTCAAATGGCTGATCTGGGCCTCCGTTAACGGTTTGGGCAACATATAAAGAGTCCATTCCCGGATGAGTTCAACGGGGTCTTCCGGATGGTCCAAATGAGTGATCAATTCCAGCAAATTGCTTCCCCAACTATCCTGGGTATAGCGGGTGGGAATCCGGAGCAATCCACTGACAATCTCATGCCGTGCGGTGAGCGTGTTCGTAGAAATCCAATTTTTAGACCAGCCCGGAGCCTGGTAATAGGCAGTCCAGCCCGCCACCTGGGGGATACGGAAGATGGTCTGACCCAGTTGTGCCGAAAACACAAAAACGGATTGGTAAGACCGGTAATACCGATCAGAATGGTCATCCAGATGGAAGGCGATATGATAATACATGGGGAGTAAAAATTCCAACGGACTTTTGATAATAGCACCACTGTAATAATCATCGTAAAACACTTCGGATGACAACAGGGCTTCCAGAGCCGGCTGGATTTCATAATCATGATCGTATAGGATATCCGCCAGTGGTTCTATTACATGCTGCTCTACCATCGAGTCGATTTCAGAACCAACGAAATACCGGAACAGTTTGCGACTCATAAATCGCGCCACCTCCTTTTTTTCAAAAATGATATCGATCACCTTTTTATACTCCTCATCTCCGAGATCGGGGATCCGGACCTGGTCAAACCGGTGGGATAGGGTTTTGGTTGAACTATCGTGTTGGCCGTGACGAAAAACTACACCGATCTGGCTTTTGGATTCGCTGAAATAACCAAAATCTCGCCAACCCGTTAACGCTCGGGCAATGGCCCGTACATCCTGCTCCGTGTAATTCGTGTAATCCTCATCGCTCACCTGTTCGCCTTTCCCGATCGTAAATAACTCGAGCAGCTCACGGGCAAAATTTTCATTGGGACTGGCTTTTGTATTCCGGTTGCCATTGAGATACCTCAACATGGCCGGTTCGATAGTCATTTCGAGGGTAAGTTGTTTGAAATTACCCAGGGCATGTCGGTGAAGCAGGTGATAATATTGATAGTTGTAACGCATATCTCCCATTTGGTCGATGGGAAAATGGTTGTGCCAGAAAAGGATCATCTTCGGATAAAGGGTATTCCGGTTGGTGAGGCACTCCGACACCACCCAGGAAACGAGGCTTTGCCGGCGGAATTTCAAAGCGTCCTTATCTCCTCGAGAATAAGGAGATTCTACCCAGGTGTCACCAATGGCCACAAATGGATCCGTGGCAAAACTGGTATTGACCGGTGGATCACCGATGTTAACCTTCTCCATCAAACCACTGACAACCTCACTTTTGGACCGTGATTTCCAGCTCTTCCACTGAGAGACCGAGTAACCGAACATGGTGCGATCGAGCAGGGTCTTTAGTTTCTGATGGGTCCATCGGCCGGAATAAGGAGCGAGTGATTTCATAGAATGACTTTTGTGAACACTATTTCCAACTATTAATGGAATGAACGACGTGATCATATCTACAGATGATCACGATGGGGAAAGGTTTAATCCGGATATTGCCGGAGCCAGATTCTATAAAAACTTTTCCCCACATCCGGCGAAATGTGTATATTCAACATCCCACCATACAAATAATTATGACGGACTCCAACAAAATCGCCTTGCTACAGGAGGAAGAATGGCTGCGGGATTACGAATCGCATTTTGTGGTTCGGCTTAACCGGTATCACAATGCCATTCGTGAAATCAACAACATCAACGGGTCTATTCTGGAATTTGCACGAATCCATGAATATCTCGGTATTCATTTCAATCCGATCCGGAATGGCTGGGTGTATCGGGAATGGGCGCCGGCTGCGCATCAACTTTATTTTATGGGGGATTTCAATGACTGGAATCGAACCAGTCACCCTATGATCAGAGATTCCTGGGGGAACTGGGAGATTTTCCTGCCTTTTAGTAAATATAAAGACCGGTTTGTTCATGGCAGCAAGGTAAAAGTTCACGTGGTCGGTTCCAACGGAGCCATCGACCGAATCCCGGTGTACATTCGTAAAACGATTCAGGACGAAGACACCAAGGATTTCTCCGGACAAGTGTGGTTTGGTGCAGACTTTGCCTGGACAGATCAGGAGTTTTCATCGCAGCAGAGTCTGCATCAGCCCTTAATCTACGAATGCCATGTCGGCATGGCTCAGGAAAAGCCTGGGGTGGGCACCTACCGGGAATTTGAAGAAATCACGCTACCCCGGATCAAGGAGGCCGGATACAATACCATCCAGTTGATGGCGGTCATGGAACATCCCTATTACGGTTCATTTGGATACCACGTTTCCAGTTTTTTTGCTCCTTCTGCCCGATTCGGTACGCCGGAAGAACTGAAATCACTGGTCAACAGGGCGCATGAACTGGGTATTTCCGTAGTCATGGACATCGTGCATTCGCATGCGGTGAAAAATGTAAACGAGGGGATTAATGAATTTGACGGAAGTGGATATCAGTACTTCCATGCCGGCGACCGGGGCGACCACATAGCGTGGGATTCCAAGGTATTTGACTATGGGAAGATCGAGGTGAAGCGATTCCTGCTTTCCAATCTGAGGTATTGGATGGAAGAATTTCATTTTGACGGATTCAGATTTGATGGAGTGACTTCCATGATGTACACTCACCATGGTTTGTCCATGGACTTTGGTCCGGTGGATCTGTATTTCAATGACCAGGTAGATCTCGATGCCATCACTTATTTACAACTGGCGAATACCCTCATTCATTTACTGAAACCCAGTGCCTTGTCCATCGCTGAAGATGTCAGTGGCATGCCCGGCCTGGCTCGAAAGATAGAAGAAGGTGGGATCGGATTTGACTTTCGGATGGCGATGGGCGTACCCGATTACTGGATCAAAACCCTGAAAGAACGATCCGATGAGGAATGGGATCTGTATGAACTCTGGCATCAACTGACCAATCGGCCCGCGAAAGAACGATCCATCGCCTACGCCGAAAGTCACGACCAGGCTCTAGTGGGGGATAAATCTCTGGCATTCTGGCTGATGGATAAGGAGATGTACTTCAGTATGTCAACCTTACAACAGAACATCGTCATCGACCGCGGCATCGCTTTGCACAAACTTATCCGAATGATTACCTTTTCACTCGGCGGTGAGGGCTACCTCAATTTTATGGGCAACGAATTCGGCCACCCGGAATGGGTTGATTTTCCGCGGTTAGGGAACGACTGGAGTTACCAGCACGCCCGCAGGCAATGGTCGCTGGCGGAAGATCCTCTGCTTCGATATCACCATCTTGCAGAGTGGGATAAAGCGATGCTGGCACTCGGGAAGGAGTACCAAATATTAGCTTCGGATCCCGGCAGAGAATTACATCTGAGTCCCGAAAACAGGATCCTCGCGTACGAACGGAGTGAGTTGATTTTTGTATTTTCATTTCATCCTGACCATTCATTTACGGATTTTCCCATATATGTTCCCTCATCTGGAAAATACAGGATTATTCTGGATTCCGATGCCGGAGCGTTCGGTGGTTTTGATCGGCGGGATCCGGAAGTAGAACATTTCACCGATGAAAATCAATGCATCCACTTGTATATTCCCGGACGGACGGTCGCGGTATTTCGAATGGTGGATTAGGATATCTGTAAAATCATGAAGCGAAAAGGAATTTCACAGGATGAAGACCGCCATTTTTGTGATCCTGGAACAACGTGCATTTAGCAAAATCGACATCGGTATTCCTTGAAACGCATTTTCAGACTAAATTCCGGTCATTTCATTCAGCCGACCACCCTTTCCTTCCAGTTCTTTTGGGTTCAATAGCAGTAAATAAGTGACAAAAGTCAGATTGCTCAAGCCCATGAAATGATGATGGTCCAGAAAATCCACGACCTCATCCCCGATGGTATCCCGTCCGGTAATGGCCATCACCAAAACCTGAAAACCAGCCAGACAAAGGATGATCTTCTCCTTCAGGGTATGACTGATTTTATGCTCCCGCCTGTGTAGATCATACGCCAGCAGATATCCTGCGGCGGGAATAAAATACAACATAGAATACTTCATTTGATGCGGAAAAATGATCAGCGAAACCAACATCAGATAAGCGATCTGCCAATAAGTGTTGAGGGGACTATGGGACG
>CBFGVZ010000125.1:0-10833 GCA_965652315.1 uncultured Saprospiraceae bacterium | reverse complement strand
TCGATTGATTTTGAGTGACTAGTGGTTGAATCTGTATCCGGATTATCGAAGGAAGTCGAAAAAAATCACCTGTCACAATCAGGTGTACGAGTGGACTTTGAGAGAACTTCTGCATCTTTTGCCATTATTTTTCTTGCCCACTATTTGAATTTACCTATATTTAACATGAAATTTCAGCTGGTCAGCAAAGGCCAGGTGAAGAATCGTAAACCAAGAAACCAAATTTTGAGACCCACAAATATTCAGGATCCCGAGTATTTTCATAAGGTGATTGATTGCCAATACGCCTGCCCTGCACATACACCCGTGCCGGAATATATTCGGTTGATCGCACAAAAAAAATATACGGAGGCATATATGCTCAACTGGGAATCAAATGTATTCCCGGGCATTCTCGGTCGCACCTGTGACCGGCCGTGCGAACCAGCCTGTCGGCGGGGCCGCATCGAAGCGGATGAAGAACCCGTTGCCATCTGTCGGCTCAAGCGAGTGGCAGCCGACAACAAAGGAGAGGTGCGTTCCCTGATGCCCCAGGCACCGACAGAAAGGAATGGGAAAAAAATAGCCCTTATAGGTGGAGGCCCGGCTTCGCTGACCGTAGCCCGTGATCTGGCACCACTGGGATATGAGATCCATCTGTTCGATGAATGGCACAAAGGCGGAGGAATGATGCGTACCCAGATTCCTTCTTTTCGGTTACCTGAAAGCGTGCTGGACGAAGAGGTGAATTATATCACCGATATGGGAATTCACACCCACTACAACCATTACGTGGACAGTATGAAAAAAATCCTGGATTCCGGGTACGATGCCGTTTTTGTTGGCACAGGCGCTCCCAATGGCCGGGATCTTAATTTGCCCGGTCGCGAAGCTGCCGACGCCAACGTCCATATAGGGATCAATTTTCTGGCCAGTGTGGCATTCGAGCATCGCAATAAAATCGGTCGAAAAGTGATCATTCTGGGAGGAGGAAATACCGCCATGGACTGCTGCCGGACTTCCAGACGTCTGGGTGGCCAGGAGGTGACCGTGGTAGTCAGAAGTCCCTTCGAAAACATGAAGGCTTCTCCCTGGGAAATAGAAGATGCACAGGCCGAAGACATCCCCATTCTCAATAATATGCCACCCAAATCTTTCGTGGTAGAAGATGGAAAACTAAAGGGCATGTGGTTTGGTCATGTGCGTGCGGAATATGATGAAAATGGTAAAAGGAGCCTGATCCCAACCGGGGAACCGGATACCTTTATCGAAGCGGATGATGTGATCATCGCCATCGGACAGGACAATGCCTTCCCGTGGATCGAACGTGACCTGGGAATCGAATTTGGAAAATGGGATATGCCTGTGCTGGACGAAGTAACTTTCCAGTCCACCCTGCCGAAAGTATTTTTCGGGGGAGACGCTGCTTTTGGTCCTGAAAATATCATAACCGCCGCAGCCCATGGGCATCAGGCAGCCGTTTCCATACACCATTTCTGCCAGGGCATTGACGTGAATGCCCGCCTGGAACCTCGAACCAACCTGCTTAAACAGAAAATGGGTATCCATGAATGGATGTACGACAGCTCTGTTGTTGATGACGACCGATTCGCTGTGCCTCATGAAGATAAAGTAATTTCATTGTCCAACCGAAAAATTGAAGTGGAACTGGGATTTGACGAGCCCACCGGATTCAAGGAAGCCCAGCGATGCCTCAATTGTGACATACAGACCGTTTTTTCGTATGACCAGTGTATCGAGTGTGACGCCTGCGTCGATGTGTGTCCTACTTCCTGTATCACCTTTACGACCAACGGAGAAGAGGAAGACCTCCGGACCAGACTGAACGCTCCGGCCGAAAATTGGAACCAGGATCTGTACGTGTCCGAAACCCTACCTACCAAACGCGTTATGATAAAAGATGAAGATGTATGCCTGCACTGCGGACTTTGTGCCGAACGGTGCCCCACCGCCGCGTGGGATATGCAAAAGTATCTTTACGGAGTAACAAAAGCAACCAAAATCATATAGGATAAAATTATGAGTGAAAAGATTCGGGTGAATGACATGGTGGTCCGGTTTGCCAATGTCAATGGAACCGGTTCATCCAGTGCTAATGAAGTATTTTCAAAAGCCGTATTCCGTATGGGAATTCCGGTATCGCCTAAAAATATATTCCCTTCCAACATTCAGGGTCTACCCACCTGGTATGAAGTACGAATCAATGGTAAGGGTTACCTCGGACGCCGTGACGGGATCGATATTCTCGTGGGCGTGAATCCGGAAAGCATGAAAAAGGATATCGCATCGGTCCGCACGGGTGGATATTTTATCTACGACAGTACCCGAAAGCTCCACGATGATATGATCCGGGAAGACATCCATATGATCGGGATTCCGATGATGCAATTGAGCATCGACCACTACGAAGTACCCCGGCTACAGCAATTGTTTAAAAACATCATCTATATTGGTGCGCTTTCTATTCTAATCGACCTGGATTTAGAAGTGGTGAAATCAATCATCAGCGAACAGTTTGAGAAAAAACCCAAACTGATACCGCCCAATTTTAAAGCGTTGGATCTGGGAGCGGACTGGGTACGTAACAATTTGGATTACCCCCTGGATGTCCGTCTGGTAAACAGTAACGCTACTGGCGACCGGATTATGATCGATGGTAACGCTGCGACCGGTCTGGGTGCCGTATTTGGGGGTGCTACTGTTCTGGCATGGTACCCGATCACACCATCTACCTCTGTGGCTAAAAATTTTGAAACCTTCGCCAAAAAATACCGAAAAGACCCTGAAACGGGGAAAAATAATTTTGCCATCATCCAGGCAGAGGATGAACTCGCGGCATTTGGTATGGCTATGGGTGCCAACTGGAACGGAGCCCGGGGATTCACTGCCACCAGTGGGGCTGGAATTTCCCTGATGAACGAGTTTATTGGCCTGGCCTATTTTGCCGAGGTTCCTATGGTACTGGTAAATGTCCAACGGGGTGGTCCTTCAACGGGGATGCCGACCCGAACGCAGCAATCGGATATGCTTACCTGTGCATATGCCTCACACGGAGATACCAAGCATATCCTCCTCCTTCCCTCCAACCCCACTGAGTGTTTCCATTTTATGGCGGACGCTTTCGATCTGGCGGATCAATTGCATACCGTGGTGTTCCTGATGTCCGACCTCGATCTGGGTATGAATATCCATATGACAGAACCGTTGACGTGGGATCCATCCAGAAAATATAATAAAGGTAAGGTACTCAACAAGGAGGAACTGGACGCAGTTCGGGATTACGGTCGGTTCAAGGATATAGATGGAGATGGAATCGGCTACAGGGTGCTACCTGGGACACACCCTTCCAAAGGCGCCTTTCTGTCGAGGGGAACATCTCACGATGAATACGGCAGGTACACCGAAGATGGACTGGTACATGCAGATCAGATCGATCGTTTGATCCGAAAATTTAATACGGCCAAAAATCTGGTACCGCAACCCGAATATTACCAGGACCACAATCAAAGCAGAGCGGGAATCATATTTTATGGCACCACCACTTATGCTGCTCTGGAAGCTATGGATATACTGGCCAGCGAAGGCAAACCCATTGATGCAATGCGATTAAAAGCTTTTCCATTCCAGGATGAAGTCCGGGAATTTATCGATTCGCACGATGCCGTGTATGTAATAGAGCAAAACAGGGACGCGCAATGCCGGTCTCTGCTGATGATCGAGCTGAGTATCGACCCAGCGAAAATCAAATCCATACTCAATTACGATGGCATGCCCATCACTGCAGATAACATTCTCCGTCAGTTAAAACAAAAAATGAACGGTCCGTCAGGAAATAATCACAACACCCTCAGTCAGACCGCTTCACCTTTAAATAGCTCAAAAACACACGTCCTATGAGTTTTGTTAAGCCCACATTCCGCCACCCAACCGCGATCAAAAACAAAGCCGGGTTCTACAAAGCCGATTACGAAGGTCGAATATCAACCCTTTGTGCCGGTTGTGGCCACGACAGCATCAATGCTTCGATCGTAGCCGCGTGTTATGAAATGAATATTGAGCCTCATAAAGTAGTTAAATTATCGGGAATCGGGTGTTCATCCAAAGCACCCGCTTATTATCTCAATAATTCGCACGGTTTCAATACCGTTCATGGCCGGATGCCTTCGGTAGCCACCGGGGCCAATATGGCCAATCGCGATCTGACTTACCTGGGGGTCTCAGGAGATGGTGACTCTGCTTCTATTGGAATTGGTCAATTCGTACATGTGAGCCGCCGTAACCTCAATATGGTGTATATAATGATGAATAACGGATGTTACGGGCTCACGAAAGGTCAGGATTCTGCTACGGCAGATGTGGGATCGCTTAGTAAAGCTGGTTCACTCAATGAATTTTCACCGATCGATATGGTCGGGCTGGCGCTTGAGCTGGGAGCAACCTTTGTGGCCAGGAGTTTTTCCGGCGATAAGTCACAACTGGTTCCGATGATCAAGGCGGCTATGTCCCATCCGGGATTTGCATTTATTGATGTCATTTCCCCCTGTGTGACCTTCAACAATAACAAGGGTTCCACCAAGGCATACGATTATGTCCGGGACCACATTGAGGTCACTTCGGTTTTTGATTTTGTACCCGTTCGGGAAGAAATTGCCGTGGATTATTCTGCCGGATCCCAAAAAGCCGTTACGCTGCACGATGGCTCCGAAATCCTTTTGAGCAAGCTCAACCCTGATTGGGATCCCTCAGACCGACGGTCAGCGTTGCAAAAATTACAACATGCCAAGGCAAATGGCGAAATCCTGACAGGATTGTTATACATCGATCCGGAATCCCGCGATCTCCATTCGATGCTCAATACTACCAATACACCATTGAATCAATTGAACCAGGATGTATTGTGCCCGGGACAGTCGGTATTGGATGAGATAAATGCAGCACATAGATGACCTTAACTTTTGATAGGAAAACGGTCAATCTATTTCAGGGAATGACAATTTCCTGTTTTTGAAACCGAGAACCGACAGGATCAAACAGATGGGAATATAAACTGACATTTCATTCGCAACATCATACCTGAATTTAATATGGAGACGGTATCCAAATCAGATCCCTGAATCGGATCATATTTCCCGCCTTATACGACTGAGGGATGTATCAGTTACACCGAGATAAGAAGCGATATATTTCAATGGCGAATCCCTGATAACCTGTGGTTTTTCGACCATCAACTGCAAATACCGGTCCCGCGCCAAAACAGTAATCATATCCAGCGTACGCTGCTTCGACTGGAACAATTCCTGCGTCATCCATAATCTACCCCATTCTGTCAATCCATGGATAGATTGAAACAACCGTTGAAAATCTTTATAAGTGATCTCAAGAGCCTCACAATCGGTAAGGGCCTGAATGGATTCCCCCGATTTCACTCGCTTAAACAGCGAAAGTACCTCGATCACAAGTTCATACTCACAGAAAAAACCAGTCGTGATGTCCTGACCTTCCTGGTCGATGACATACGACCGCATCAATCCATTCATCAAAAACAAATAACTGTCGGATTGTTCGCCTTGTTTCAGAAAATGATCCCCTTTCCGGATAGAAACTTTCCGGTGCGCAGCTACGATACACTGTATTTCTTCTGCAGAAATCAATGGATGTTCGTAAAACCGGACCAGAGGATCGTGGTACATCCTCCAAAGATATTAATAATACCGGATTATTAAATCAGGCACTACCAATCCGGAGAAAAATTATATTTCATTCCGGAAATCCGGCACTGGACTTGATCTCCTCTATTTGAAGGGTATGACGCAGAGAATGACCAGCCAGGAACAACAAGGTTTGATAAACATCGACCGGTCCGGGGGGCATGGAATTCACACGATTTCTCATCTCTGAGA
This sequence comes from uncultured Saprospiraceae bacterium, assembly GCA_965652315.1. Lineage (GTDB taxonomy): Bacteria > Bacteroidota > Bacteroidia > Chitinophagales > Saprospiraceae > Membranihabitans. The sequence continues at coordinate 4,933 of CBFGVZ010000125.1, read as the reverse complement.
CCGGTGTGTGGGTTATAAAAGTGTAAATGGTATCCCGGTAATCCTGCCAGTTTTCCAGTAATTCGGGCGTGGCAGTTTCCCCTCCGGGCTCAAGAGTGGACGGTGCCTTAAATTTCTGGCTGCGATCCGTAACACCTTGTTTGATCTCCTCGTCGGTGACGGTAATCAGAGCCCGGTCATCCGGATTTGGGGATTGTGCCATATAATCCCGAACCATCTCCAAAAACATCTTTTCCGAAAGACTGATATGCTCCAGACATTCTGCGATCGTCCAGGAAGTATCCGACATTCGGTATTGAAGCTGATCAGGACTCAAGAGGACCACATTATCGAGCAGGCGTTCTTCACCGGTTTTAAAAAAATTCATAAGATCCGCATACTCCATTTGCGGTGTAGATTCCAGCATCTCCTTCATCTCTGTAACGCCCGTCTCAAAGTCCTGATTCATATCCATCATCAGATTCATCACGTTGAAAGGATAAGGCGTCTGACCTTTTATTCCCCAGGTCACCCGGGTTATTTCCGGAGAAATAGCTTCGATGTAGGTATATCCCAGGGCTGGTTCTCCAAACCCAAAATTGAGCTCCGTCAATACAGTATCCTGCGATACCACCCGAATAATTTTCTGCGAGCCATTGCCCATTATGTCGCTTTCCCACTGATACACGTACCCCTCCTCTCCTTCGTCACCCAGCGTTTCAATCACCATATCAGGGTCAGCCTTAAACCAAACCCCATAATCTTCCTGATTTCGAATATCCCGGACATATTCAAAAACCTCCCACTTGGGTTTTTCAATAGTGATAGTAGCCTCGGCTGCCATTTCACGATCCAAAAAAAGCGCTACGATCAAAATCAGGCTCAAAATCGCAGCAATACCAAACAAAATGTATTTCAGTATTCTCATGATAGGTGTTTTCAGGGATTAAAAGTAAAAAGAACGGAAGGATAAAAACTTGCCATAGGACAAGAAATCAGCCTGAAATTATATTAAAAGTGGTGAATTGGTTTATCTTTTATGCTCTGCTAAACCAATGAAAATGTTTACTTTTATGGAACGTAGGAAGTACTGCGAAAATGGTACGATGTGAACGGCGCTGGAAACATGCTGGCATTTAAATAAGCATATAATACAATCCAATAAGCGGGTTTACCCCTTTCCGTATGACAAAATCAGGCAGTACGTTTTGAGCCTGCCCAGGCCCAAAAGAGCACAGCGGGGCATGCCGTAAAGGGCGATGATAGGAAGCATAATTACAATTCAAATTGTGAAATATTTGATTACCTTGTATCTGGAAGTTATATAGTATTCTTTATAGAAACACTAATTGAAATTATGTCGGCAAAAAACAAAACAGTGGAAACGAGTGAAAGAGTAGAAGATTTTATTGACGCTTTTGTAGAGGATGAACAGAAAAAAGCGGAAAGTTTCCGGTTGGTCAGCCTTATGGAAAAGTGGTCCGGCTTCGAAGCCCGGATGTGGGGGCCATCCATCATTGGTTTTGGCTCCTATCACTATAAGTACGCCAGCGGACATGAAGGGGATGCACCGCTCATAGCCTTTTCACCCCGGAAAGCCGCATTCTCCCTGTACGTATACGCTCCAACTCCTGAAATCGATGGGTGGCTGGAAAAATTTGGTAAATTTAAGATGGGAAAAGCCTGCATATACGTCAAAAAATTATCCGACATAGACCTTAATATCCTGGAAAAAATCTGCCGGGCTTCCATTGCCTACACCCGGGAACACATCGATACCGGGAATTTTCAGGCGTAATCATTCCGGAATGCCCCGGACATCAGCACTCAATTGAAAGATATCCTTATCTTTGACAGTAAATATTAAAACGCCAATTCACATGAAGCGAATCCTTGAAAAATTCCTAAGTACTACTGCATTTCTATTGGTCATCCTTCCATTCACCCATGCACAAAACGAAAATCTCATCAACGACGAAATTTTTGGTGAATTTATGGAGCGAACCAGTAATGAATACCGTACAGCCTCCGGCAAACCCGGGCCCAAATACTGGCAAAACGAATCGGATTATAAGATCGAAGTACAGCTCGACACAGCTACTCATACCTTTTCGGGCCATGTAGAAATAAAATACATCAACAACAGCCCGGAAAGCCTGGAATTTGTCTGGCTTCATATGGAACAGAACCGGTTCACGCCCGATTCCCGGGGCACGCTGACCACCCCCGTTCAGGGTAACCGGTACTCGGGTAACGTGGATGGCGGATTCAAAATCCGGAATGTAGTGGCCCGTTCAGGCCGCAATGCGGAGACCCGCGAATACATCGTCGAAGATACCCGGATGCAAATATTTTTTGATGAACCCATCCCCGCATTTGGGGGAAGTGCTACGATCAGCATGGATTTTTCTTTTAAAGTTCCGGTGAGTGGCATGGATCGGATGGGGCGTTTGAAAGTGGAAGACGGGTATATCTACGCCATCGCCCAATGGTATCCGAAGGTTGCGGTATTTGACGATATCGAAGGTTGGAATATCCGTCCTTATCTCGGTGCCGGTGAATTCTACCTGGGATACGGTGATTTCGATTACAAGATCACTGTTCCGTATGACCATATCGTGGTAGGCTCCGGCGAACTGGTCAACCGGGATGAGGTACTCTCCAGCACATTACAGGATCGCTGGGATGAAGCGATGGAAAGCGATGAAACCGTTTTCCTGATCACCGAAGATGAAATCAAAAATTACAGCCTGACCCGACCCAAAACGTCCGGAACAATCACCTGGCATTACCGTATGGAAAATACCCGTGACGTTGCCTTTGCCACCTCCAATTCTTTTATCTGGGATGCCGCGAAGATGAATCTGGTCGATGGGCGCACCGGTCTGGCCCAATCCGTATATCCCCGGGAAAGCGCTGGTCAGGACGGCTGGGGCAGATCTACCGAATATACCAAGGCTGCCATAGAATTTTATGATGAGACCTACTACCCCTATCCCTATCCCACCGCCATCAATGTAGCCTGTCACGTGGGTGGTATGGAGTATCCGGGGGTTTCATTCTGCCGGTATACCGCCAAAAATGCGGGATTGTGGGGAGTGACCAACCATGAATTCGGGCACAACTGGTTTCCGATGATTGTCGGAACCAATGAACGTAAACATGTGTGGCTCGACGAAGGGCTCAACACCTTTATCAATCATTACGCCACCAAATCATTTAACAATGGCGAATACCCAGCCACCCTCGATCAGACCCGGCGGTATATCAGTTGGTTGACGAGTGAAAACCGGGAAGCCATCACCACCTATCCCGATGTAACCAATCTTCGCAACCTCGGAATGACAGGCTATCGCAAACCAGGAATCGGATTGATCCTGTTGAGGGAATACATCATCGGCCCGGAACGGTTTGACCGGGCCTTCAAAGCCTACATCAACCGATGGGCGTACAAACATCCGCAGCCCCGTGATTTTTTCAATACCATCGAGAATGTGACCGGTGAAGACCTGAATTGGTTTTGGAAAGGCTGGTTTTACGGAACTGGCAACATTGACTTGAGTATTACGGGCACGCGCAGGGTTCAGAATGGCTATTTGGTTCAACTTCAGAACAATGGCGAAATACCCATGCCTGTTCTGATGAAAATCAATTACGACGATCAGACTTCAGAGGAGGTCAAACTTCCCGTAGAGATCTGGCAGCGTGGTAGTCAGTGGACCTATTTGCATGCCACAAACAAGGATATTGATTCCATCATCATTGACCCCAACAAGATACTGCCGGACATCAATGGCTCCAATGATGTGTGGCCCGCCGATTACTATGAAAAATAATATTTGATCAGGAACGTATAAATAGGTATGTCTCATGAAAGCATTGTTGAATATTACAATAAGAGTTTCAACGCGTACAGGGATGGGTGGGGCCTGGATGACAATATGCAACTCAATCTGGGATTTTGGTACAAAGGAACCAGAAGCCTGAATGAGGCGCTGACCAATCTCAATGCGTACGTGGCCGAACAAGCCCAGCTTTCCCCGGATGATCTGGTATTGGACGCAGGATGTGGTGTAGGGGGCACCATTATCCACCTGGTGAAACATCACGGTTGCCGGGGTCATGGAATAACCCTTGTTCCGCATCAGGTCAGGAAGGCCACGGAAAATGCCGGTAAAAACGGGGTGGCTCACCACACCAGCTTTCAGGTCATGGACTTTTGTCAAACGACTTTTCCTGACAACCATTTTGATGTCATCACTGGTATAGAAAGCATATGTCACGCCGATTCCAAAAGAGCCTTTCTCCAGGAAGCTTACCGTATTCTCAAACCCGGGGGAAGGATGATTCTGGTAGAAACGCTCCAGGCCAAACCGAATCTGACGCCCCGGGAACATGACCAGCTATACACCCGGGGTTTCCACGGTTGTAAGATCACCTCGATCGACACGGCAGATCAATATCTGACCAATCTGAAAGAACTGGGTTTTTCACACTTTGAAGCAGAAGATAAGACTGCCCTCGTCTGGCCTTCTGTCCGGCGACTTCGAAGGATGTATTACCTGGCCTGGCTTTATAATCAGTACAAGGCATTGACCGGAAAACCTTTTGGGGATACCGAAAAAGCGCATACCCGGATGTGCTACTACCTGTACACCGGCCTTAAAAATAAATTGTGGTCGTATGGGGTGATCAAGGCGGTGAAGTAGTACCTCACTGTTCTCTGATGGAGGACCACTGCACGGTGCGGGGATTGTTCCTGTCGGCTGCTTGTGGTGGGATGGAAGTGCCCATCCTATAACCTGGATGATGCATGGTATTTGGTTTGGGGGCTCCGTCCCTTTAGTTCTAATCTCGCGTCGAGTCGCTTAGGCCAACCTACTCTTCACGTTCGTATGTAATTTCCTGCCATCCTCCCGGTAGCAATAAACAAATATAATAGGGCAAAAATGGA
>CBFGVZ010000124.1:0-10845 GCA_965652315.1 uncultured Saprospiraceae bacterium | reverse complement strand
TGATCGAGAATCTGGTGGGTCGAGCCAAAGAGGGCGCAGGAAGCCAGAATATGGTCTCCGGCAGAAAGAACACTCATCAGTCCAAGGTACACCGCAGCCATTCCGGACGAAGTAGCGAAACCCGCAGGTTTTTCTTCCAACAGACACATTTTTCCGATAAATTCATCCAGGTTGGGATTGGAATACCGGGAATAGATCTGGCCTTCGAGGGTGTTATTGAAGGTGTCCCGCATTTGCTCCGCCGAATCAAAAGTAAAACTGCTGGTAAGATACAACGGTGTATTATGTTCTCGGTAGGATGTTTGGTCCGTCTGGGTCCGGATCAGCCGGGTTTTGTCTTTCACTGGTCTGAAGCGTTTTCGATTTCAAAGGTATAGTCAATCGTGGCCGATTTTTTAAGGATTTGAGCTACGGAGCAATATTTGTCCATACTCAGATCGATTGCTCGCTGTGCTTTTTTGGTGTCGATATCTCCAAACAACCGGAAATGAACGTGAATATGGGTGAAAAGTGCGGGAATTTTGTCCTGTTCACGCTCTGCTTTGATATTGATCCTGATATCATCGAGCACCTGTTTTTGCTTATCCAGTAGCATGATTACGTCTATGGCCGAACAACTTCCCAGGGACATCAACAGCATTTGCATGGGGCGCACGCCTTTGTTTGTTCCCCCGATAGATTCTGAAGCATCTGTCTCTACAGCCAGGTTGTCCTCATTGAAGGACCGGAGGTGATACATACCGGATTTGCGCTCAATATTGATTTCCATGTTTTCCTGTTAGGAATTTAAATAATATATGCAAAACTATCAAAAATATTTTTACATTTGCCATTCAAATCAATTCTCCTGGCAGATTGATTTTTATACAGAAGGGCGGAGAGAACAGGCTCAATGAAACCCTAGCAACCGCTGTAGATAGAAAGGTGCTACATCCTGCCAAGAAATTGGGGATATAAAAACAATCATCAATTTTCAGGTACGTTTTAATCTCTCTCTTTTTTGGCCCGGGAAAACCACCTGGCAGTCAGGTATTTATTAATTTATTAAAAAACAATGCACAAAAATGGCAAACTTGAAATTTGAAACACTCCAGGTTCATGCGGGTCACGAACCTGATTCCTCCACGTTCTCACGTGCTGTACCCATTTATCAGACCACCAGCTTTACGTTTAAAGATTCTGAGCACGGCGCTAATCTGTTCGCGCTGCGGGAGTTTGGAAATATCTACACCCGGATCATGAATCCGACCACGGACGTTTTTGAAAAGCGGATGGCTGCTCTGGAAGGCGGTGTCATGGCTCTTGGGACAGCTTCAGGCCAGTCCGCCCAGTTACTGGCCATCACCAATATCGTGGAATCCGGTCAGAATTTCGTTTCTTCCCGGGATTTGTATGGAGGTAGTTACAACCAGTTTAAGGTCACTTTCAAGCGGTTTGGAATCGAGGTCAGATGGGCCGATCCTACGGACCCGGCCAGTTTTGAAGAACAAATCGATGAGAATACCCGGGCATTATATGTAGAAACCATTGGTAATCCAAGCTATAATGTGCCTGATTTTGAAGCGATAGCTGCTATCGCTCACAAGAACGATTTGCCATTGATCGTAGATAATACATTCGCGGCTGCCGGGTACCTTTGTCAACCGCTGAAGCATGGCGCCAACGTGATTACTCATGCTGCTACGAAGTGGATTGGTGGTCACGGGACCTCAATCGGCGGGGTTATCGTAGATGGTGGTAATTTCAACTGGGGTAACGGAAAATTTCCGCAGTTTTCCGAACCCTCTGAAGGTTATCACGGTATGAATTTCTGGGAAGTTTTCGGGGAAAACGGACCGTTTGGTAATATTGCCTTTGCTATCCGGGCCCGAGTAGAAGGCTTGCGTGATCTGGGACCAGCCCCCAGCCCTTTCAACACTTTCCTTCTGATCCAGGGACTGGAAACGCTTAGTCTGCGCATGGAGCGGACCTGTGCCAATGCATTGGAAATAGCCAACTGGCTGAACGATCATCCCAAGGTGAAATCGGTAAATTACCTTGGACTGCCTGATCATCCCAGCCATCAAACGGCTTTGAAATACCTGAAAAATGGATTTGGTGGGGTGTTGTCATTTGAATTGAATTCCGATAAAGAGGGTGCAACCAAAGTGGTGGATTCACTGGAACTCATTTCGCATCTGGCCAATGTGGGCGATTGCAAGACGCTGATCATTCAGCCCTCTGCCACGACCCACCAGCAATTGTCTGATGAGGAACAGGTCAACGCGGGTGTGAATCCCACTACACTACGGCTTTCACTGGGTATCGAACATATAGATGATATCAAGAATGACCTCCAACAGGCATTTGATAAAATTTAAAATGGTCTGACTGGAACGAATCCAGTCATATGCCTTTTGTGTAATAAATTGTTTTAATTGCCGATTTGGCCGCAGCAAATTCTACGGAAACGCGTGGGGCCAAATCGGTTATTCGGGTCGGGATAACAAGTTCCGGCCATTAGAAAATCCCGCTTCAGGATAGGGAAATCGTGATTTTCCGTTTATATCCACAGAATATCTGCCTGGATTTCAACCGCCCGTTTATGAATGTACAATACTTTAAATACAGCCAGCCCTTTAATACGGAAGGGGGCGAGGTTCTGGCTGAATTTGATCTGGCTTATTCGACATTGGGAGAAATGAACAAGGACCGGAGCAATGTCGTCTGGATCTGCCATGCGCTGACCGCCAACAGTAAACCGGAAGAATGGTGGCCTGGACTGGTAGGAGAAGGGAAGGCTTTTGATACGAACCGGCATTTCATTATCTGCGTCAACATGCTCGGATCGTGTTATGGGAGTACACATCCACGGTCTTTAAACCCAATTACCGGTATGCCATACGGAGCGGATTTTCCTTTTCTGACCATTCGGGATATGGTTCGTGCTATGGATCTCTTACGACAGGAACTTGGTATTGAAAAAATAGCTATAGCTGCCGGTGGCTCTATGGGTGGGCAGCAAATCCTGGAATGGAGCATCATGCGACCCAATCTGTTTGATCATTTTTTCGTTATTGGAACCAATGCGGTCCATTCCCCCTGGGGTATTGCCTTCAATGAAGCCCAGCGCATGGCCCTGGAGGCCGACCCGACGTTGTGGGACGATTCTCCGGGAAGCGGCCGAAAAGGTTTGGAAGCGGCCCGGGCTGTAGCGATGCTTTCCTATCGGAACTATCAGGCATTCGATCAGACGCAGCAGGATGATCCTGACAAATTAACCCTTTTCAGAGCCAGTACCTACCAACAATACCAGGGACAAAAACTCAGTAAAAGATTTGATTCCCAATCTTATTATTATCTCACCCGTGCAATGGATAGTCACAACGTTGGCCGGGGCCGTGGAGGTGTGGACGAAGCGCTGCGATCTATAAAGGCCCGGGCGCTGGTGGTGGGGATTGAAACCGATTACCTTTTTCCCGTGAATGAACAAAGACGTATAGCTGCCAATCTTCAGCTCAGTCATTATCTCGAAATTTCCACACCTTACGGTCACGATGGATTCCTGATCGAATGGGATTTGCTCGATGATATGGTTCGCAGTTTTTGGCCGAATAATGCCTGAAAGTAGGATTGAATTTATAAATTCGCCTTCTGGGAGGGATTCCGTATGGACTTGTGTGTAAAGTGTTGCATTACCACCAACTGGGTTTAATGGAGTAGTAATACCAATAAAACATCATTGGTATATAAAATTTGGGTGCACTGGCTATATGCCAGGCCACATTTACCAGAAATGGAATTAAGGCAAAGAAAGGTCCAGTGATTGGTCAGCCAATAAGAGAAGCCTGAGGAAGGAATCACCCAAATTATTTTGAATTGCCGGCATTTTGAATGATCCGACAAAATCTAAATTGAACCGATGGATTATCAGCACAAACGTTACAAAAAACTGCTCGTAGCTAACCGTGGCGAGATCGCCATTCGAATTTTTCGGGCTGCCACCGAGTTGCATCTGCGGACTGTGGCCATCTATACCTTTGAAGATCGATATTCCCTGCACCGCTACAAAGCAGATGAAGCCTATCTCATAGGTCCAAAGGATGAACCGTTGAGCCCCTATCTGGATATTGAAGAAATTATCAAAACGGCAAAAATCAATGATGTGGATGCAATACATCCGGGATATGGTTTTTTGTCGGAAAACGTGCATTTTGCGGAACGATGCCGGGAGGAAGGCATTATTTTCGTAGGCCCAAGTCCTGAAACTATGAAAGCCCTGGGGGACAAGGTCCGGGCAAAAGAAATTGCTGAAAAACTGAAAATTCCTACTATCCAGGACAGTAAACTGGATATAGATTCTGAAGCAATTGTATTGGAAGAAGCCCGTAGAATCGGTTTTCCGGTCATGGTGAAAGCTGCTGCCGGAGGAGGTGGCCGGGGGATGCGGGTGGTACGGACGGAACCGGAATTGGTAACCGCATACAAGGAAGCCCGGCGGGAAGCCCAAACGGCTTTTGGAGATGATACTGTTTTTCTCGAGAAATTTATCGAGAATCCAAAACACATCGAAGTGCAGATTCTCGGGGATCAATATGGGAATCTGGTCCATCTCTATGAACGGGACTGTTCTGTTCAGCGTCGATTCCAGAAAGTGGTAGAGGTGGCACCGAGTATTGGATTGAGCAGGGACACTTTGAATAATTTATACGATTCCGCGCTCCGGATTACACGCCACGTCAATTATGTCAATGCCGGAACCGTGGAGTTTCTGGTGGATCAGAACCAAAACATTTATTTTATCGAGGTGAACCCCCGCATTCAGGTGGAACACACGATCACTGAGGAAATCACAGGTATCGATATTGTCCGGACACAGATTCTGGTGTCAATGGGATATGAATTATCTCATGAACTGATATATATCCAGGATCAAAATGATGTTCGGATGGACGGTTTCGCCATCCAGTGCCGGATCACCACGGAGGATCCTGAGAACAATTTTAAACCCGATTACGGAACCCTGATTGCCTATCGGTCTGCCAGTGGATTCGGTATCCGGCTTGATGCGGGTAGTGCTTATCCGGGATCGACCATCAGTCCGTTTTTCGATAGCATGCTGGTGAAGGTGACCGGATGGGGACGAACGCTGGACGGAGCGGCGGACCGGCTGTACCGGGCCCTTTTGGAATTCCGGATCAGAGGAGTCAAGACCAACATAGGGTTTTTACTCAATCTACTCAATGACGCCGATTTCCGTGCCGGTAAAGCTACCGTCAGTATGATCGCGTCTAAGCCCGAACTGACCAATGTGCTCCGGCGCAGGGACCGCGCTACAAAACTTTTGCGATACCTGGCAGGAGTGATCGTCAATGGTAACGGGGATGTGAAGTACATCGATACCACTCAGAAAGAAAAACCCGCGGTAGTCCCTTCTTTTTCTCCCAAAGCAGATTATCCGGAGGGAACAAAAATGCTTTTGACAGAAAAAGGACCCCGGGAGTTTGCCAAATGGCTGAAGGACGAAAAACAAATTCATTTTACCGATACCACCTTCCGGGATGCACACCAGTCCCTTCTGGCTACCCGGATGCGGACGCTGGACATGCTTCAGGTCGCGGAAAGTTTTGCCAAAAATCACGGTAAGGATGTGTTTTCAATGGAGGTTTGGGGGGGCGCTACTTTCGATGTGGCCCTGCGATTTCTAAAAGAAGATCCCTGGACCCGGTTACAACTCATCCGGGAAAAGATCCCCAATATTCTACTGCAGATGTTATTGCGTGGCTCGAATGGGGTAGGATACAAAGCTTATCCGGACAACCTTATCGTATCCTTTATAGAAAAAGCCTGGGAGAATGGGATTGACCTCTTCCGGATTTTTGATTCTCTGAACTGGATCGAAAATATGCGGACCAGTATTCGCACTGTAATCAACAATACCGATGCACTGGCAGAAGCCTGCATTTGTTATACCGGCGACATTTCGGATCCTGAAAAACGGAAATATGACCTGGAGTATTATGTGAAGCTGGCCCGGGAACTGGAAGCCGAAGGGGCGCATATCCTGGCGATCAAAGATATGGCAGGACTCCTCAAGCCTTATGCTGCAGAGGAATTAATTCCGGCACTGAAAGAATCCATCTCGATCCCGGTCCATCTCCATACCCATGACACATCATCGGTCCAGTCTGCTACTTATCTCAAGGCCGTGGAAGCCGGAGTGGATGTCATCGATGTCGCATTAAGTGCGATGTCCGGACTCACCAGCCAGCCTAATTTCAATTCCATTGCTGCAGCTCTGCAGGGTCAGCCCCGGGGGCGGTCAATAGACTTGAAAAGTCTCGATCGGTTTTCGGATTACTGGGAGATCGTACGGTCTTATTATTACCCTTTCGAAACCGAACTGCGTGCAGGTACCGCTAGTGTTTACCGACATGAAATCCCTGGTGGGCAATACTCCAATCTGCGGCCTCAGGCCAGGGGTCTGGGTCTTGAGGACAAATTCGAAACCATCAAGGAAAATTATCGCATCGCCAATCAGATGCTGGGGGATATCGTAAAAGTTACCCCGTCCTCTAAGGTGGTGGGGGATTTGGCGATGTTCATGACATCCAATAACCTGACCGAACAGGATATTCGGCAGAAAGCCTCGGATCTCTCATTTCCTGAGAGTGTGAAAGCTTTGTTCAGGGGAGATCTTGGCCAGCCTTATCAGGGCTTTCCGAAAAAATTGCAAAAGGCCGTACTCAAGGAGGAAAAACCATACACTGACCGGCCCAATGCACACCTCGAACCGATTGACCTGGATCTGGAATTTGAAAATTTCAGGTCCAAATATGGTCCTTATGTCAATTATCTGGATTTTCTTTCCAGCCAGTTGTATCCCAAGGTGTACGATCAATACCATGAACATTACGATAAATATGCCATGGTGCGTACGTTGCCAACCTGGGCATTTTTCTATGGCATGAAAGAAGGGGAAGAGATCCTCGTCAATATGGATAAGGGGAAAACACTTCTGATCGAATATGTGTATAAGACCAGCCCCAATGACAACGGGGAAGTGTTCGTGACATTCAAGCTTAACGGCCAGATGCGGACCGTACGGGTGCTGGATGAATCCATAAAAGTGGTGGTCGCCAAACACAGAAAGGCGGAAAAAGTGACCGATATCGGGTCCCCGCTCCAGGGAAATCTGTCACGAATCTATGTGAAAGAAGGGGACCAGGTGAAGAAGAATGATCCGTTGTTTGTCATCGAAGCGATGAAGATGGAATCCACCATCGCATCCCCCATGGCTGGTGTAGTGGAGAAAATCCATCTTACAGAGAAAACCATGGTCGAACAGGATGATTTGGTGGTGGAGATTGATCCGGACAGAGGGTAGATAAAGAAGCGGGAGATGGTTTAGGATGGAGAACGAAGCAAAAGGACAAAGGAGTAGCGTGGGAGTCGGGTATCCGATCTCCTGACATTATCGAATAATATTCAGATGAAAAAACTAACAATTCATTGAATCACAGGAGACATATGGCGTTTCTCAAAATATTCTTTTCGGCGATCAGGACAATTCTTTTTAACCGGATGATCGTTTGGCTTGGATCAGGGATTGCTTCCCTGGTGATATTTTACGTACCCCTTACCGGCCAGGAAACCACCGATCGACCCAATTTCATCCTGATCATTGCGGACGATGTAAGTTGGAATGATCTCGGTTGTTACGGTAACCAGGTCGTGCAAACGCCCCATTTAGATCAATTGGCTTCAGACGGATTGCGATTTACCAATGCTTATCTAACCACTAGCTCATGTAGTCCCAGCAGAACAAGCATTATTTCCGGGAGATATCCACACAACACCGGGTCGGCCGAATTACATACCCCTTTACCTGCCGGAATTGAAATTTTTCCTGAAAAATTGAGGGACGCCGGCTATTATACGGCTCAGGCCGGAAAATGGCACATGGGAGAAGCCCCACGACGGGGATTTGATGCAATTCATGATAAGGGTGCTGAGATGGGTCCAGGCGGAGAGAAAATGTGGGTGGAACTGCTGCAAAATCGTCCTCAGGATCAACCTTTTTTTCTCTGGTTGGCGGCATTGGATGCGCACCGGATCTGGGGCCCGAATGAATTTGAAGGTACCCACCATCCGGCAGACATCGAGGTACCTCCATTTTTGGCTGATGATGATTCGACGCGCAAAGATCTGGCTTTATATTATGATGAAATTGCCCGATTCGATTACTATGTCGGGAAGGTGGTAGATGAACTGGAACATCAGGGGATCTCAGAAAATACAGTTATTGTGGTCCTGGCTGATAATGGCAGGCCGTTTCCTCGATGCAAAACCCGTTTATATGACAGCGGAATCAAAACACCTTTTATCATAAAATGGCCTGAGGGAATACCATCGAAAGGGGAAGTATGTACCAGCCTGATCAGTTCGATCGACCTTGCACCTACAATCCTTGAATTGGCAGATGTACCCATTCCGGAAAGCTTTCAGGGCAGGAGCTTCAGGACATTGCTACAGGATCCTTCCATGCCTTTTCGGCAGTTTGTGTTTGCGGAGCACAATTGGCATGACCACGAAGCATTGGAACGGATGGTCCGTACTACCGATTATCTGTATATTTTCAACTATCGTCCACAGTTCCCGAACCAGGGACCGGCTGATTCCAATAATAGTTTGTCGTTCGGTGCACTGAAAGCTGTGCGTGACCAGGGTGAACTCACTGCTGCGCAGGCTGACGTGTTCGTGACGCCCCGTCCCAGGGAAGAACTTTACGACTGTCATCGGGATCCATTGCAACTCATCAACCGGGCCGCTGATCCGGTACTGCACAATAAGTTAGATGCAATGCGACGGGTGATGCAACTTTGGATCGAACAGACCGGAGACAGTCAACCGGACCACCTGACACCGGACTGGTATAGCCGGGAAAGTGGGGATGCCCTGGATGTGGAACGGGTCCGGGGGGAGATGCCAGGAAGTTCACATGAGGCAACCAGAATAAATAATTCGGGACCTTTTTAATGGTGAGTGAGTGGTTACCCAACGATGTATGACCCATGAATCCCGGGTCTGTAGGAATCAAATGCGTCGAACTACTAAGTTCAAGATATTTTTTAAGACGGATCAACCGACAGACTTATTAAAGCAGATCAAAGCTTGCCCATACGGGACTTCACGACAAAGGACGTCGGTGTAATAGCGATGGATGCAGGCTATCTGGTATTCGCATCGAAAATTGGCCCGGAATGGGCGATAAAAACCTTCAGCGTATTATTGGGGACGGTTATTATTTCAGTACTAAATCGGATATTCAGACAACACTTCATTCTCATTCAATATCAATCATCTGTCATAAATCGTCTATCAAGAACCCCACGTTCAAGCGAAGAAGCGAACACGAATCAAAAGTTTGTATTAAACACCGTTCAAAATCGTTCTTCTAATAATGAAAATTAATACCTTGATACCTGGAACGCCCATTCATGAGTCGATAACATGATATTATGCTGAAATCTTGCCATTTCAGGGTAATCGGGTAAATCCATTTGACAGGATTAACTAACATCTTCCCCCAAAGTCAAAATATTAAATGATTTTTGGAATCTGATTGGATGTTTATATGAGAATAATTGTACTGCTTGTATGCTGTATACTGCTTTATGGGACAGCATCAGCCCAGGAAGGAAGCGCCTGTGCAGAACCCATAGTTTTGGATACCCTGGATAATGTATGCTCCGAAATTGGGGAATACGATCTCGGAACGCAAAATAACTCCGGAGTGCCACAGCCTTCCTGCTTTCCCCAGGATTCGGGGGAAAAAGATATCTGGTTCCAGTTTCGACCAACGTTTCAGAATGTTAGCATTGTGGTTCGCGGTGCATCGATGTTGGGTGATGGCAATACCTTACGCAATCCTCAGATGGTATTGTATAAAGGGGATTGTCAGGAGCTGGCAGTGGAGGGGTGCATTTCAGATGCCATCGGTTATCATTTTATCCAGCTCACGGTGGGAGACCTGGAACCCGGTACCAGTTATTTCATCCGGGTTAGTTCCCGAAGCAACCACGATGGCCAGTTTCAGCTTTGTATCAACAATTTTCAGTTTGATCCCGATTATTCTTCCGACTGCCCGGAGGGAACCGTTCTGTGTGACAAAGAGACCATCGATGTCAATTTGTTATCCGGCTCCGGACGCATTCAGGATGAAGCAGACAATACCTGTCTCGATACCAATCCGGGTAATGGTGAAGATGAGGGCAATTCAGAGTATTCCAGTGTTTGGTTCCGTTGGATCGCCCGGAATGATGGTTTGTTGACTTTTACCCTGGACCCCATCAATCCGGTAGATGATCTTGATTTTGCTGTTTTTGAATTGCCGGAAGGGTTGGATGATTGCAGTAACAAAATTGTTTTGCGCTGCATGGCTTCGGGTGAAAACGTCGGTGCCCCTTTTGATAATTGGCGGGTATGTACCGGGGCAACGGGACTTCGGATGGGTGAAACCCATACTTCTGAAGAACGGGGATGCCAGACCGGTAATACTAATTTTCTCGCGCCTCTGGAAATGGAAAAGGGTAAAGCTTATGCGCTGATGGTCAATAACTTCAGCCAGTCGGGTTCGGGCTTTAGATTGGAATGGGGAGGAGACGGCGAATTCGCAGGCCCTGAAGCGCAGATGGTATTTCTGGATGACAAACCGGTTTATTGTCCCGATGAACCCATACGGTTCTATGCTGAGGACATCAGCGGTAGCGGGGCAATCACCAATTACAACTGGGTGTATTCCGGACAGAACCAAACAAGTGAACTAACAGGCGCTGGTCCACATTCGATTTCGTTTCCCAACGG
>CBFGVZ010000123.1:0-10860 GCA_965652315.1 uncultured Saprospiraceae bacterium | reverse complement strand
ACCGGCAATTGATATCCACCAGTATCAACCTGAATCTGAGGTTTTGACTGCATAAAATCGATGATGGATTCTTTTGAAAAATCCGACTGGTAGATATAAGCTTTTCGAAGTTCTGGCCATTTCCCGAGGATGTCAATCGTTGCATCTCCGAATTTCGTACCGGTCAGATTCAGGATTTGAATGTGCTGCAGTGCGGAAAGTCCAGCCAGTCCTTCATCCGGCAATGTCGATCGGGACAAATTCAAATCCGTGATTCGCGCTAGCTTTATTAGATGGTCAAGATGTGCCGTGGACAACTGATGCCCGGAAAGATCCACCCAGATAATTTGGTCTTGAAACTGGATCAGGTCATTGATCAACGCCGGTGTCAGTTGACGAACGTTGATAAAAGAAACGTCCAGGTAATTGTTATTGGCACCTACAGGTTGGATCAAAAGTCCGCTGTCCCGAAGCTGGTCCAACACGACCTCGTCTGCCGGAGATACAGGCTCCGTTGGAATGAGCGGATTGGAAAATAATTTCTCATCGGAAATTTGGTCATCGTACCACCGGCGTATCGGCTGCTGGTCCTGATATTGCATGACTAATTTACCGATTTCACCTCCTTCACTGATCCAGGATCCGATCACCTCGATTTCATAATCGGTTAGCTGAGTTTTGCCTTTAGGGGGCATATGAAGATCGTCGTCCGGGGCTAGGGTAAGAACGTGGTACAGTTTGCTGTTTTCCAGTTCCTTCCGGATCAACGGATCACCCGATTCCCCTCCTTTGATAATCAGGTCCGGACTGTCCAGCCGGAGTTCGCCTTTCTGTTTCCGGTCGCTGTGGCAGGCGTAACATCGGGCTTCCAGGATGGGAACCACGATTTCTTCATAGACCAGAGCACTATCGATATTGGTAATATTAAATTCCACATTATTGGACGCGTATGGATCATGACCCAAAAATTGTTGCCAGGATGGTGGCATGCCTTCCCAAAGGTAGGATTCCCCATGGGTCAATATTCCCCCCCGATGGCCAGTGATCAGTAGCAACACCACCGTCATGCCCATGGCCAGATATCTGAAAATTGGTCGTACCTTCGAGTGAAACTCCGACAGGTACCACCCCAGGCAAACCGCTGCCAGCGCCACCCCGGACCACAAATGCCTATCCAGTTCCTCTTCGGGATAGGTTCCCGACCAGGACAATAACAATCCAGTGATGCAGGTGATCACGGCTATTACGACGGAAAGCTGAAGCGTGAGTTTGAAGGCTGGATGGTAAACTCCTGAGGCATTCCTGACATCCAACAACCGGAACAAAACCGCTAATAGTAGAAATCCAAGGGGCAAATGCACGATCACAGGATGCAACCGGCCGAAAAACATTTCAAAATCAAACATTAGAATGGGTTGAGCGTGGGAAATGCATTTTCAACTTAAGCCAGAATTGGTTTGATCACGGAACCACCTACATCGGTCAGACGGAATGGTCGTCCCTGAAATTCATAGGTGAATTTTTCATGGTCGTATCCCAGGAGATGGAGGATGGTGGCATGAATGTCATTTACCGCAGTCCTACCCGACACTCCATTATACCCCACCTCATCGGTCTCGCCGTAAGAGACTCCTCCGGCGATTCCTCCACCGGCCATCCACATGGTAAAAGCATCGGTGTGATGATCCCGGCCCAGGAAAGCCATCTTTTTTCCTTCGCGGTTTTCCTGCATGGGTGTACGGCCAAACTCACCTCCCCACACCACCAATGTTTCCTCCAGCAATCCCCGCTGCTTCAGATCGAGCAGTAATGCCGACATCGGCCGGTCGATCTGGCGGCATTTGTTGCGGAAACCGTAATCTATGGCGGTACTTTCACCTGTCCCATGGGAATCCCATCCCCAGTCGTATAGCTGGACGAAACGAACGCCTTTTTCGACCAGTTTCCTGGCCAGCAGGCAATTGTTGGCAAAACTTTCCTTGCCGGGTTCGGTCCCGTAAAGTTCGTGAATATACTGCGGTTCGTCGTCAATATTCATTACGTCAGGTACAGCGATTTGCATGCGGTAAGCCATTTCATATTGATTGATCCGCGCCAGAATCTCCGGATCACCGTAATCGGCAAATTCCTCCTGGTTGACCTTGTTGATCGCATCGATCACATTTTTCTTCAAACCTCTGTCGACCCCTTTTGGGTCCTGGATGTACAGGACCGGATCGCCTTTGGACCTACACTGCACGCCCTGGTATACGGACGGCAAAAACCCACTTCCCCAGACGCTTTTACCAGCATCCGGAGTCTTGCCCCCTGAGGTCAGTACGACAAATCCGGGCAGATTGTTATTCTCCGAACCCAGGCCATAGGTCACCCAGGAACCGATACTCGGCCGTCCCAGCCGCGCACTTCCGGTATGCATAAAAAGTTGCGCGGGACCATGATTGAACTGATCGGTGTGCACCGCTTTCAGGAAGCTCACATCATCGGCCATATTGGCAAAGTGAGGCAGATTATCTGAAATCCATGCACCGGACTCTCCCCGTTGTTTGAATTTGGCCTGTGGACCCAGCATATTGGGTACGCCTCGGATAAATGCGAATTTTTTCCCTTCCAGAAATGATTCCGGACAGGGCTGGTTGTGTAGTTTCTGAAGTTCGGGTTTGTAATCGAACAACTCGAGCTGTGAGGGCGCTCCAGCCATATGGAGGTAGATTACCCGCTTGGCTTTTGGTGCAAAATGCGGGGGTAAGGGTGCCAACGGGTTGAGATCGCGGGCCGTCAGTTTGGGTCCACCGGTGGTGGCAGGGCCACAGGAAGTCATCATCATCGCTCCGAATGCAGCCATACCCATCCCGGACACGCAATCCCGTATAAAATGCCGCCGCGTGGTACTCTCCAATTCCCGCTGTTGGAATTCATCGATCAATTTTGAAATCTTCATGGCTACGTCTTTGTCAAAAATTCATCCAAATTCATAATGGCCGAACACACCACAGACAATGCGGCCAGTTCAAGCTGATCTGCCCGCTCATCGTATTCCTGTACGCCGGTGTTGAGGTAATGCTTCAAGTCTTCCAGGTCGTCGTCAAAATGTGTCACCGCCTTATTGTAGAGCTCGAGTAATGTATTCGATTTTGTCTCTGAAATATCCCGGAATGTCGCTTCAAAATAAGCCGTCCGTATGGTTTCTTCGATGGACCCTTTGTCATCCAACAACCTGTCTGCCCAGGCGATTGCCGCTTCGGTGTACACCGGATCATTGAGCGTAACGAGGGCCTGCAACGGCGTATTGGTCCTCGTCCGCTGAATCTGACAAATCTCCCGGCTGGTGGCATCGAAACTCACAAATGACGGATAGGGACTGGTCCGTTTTATAAACGTATAAACGCCTCTGCGATACCGGTCTTCCCCCTCACTCGTCACCCAGCTTTCGCCGTTGTACACGGTCTGCCAGATGTCGTCCGGTTGTGGAGGCATCACGCTCGGACCGTACATTTTATCGCTGAGCAAACCACTGACGGCGAGCGCCTGATCTCTGATTTGTTCTGCAGATAATCTAAATCGCGGCCCTCGTGCATAATATAAGTTATATGGATCTGCCTCGAGTTGGCTGTTAGTCACGGCGGAAGACTGCCTGTACGTCCCGGATAGTACGATATCGCGAATCAGGGGTTTGAGATGCCAGTCGTGTTCCCCGACCAGACGGACTGCAAGCCAATCCAGTAATTCACTGTGAACAGAGGGTTCGGACTGTGAGCCCAGGTCTTCTACGGTAGTGACCAGCCCCTGACCGAAAATCTGCTGCCAGATCCGGTTCACTACAGTTCGTGCTGTCAGGGGGTTATCTTCATCCACGATCCACCGGGCCAGACCCAGTCGGTTACGGGGCGCATCATCCGGAAACGCGTTGAGCACTTCCGGCACATCCGGATAGACCGTATCGGTTTTGACCAACCAGTTTCCGGCTTCAAACACCTGCGTAACCCGGTGCATATACGGTGGATTTTCCACCATTACAGGGACCCCTTTGGTATCGGATTGGAGCAGATTCCTGTATGTATCCTTTATTTCATCAAACCCATCAAGGTCTTTTCCAGGCAATGATGGCCGAAAAGCAAACCAGAAAATACGGAAAGAATTTTGTTGCGGATCGAGTCTTGGATTACTGAATTCGATAAATAGATCTACGGTATCTTTCACTTTCCTGATCGGGATAAAATCCAGTTCTGTCCCTCTTGTTTTACGGAGTGGAAATGATGCAATGATCGCACCGCTCTCGTCCGATTCCCTGATCGTAAGCCTACCGCCTTCCTGTCCGCACTGGTAAGAGATAATCATCGTCTCGGCGTTATCCAACCAGGTGTCCGGGAGTCTGCAATGGCCATTGTCCCGGAGGGCCAGGTATTTGGTATCGCTCAGTTCACCATTGACAAAATCGGTGCAGTAGTGGGTATGCACCTTGGGCTCCAGCGTTTTCAGGAATAACATTTCTTCCGACAGACCATTTACATCGTCCGTATTCTGACTGATCCAGTGGCTGATCTCTTCTATGGATGACTGCACCGAATCAGGGTACATCCGCAGTAGCGGGGTGTCATCCGCCGTGTCCTCATCTCTGGTGTTGTTGAAAAACGCCATCACCTCGTAGTATTCTTCGTGTTTGAAAGGATCATAGGTGTGCGCATGACACTGGACGCATCCGAAGGTGGTACTTTGCCACACTTCAAAGGTGGTGTTCACTCGGTCCACCACGGCTGCGATCCGGTATTCCTCATCCAGCGTTCCACCTTCATCGTTGCTCATGGTATTACGATGAAATGCCGTGGCAATCCACTGTTCTGTGGTAGGATCCGGGAGTAGATCTCCGGCTAGCTGTTCAATTGTAAACTGGTCAAAAGGTTTGTCCTCGTTGAAGGAGCGGATCACGTAATCTCTGTACCACCACATCGGCCGGGACTGATCTTTTTCATAACCTTTGGTATCGGCATAGCGTGCGAGATCCAACCACCAACTGGCCCATTTTTCACCAAAACTTGGTTCTGCGAGCAATTGGTCTACAAGGTCCTCGTAGGTCAGGTGCCCGTTTTCGACCTGGTGTACCAATTCCGGGGTGGGCGGAAGTCCGGTTAGATCCAGGGATAACCGACGGATCAGCCTTCCGGTATTTTCCCGTGCAGAAGGTTTCAGACCGATTTTCTCCATATCCCGGTAGATAAACCGGTCGATTTCATTTTCGAAAAAATGGCTGCCCGTTTCCCCTGCATTGGCTTCAGCTACTACATCCGGTATAGGCGGCGCCACGGGTGGAATGTAAGCCCAGTGTTCACCCCATTGAGCGCCTTGTCGCACCCATTCCTCCATAATTCGTATTTCTTCCTGGTTCAGCGGGGGTTTTTGGTAGGGCATGCGCAGTTCTGGATCGGTTTCTTTAAGCCGCTGGATCAGGGGGCTGTTTTCCGGGTCGCCCGGGATGATGGCCGGATGGCCTGCTTTCGTATTGGCCATGGCTTCTTCCTGGAAAAGCAGACTGAAACCACCATTTTTCTTGACGCCGCCGTGGCAACTGATGCAGTGTTTGTTGATGATGGGTTTGACCTGAGTACTGTAATCCACAGGCTCATGGCTGGTCCGGAAGTAAAAGAACAGACCGAAGGTAAACACCAATATTATAGCAATTTTTAACCGCATTTAATTCTGTTGAAAAATCTGTCCGCCCGGCTTTTATACCGTAGGCAGCCTTGTAAATATAGATAAAATATTGAATAGGGGGAAAAATTTGGAAAAATGGGTAGAGTCGCAGTCCGGAAATTATCTATTCAATGGTATTTGCTTTATGTAAATGCGAGCGATGACCGAATGTAGTCGAAGACCAAAGATGCTAAAGCCATCTTTGATGAGGGTACCTCTGACTGAACGACATTCTGAATTCCAATATGTTTTTTTGTAGCTTACGCCGCTCATTGATCAGCGCAAAAGAAAATGGCACATAGATTCACAAAACCCTGGCAGCGACACTTGCTCCGATATGGGTTTTTCTTTACCGGACTGGTGTGTTTCGGACTCGGCATTGCGATTGCCATAAAAGTACAATACCTGGGATTGCACCCGTGGGATGTTTTGAACGTGGCTTTATTTGAGCAATTCGGACTTAGTCTCGGAATCTGGAGTATCATTATCGGGTTGGTTTTAATCGGAGTGTCCCTTGTGGTCAGTAAAAAATATGTTAATATCGGGACCTTTCTGAACGCCCTGCTCATCGGTCCATTCATGGATTTATTCCTGTGGCTGGATGTGTTGCCGGATGCCCGCAACAATTGGATTGATTATTTCATCCTGCTCACCGGAATTGTCATAGTGGGTATCGGTGGTGGACTATATGTAGCTGGTGGTGTAGGAGCAGGACCTCGGGATGGGTTTATGCTTTCTATTTCAGAACGGATGAAGTTATCGATCAGTAAAGCACGGATTCTGGTGGAAAGCATCGTGCTGGTCATCGGTTTTTTGTTGGGCGGTCCTGTTTTTTGGGTAACCTTCGTTTATACCTTTATACAAAGCCCCATATTTCAGTTCTCTCTGAAATTTTTCATGCGATTGCGGTGGAAGCTCAGCGGAGAATAACAATTCCTGTCGCTGAAACTTTGTTAAAGAAATTATTGCCAGGCCGATCCATCTGCATCCCAGAACAACGCGGGACCCTCTGCAGCAGCGCGGGGCGAAGAATATGCGTCGCGGCTTTAACTCCCTTATATATTTCAGCACACTCCCAGAAATCTTCAATACTGCCGGGGAATACCAGATACTCACCGGTAAAACAATAACTGTATAATGGAGTTTGGAAGAAATTTTTTCAGAGCTGAGGCCTGCGGGGAGCTAAAGCGCCTTTGCCGAGGGCTGCTTTTTTGGTTACTTTTCTTCAGTACAAAAAGTAACAAACAGATTGTATACTACTTGATTAGGTGCTTGAAAATGCCTGTTTCGGCATGATATCCCAAAAATTAAATTTGTAACATCCATATTCCGTGTGTTTTACTCACGCTAAACAGGTACTTTTTCTGGAAAAAGCCAAACTAGAGTATGGGTAATATTACCCATTAACCACGCGATCTCAAAATGCGTAATTACACCGATGATAAAGGGAGAGACTCTTTGGTAAGTTTGCATATCGCGTTGTAAGAATGGAATCATTCGAAAAGCCCAAATTTCATTTTGCCAGCCAATTCAGGATTCTTTCTGAGCCTGGACAATCACCCTCCAAAAGAAAATAATCAGCAACAATTAAAAAACAATGCAATCATGAAGCAAGCAAAAAACATAATTATGAAAATTCTACTCCCATTGCTAATTTCATTTGTTTTTATGACAACCGGACTATCGCAGGACCAGCTTCCTATCATCGACATGCATATGCACACCAGCCTGCCGCATGAAGTCCCGGAAGGCATCCCTTCTCTTTGTCGGCCTGAACCCTGCCAGGGCGATGGTCATGCTGTGACGGACCCGATCGAAAACCTCAAAAAATCCCTGGAACAAATGGACCGATACAACATCATAAAAGGCTACCTCAGTGGAGTCGACTGGTCCGTGGTACAGCAATGGCACCAGGCTGCTCCGAATCGATTTATTGCTGCCCCTTTTATTCTGGAACCCAATCCGGACGAACTGGAAAAACTTAAAATTGAATACCAGGCCGGAAGATTAACTGCTATGGGTGAAATCGGCGCCCAACTCCACGGTATTCCGCCCAACGACCCCTCCCTGGCACCTTACTTCCAACTTGCTGAAGATCTCGACATACCAGTGCTCATCCATGTGCTTGGCATCGGACCCTATCTACCACATTTTAGCTCTGAAGCCGGTCAGCCGCTACATCTGGAGGCAGTGTTACAAAAACATCCTCGTTTACGGATTTTTGTTGAAAATGCCGGTTACCCGTACAGCGACCAGATGATTGCCATGATGTACCAATATCCCCAGCTATACGCAGATGTATCCACTATCACCTGGGTCATACCCCGACAGGCTTTCTACGATTACCTGAAAAAATTCATGGCTGCCGGCCTGGGAAAACGGATTATGTTTGGATCGGATAATATGGTCTGGCCGGCCAAAATAGGGGCGGCAGTTACCGCTATCAAAGAAGCACCCTTTCTAACGCACGAAGAAAAGCGCGACATTTTTTATAACAACGCAAGACGGTTTCTCCGGATGGATGAGGAATCCTCGAAAACAGTTGACGCTGGCCATTAAAGTCAGCAACACAGAAGATTAATGACTGAGAGAATTCCGTACGGATGATCGAAAAGAATTTGTGTGGACCTATCCGTTCGTTTGATGCACCCCGGAAATGTTATCAGAGTAATAAAGCCCCGAAAATGTTAAAGGCCGGCAAAACATTCCCCAGCCGAGGGCCGTTTGATCTGTCATTTGAATGTACCATGATGCTATTTTCGGATAAAACAACACACACTTCTCCGGTAATGGAAAAAAACAGGAAGCAAATATTATCAAGGGCCATTCTATTCGCGATGATGGTTTTGCTAATACTGCCCTGTACCGTCAAGCAGGAAATCAAACAAGCCCTGGATATTCCGGTGTCCCCGTCGGAACGGTTTGAAAAACCGGGTAGATCCGCGATTTGTCACACGGTGACACTGGAGGAAGTCCGCCTATCCACCGGGCAGCATCAGGAAGCACCGGTCAGCACGGGTAGTACTCTTCCATCACAATGGCCTCCTGTACCGTTCTATGGTACCACTACCTCTTTCGGGAACATTTCATCCACTACTTGGACTACTCCCGTTCCCATATACATCCTGCATGAGCAATACCTGATTTGATCCGAGATTGAATTCAACCTTTTGTCTGTGTACACCGTGGCAACCTTTTGTCCGGTGTAAGTCATTTTATTTTTCAATCCAATTTCAAATCAACTTGCAATGAATAATCAAACTTATTCCTATGCCGGTATGTTCACCACGGCACTGCGCTGGGTAGCGGGATGGACCTATTTTTCAGCTTTCTGGAGACGTCTTATTATTGATTACAAACTAGATCCGGAGGGCGCAGGCTACATTGGCGAAAAATTCAACCATTTCCTGCCCAACGCCCTGGGGATACAGCCCATGATCGAATATCTGGTTACGCATCCGGACTCGCTTTGGTGGGCCATGACTGTCTTCACTATTATAGAAGGCATCGTAGGGCTGTTGTTTATGCTGGGCCTCTTCACCCGGTTGATGAGCATCGGGGTGTTTAGCCTGGCGATGGGCATCCTTCTGGGCGCTGGCTGGCTGGGAACGACCTGTCTGGATGAATGGCAGATCGGCGTATTGGGCGTGGCAGCAGGCTTTACGATCTTTTTGACAGGTGGTGGCAGATTTTCCCTTGACGAGTATCTGTCCCGGAATCATTTCCACTTCACCCAGGCGAAATGGTTCAGGTGGTTGGGTTCGGGCCTGTTACCCGGACGTGACCAGCTCGTAGCCAGGATCGTTTTGGTGGGTTCGGTATTAATCCTCGGGTTGACCTTATTCACGAATCAATACTTTCACGGGGGCATTTTCGGAGATCTGCACAATATGTCAGTCCGCCCGGTGGTTGACATCAGCGATGCGCAGATTGACGACAATACGCTTTCATTTACCATATACAGAGTGGAGGGGGCCGATGTGTACGGTTCGTTCCTGATAGGCATCAATGTTCGGGATGAATCGGGGCGCATCGTATATGAATTAACCCAGACCGACCTGGCGAATCTGGCACCCGACCGGATTTCCAATAAATACATAGCCCAGGTCAAACCCGGGGCTCACAGCCTGGTCATTCCACTGGGAGCGAAAGCCACCCTGAATTTCACCGATGAATCCCTAAGCAATCCAGGTGCTGGTTATACTCTTGAACTGATCGATATCAGCGGCATCCGATGGGAAGCCAGGATCCAATAAAAAGATGAACACGTAGATCCAGACATTCGTCCGGAGAAATTATACCGTTTCCCGGACGAAATTGTCGGCCAAAATCACCCGATTTAGAATCAGTATTATTAGTATTGCACCCGGTTCCAATACGCCCATAGCAGAATTTTTCGTTGGCTGACCGGAACCTGTAGAATTGCAATCAGGATCTTGGAGTTTCATGCCTGAAATATGATTCGATCGATTGAAAAACTGAAACCAACGAAATTTGGAAATAATAAATTTTCTGCTCGACTTCCTCCTGAATCTGGACAATCACCTATTTGAATTGATCATCCAATACGGAGGGTGGATCTACGTGATTCTGTTTTTGATCATTTTTGTGGAAACAGGTCTGGTGGTCATGCCATTTTTACCCGGGGATTCCCTCCTGTTTGCTGCGGGTGCTTTTTGTGCGGGCGTCCAGAACGACGCGGGCGAGATTGCGCAATTGAACATATGGCTTGTGCTCTTCTTACTGATCATTGCAGCCATTTCGGGTGACAGCACCAACTATTCGATTGGAAAAAATGTCGGTTTGCGAATCCTTCAATGGAATTTCCGGGGAAAACCACTCGTAAATCCCAGGTACATTCAGAAAACCAATGAATTTTACGAAAAGCACGGACCCAAAACCATTATCATCGCCCGTTTTGTACCCATCGTCAGGACTTTTGCCCCTTTTGTGGCCGGCATCGGAACCATGACTTATGGAAAATTCCTTCGATATAACATCATTGGTGGATTGGTCTGGGTTGTAGGGCTTACCCTGCTGGGTTTCTTCTTTGGTAATCTTTCATTCGTACGCAATAATTTCGAAACCGTCATTTTCGGGATTATCGGGCTTTCATTGATCCCGATGGTAGTGGAAATTATCAGGAATCGAAGTAAAAAGAACCTTGAGGAAAAGTTGAAGTAATTCCAAAATAAA
>CBFGVZ010000122.1:0-10863 GCA_965652315.1 uncultured Saprospiraceae bacterium | reverse complement strand
TTGAAAATACTGCATTGACCTCTCTGCAAGGAATACACAACATCGAAATGGGAGATATTATTAATTTGGAAATTTCTAAGAACCCCAATCTCTCTATTTGTGACATGCCTAACATTTGCACCTATTTGGAAAGCAACAAAGAAAGCTCCATTTCCGGGAACGGAGAAGGTTGTAGTACCGAGGGGGAAATACAGTCAGCCTGTCTACCTGAGGTGGTATCGATTACCACACCGGCAAATTTCATTACTGAATGTGGTATTCCACTCCTGGAAACTGACTTGCCTGCTACCTTGACTGTGACCTTTGATGATAACACGTCAGGTCAAGTAGCCGTTAATTGGGATGTGATCGACATTGATGGTCATGGTGGTTCGCATACCCTGACCGGCACACTGGATCTAATGGGTCAGGCGACAAACCCTGATAACCTGACCGCTAAGTTAACCGTGGTCGTAGAAGATACACAGGCACCGATAAGCGATATAGCTGATCTCCCTGTGTTAAGGGGGATGTGCTCGGTCACCATATCGGATATCCCTACAGCTACCGATGTCTGTACCGGTACGGTATCAGCTACTACCAATGATCCGCTGCAGTACGATAATCAGGGAACTTACACCATTACCTGGTCGTACAGCGACGATCATGGCAATTTCGTGACTCAGGAACAGATTGTGATCGTGGAGGTCATGGCAAAACCCATTTTGCTGTGCCCGG
The DNA here is from genome assembly GCA_965652315.1 of uncultured Saprospiraceae bacterium. Classification (GTDB taxonomy): domain Bacteria; phylum Bacteroidota; class Bacteroidia; order Chitinophagales; family Saprospiraceae; genus Membranihabitans. The sequence goes on along the minus strand of CBFGVZ010000122.1, from coordinate 10,146 downwards.
AAAGCTATATCGTCAGTTGTGATCCGGTCGTCCACTTTGACCTGCCTGTAGCCAATGATCAGTGTGGAGCGATCAGGGTTATCCAGACCGACAATACCGGATTGACTTCCGGATCAGCATTTCCTACAGGCGTCACGAAGTTGACCTACCAGGCATCAAACGCAGCCGGACCGGCATATTGCAGTATTGTAGTGGAAATACTGCCCCCCCGGCTTGAAATCAACCATGTATCGGGCGTGGCAAATGGCGATACGATTCACCTGGCCGATTGTCTGCCACCGCATATTTCCAGGAATGACCTGGAACTGGGTCCACATCAGAAACGTGCATCTGTACTCACTCGGGTATTTAGTGGGGAGAATACATCATATAACCAGGATGGATTGTGGAAATTACTCAGCTATGATTACGAAGTCACCGACTATTGCGGAAACACGGAAGCATTCCAAAACTATGTGGCCCTCTACGACTTCTCCCCACCGGTATTCAGGAATTTTCCTCAGGACGTGACCATAGATTCGACGGATGACCTGCCACCTGTATCGGAGGAAGTGACAATCATAGATATTTGCCGTTATGTGGTGTGGGATACGATTACTACGACACCAATTGTTGATTCCGGCAATGGGGATACGCTCGTATATGTCCGGAGATGGATGGCGGAAGATGAATCAGGCAACAAGTCCTTCCGAGATCAGATGATTTATGTGGCGCCGAACAAAAGCGAAGCTTTTGGTGCAATTACGGCTCATATGGCAAAAGAGTCGGATCTGGTCCATGCCAGGTTCTCCAATATGGAAGGTACCAATGGCGTTCCGGTCACTCTTTTCCGGGTCGATTCCATTACCGGGTCAACCACTAGGGTAAATTCACGAATATCAGGTAACTGGCAGGGACAGTATGGGAAGGTGTTCTTCACGCCCATTCAATCTGGTCAGTACCGACTGAAAGTCGATCTTCCAATGGGTTACACTGTGGTACATGCAGATTCTTTGTTCACACAGGATGGCTGGTCGGATATCCTTTACGTAAAGAGCAATTCAAAGTTAAACCTGGGCACCATCCTGCTACTCCCCGTGCAGGATACGGTGAAGGTTGATACGGTCTTGCCTCAGGTGGTCCCTAACGTAAATACCATATCACGCCATGAATCAACATTTGAAACATTCACCTTACACCCCAATCCCACGACGGGATCGGTAAAAATCAACAGCTTGCAATCCGGAAGGTTCGATTATACGATCTACAACCATCTGGGACAGTTAGTAAAAAGTGGTTCTAGTGACCATGGAAATGAAATCGACCTGAGTAACCAACTGAATGGGATGTATTTTATACATGTACGTTCCGGAAAACAAGATTGGGGGAGTAGGCGGATTTTGCTGATGGGAGGTTAAACCCGTGAAGTAGGATGGCGATTATTTTCTACGGAGAAAATTGATCACTATCTTCATCATCCCACATCCGATAGTTGTTAGAGCTTTCGAGCCCTCATGACTATGGCTGTGTTGGCGTTTGACTTTTCGGGGGCATCCAAATTTTTAAAGAACTTACATTTGCGTTGCTATTTCTAGCCATGCTCTGCGAATACATTCCTGGGCCAATTCAGGATCAAATTCATTCACATCAAAATCATCGTCATTGACAGCAATAAAGAGATCAAAGTAATCTTCCGCTGACATTTTTCCCGACAAATGATTCTTTAAAAATTGAAAACCCTGGACGCCGCCACAGTCTTCGGGCGGACAAGCACCTGCCCCGGTTACAAGCTCAGGGACTGTCCCGTTTCTGTCAAATTCCTGTACATAGAATTCATGCATCCAATTATCGCCAAAGTCATATATATAGTAAAGTTTATCTGGTGGCTGATTGTCCGACAGCATCTGATTGGAATTGAAGTTTGAAAATAAAATAGAGTCCGCTATCACCTCCGTTCCATCGATTCCAAATTCTTCTGTGAATGGTGATACCACTGAAAAATACCGCGTTTCAGGGTGTTCCTGAAATGAATACAAATGGTAATTTTCCCATCCCATAGCAGCTTGTATCAGTTGATGGAGTTGATCAAACGTGATACCCATAGGTACCCACATTTCACGGAATATTAATGGATTGTGAATTTCTGACAGTTCGATTCTTAGTTTTAGTCGCATAACATCTACACGTTTAATGGTCTAGTTTTATCAGGGATTTCGCCAAATAATTAGCGCCCTGAAACACATGAATGATATAATTGCCTGCGGGGAGATGGTCCGTTCTTATTTCCAGTTTTTGTTCCCCCACGGTCGCAGGAAAAGAATTTGCCATCACGCTCTGTCCCAGGACATTGGTCACAGTGTATTGGATGATATCAGTACAATCGCTGCGCACATCCAGCGTGAAATATTCCGTGTATGGATTGGGATACACATTGACTGCGAGGCAATTGTTGGTGGCATCCGCTACGACAGTGGTGACATTCTGCCGGTCACTCAGTCCAAACTTGACTTCGCTAAATCCTACGCATTGTCCGCCGTAATTGCTGGTCGGTGTAATGATTACGTATCGGGCCTGGAGGCCGTCCCAGTCCGTGATGGTTTCCCCTTCATATATACTCGTCCCAGGAGCCTGGTCCATTTCAAATGATCCCAGGTGAATCCAGGCCTGGCCATCCAGAGAATAATCCACCTCAAATGAGCGTATCCCGGATGTACTGTTGTCAGGTATATTGAGGTTCCATACCTTCATTTGTCCTAGTGCATACACCTGACCAAAGTCGTACATAGTCCAGTGCGACTGTCCTCTGTTGTCGTTGGGATTGGGCGCGGTTTCGCAACTGATCCAGGCGTCGGACCAACTGGTATTGTGGCGATCCGGATAACATTGGCCGGTGAGAACTACCGGGATCACGATCAGTACTATGTATATGAGGTGTTTCATGTTCACAGTTTTAAAAAACCAATGGGTTGATTTCCAGACTGAGGGTCGTAAAAGTTGTTCAAATGCGGGAATAACTCCATAGCCTGGCTTTTGGATACGCCAAACCACAACGCCATTTCAGCAAAATACTGGTCGGCTGAAGTCGTTGGAATCATAATGCCATTGTCCAGATCAAGAGGGTTGCCCAGTTCCAGATCGGGGTATTCCCCATAGATTTGTCCGCCCCGGACATCTTCCCCCATGACCATAGTATGGCCACCCCAGGCATGGTCCGTGCCATCGCCATTGGAAGTAAGCGTGCGTGCAAAATCGGATATCGTAAATGTAGTCACTTCCGGCGCCCTATTGATTTCTTCCAATGCTGCCTGGAATTCTCCCAGTCCCCGGCTGATAACCGGCAGCATTTCGGCCTGATAGTCCAGTACTGCATCGTGATGATCCCAGCCTCCAAAGTTGAGGAAAAAGATCTGTCGCTGAAATCCGAGTTCTGCCTGTACTGAAATGACCCGTGCGATCATACGCAGGCTGGCAGATACGTAGTGGTCACTGAACTGGGTATCGAAGATATGTGCGTGTTCCATGACTTCCTGAAAATCAGCGGTAGCCTCGATGGATGATTTTATCGTATTGACGTAAGTGCTTTTAAATACATCCTGGTATTGCCTGTCCAGTATGTTGTCCAGGGCGGCGTGCTGCAACACCTCCAGGTCCCAGGATCCGTTGCGGCCATAAAGTCCCATAGCACCACCGGGAGAAATGGCGTATTCTATGATTTCATTGCCCTGTTGGAATACGTTGGTTTCGGATAGTGAAATGTTCATAGAAATCTTTTGGTTTGTATTCATGGATTGGACAAGCTCTGCCACCCGGCCACCCCATCCGGTAGCTGACCGTTCATGCGGCATACCGGTCTGCCATTGCTGGATCTGATCGGCATGGGATAACAGCCCCAATGGCAGGGGATGATTTCCACTGTAAAATTGTTGCTTCGTGGTGGGTTCGATCAGGGTCCCTACGTTGGCCACAAAGGCCAGTTTTTCCTGATCAAACAATTGCCTGACCTCCGGCATACCCGGATGGATACCAAAATTCTTGCTTCCGGGATGCGGAGAATTGAGCTGGAGAATATTCTCAAGCTGTAAAGCCAGGTTGGACCGCGTTTTCCGGTACATGGTGTATTGGTTCTGCTCTGTGGGTATCAGCATATTGTAGGAATCATTACCACCCGCGAGCAGGATGCAGACCAAAGCTTTGTAATCTCCGGCTGCAACGGTCGTCGAATCAGCAAGCGCTGCTGCATTCATAGCCTTTAGATTGATCAGGGAAGAATACAGCGTGGCAGTTCCCAGTGCCGCGCAACTCATCTGACCTAAAAATTTTCGTCGGTTCATATTGTGATTCAATAATGTGGAAGTCTGGCGTGAAGGTTATAATTATTTCAATATGGCAAAATCAGGATTGACCAGTGTAAGGTACAGTACAGTGGCAACCCGGTATTCGAGAAAGTCTGCACCCATATTCCCGGGTCTCAGCCGTTCGGTTGTCTCCCGGATAATTCGGCGGTTTACATCGGACATCTGCCCGTGAGTAAATAGTATGTCAAATTTGTTGAGCAGGATTTCAGGATCTTTGGCAATGGGTTCGCAGGCCAGGTAATCGAGGTAGGTGGGCTGTATATCATCCCAGGAATATATCAGACTCCAGCGGTGAGCCCAGGCGTAGTAATGGTTTATTATCCCGATGCTCGATTTTGAATTGTGGATTTGATACTCCGGACCATACAGGTTGCCCTCTTTTTTGAAGGCCTGTGGCTGATAATCTGGCAGAAAAAAGTTGAAAACGCTTTTTGAAGCCAGCGGAATCTGTCCGGTAGCATCCGCGAATTCATAACCGATGTTCCAATATTTCCCATTGATATTGAGCAGATCCATCGCCCGCACAACCTGCATATACCGCTGGAAAGGCTCCCGAAGTTTTCCCTGGTGCGGATCCTGAATCCATTCACAACTCCGGGCTTCCTCGTCCAATAAAATGGCTTTTACAACAGCTCCCAGATCACCGCGGACACCCTCACCATTGTTATTGAATACGGTAGCCACCCGGTCGATATATCCGGGTGTTGGATTGGATTTGACCATATTCTGAATCAACCGCCTGGCAATAAACGGACCAGTATTGGGGTGCATGAACAAGGTATGTATGGCCTGGGTAATGTCGTCCATCCCCGATTGTCCGGCTGGGAGTACCGCGCCTCCTACTAATGTTTTTTCAGATTTGTCGTGATATTCCTCGTACATCGCCATGGGTACCGTGTAGTCGTTCCAGTATTGGTCCAGACCAAAATAAGGTTCGGTCAGCCATTCCGTGGTATCCATGATCCCTCCGGGACCCAGCCCTGTGAAAACCCGGGCCATTTCCTGAATGTCCTGATTATCATAGGTAGGAATAGATTTACCTTCACTGTCCGTTTTGTGGGTGCCGTCATTGTTAAGCTCGTACAGGCCAATACTGAATAATTGCATCACTTCCCGGGCATAATTTTCATCGGGATGAATATTGGCCTCCGGATCTTCCTTAGGATTGTTGTAATGACTCAGATAAAATCCCATTGCGGGCGAAAGGGTCACCTGAAGCAGTAGATCTTCATAATTCCCCAGGGCATGGTCGAGCAGAATGTCATAATACGTTGCCAGAGCTTCCCCTCTTCCTTCCAGATCGGAGACAAAGGAAATAACCATGATCTGACTAAGAGCCCAGGCCACACGTTGACGCAACTGGTCTTCGTTCATGATATTATTTTGCCAGAAGGCATACTGGAAATGTGACCAGGCCGGTCCATAGAAATCCTCCGGATCATTTTCAGGGTTGGAGGCATAAAGTTCGAAGGCCTGTTGTGTTATCTGTTGGACGGTTTCCAGCATCGAAGGCCCCGGCACCGACATCTGGTAATTGATCCATCCTTCATACCCCATATCCATTACCCGTTCAATGTCCAGTTCGCTACCGCCAAAAGTAGCCTGGGACAAAAAGCGTGCAGCGGCTTGTGCGGGACCATCCAGCCCGCTGCCATTGATAGTATTGGATATGTTTGCTTCACGATCCCGTCCGGCAGGCTGGAAATTACTGCTGGAATGGACGGTCACCCCCTGATCGTGACCAGCCCCGATAAAGTCCGTGTAAGGTTGAGCGTACGTTTGCAGGCAGGTAAAAAGGACGGGAAGGATCAGCGTAAGGCGATGTATCATAAAACGTCAATATTATTCAGGAAAGTATGGCCAACCGATAACCAACGACTGGCATTTTTAGATTAACGTTTTATTAAATTATAAATGTATATGGAATCCGGGCTTTAACGTTTAGTCCCCTGATATGAGATCTTAAAGCCCTTCCATCGAACTCATCGCTTCTCCTGAGTCATTCTGTGCACGTAGAGTACGGTAATCCGTCCGGGAAGTCTGTATCCAAATATCTCCGGATTTCCTCGACACCTGCATGGCCACCCCACATTTATCAAAAAATTCCTGCTCTACCTGAGCAACGGTCTTTTCAGGGTCGATATCGATTTCAATAGATTCCTTTACACCCCGGATACTGTCAAAAGTCACATCACTGGCGATCAGGTCGGATACTTCAGAAAGCTTGCTTTCATCATGGGGGTTTTTATAAAAATCAATTTTCAGATAAGGGTACATTTTACTGAATTTTTCCTGCACTTCCGATATTTTAGTTGAAGTATCGATTTTAATTTTCATAAGCTGTGGTTTAAAAAAGGTGAATAAATATTGTTTTTCCTCTCTATGGATGGCGCTCTTGAAGCAGGAAAGAACCGGTTCAGGTAGTATGATCCTAATTATATCTTTACCTTTGTACGGTCCGGTACTCGATCGGAATAGGGTAAAAATACATCAAATTTTATGAATAATGCAATAAACAATAAGGGTGTTTACATCGCTACGACACAGCCCAATAGCGGGAAATCTATCGTGGCGCTCGGATTGATTCATGCCTTACGGGAGAAAGGACTCACCGTAGGTTATTTCCGGCCCGTGATTGATCAGTCGGAATCCCGCACGATGGACAACCATATCAACACCGTCCGCACATGGTTTGACCTGGACATCGATTACCCTGATACCTTTGCATTTTCCCGCCGGGAATTACTCCAGATGAAGAACGATGATGAGGAAGACGCCATACTTCGCACCATTATCCACAAGTATAAGGCCCTGGAAGATCGGTTTGATTTTGTTGTTGTGGAAGGAAGTAGTTTTGCAGGGGAAGGGACGATGATAGAATTTGACGTGAATATTGTGATTGCCAAAAACCTGGGTATTCCGGCGATTATCATCGACAGTGGTGTGGGAAAGGCCCTGGAGGATTTTACCGATACGATGCTTCTGGCAGTGGATTCTTTTCAGGACAAAAAGGTGGATGTCCTGGCGTATATAGCGAATAAAGTACAACCGGATAATCAGGCCTGGGTGGTGTCTGAATTGCAGAATCGACTTCCACCTCAGATTCTGATTGATGCCATCCCGATGAATACATTGCTGTCCAGTCCGTCCATAAAGGAAATAGTGGATACATTGGAGGGGCAAATTATATTCGGGGAAGACCATATTAACAATCAGGCCGGGCATTACACCGTAGGTGCCATGCAGTTGCGGAATTATCTATATCATCTGAAAGAAAATGGACTGGTAATCACACCGGGCGACCGGGCTGATATTATTCTGGGTGCATTGCAGGCCAATCTGTCGGCCAATTATCCCACCATTTCTGGTATCGTACTCACGGGTGGGTTACTACCGGAGGATTCGATCATACGACTCATCGAAGGACTGTCCGACATCGTTCCTATTGTTTCCGTAGAAGGAGGCACATTTGCTGTAACCAATCAAATCGGCATGATAAAATCCCAGATATATGCCGAGAATAAGGAAAAAATTGCTGTTTCCATTCGGGACTTTATGGCCCACGTCCATACCGATCAGTTGATGGATGCCTTATTGCAATATAAATCCAGGGGGAGGACACCCGCTATGTTCCAGTACCAGATCCTGCGACAGGCGCGTGCCCAAAAGAAGCACATCGTATTGCCTGAAGGCCTGGATGAACGGATCCTGCAGGCCACTGCCCGCCTGATACAATCTGATGCGGCCAATCTCACGCTGCTCGGTGACCGGAAAAAAATAATCGATAAAGTCAATCAACTGCATATCGATCTGGATCCGGACCGCATTACCATCATTGACCCCGCCACTTCGGAGCGTTTGGACCATTACGCCGGAATGCTTTACGAACTTCGCAAACACAAGCAGATGACTGAAGAAGACGCCCGGAAAATGATCCTGGATGTATCCTATTTCGGAACGATGATGGTTTATCAGGGGGATGCGGATGGTATGGTTTCAGGCGCTATGCATACCACTCAGCATACCATTCGGCCTGCCCTTCAGTTGATCAGGACTCGTCCCGGGATTACTACCGTTTCCTCCGTATTCTTAATGTGCCTGGAAGACCGGGTCTCTGTTTATGGGGACTGCGCTATAAACATCAATCCTACCGCTGAACAGTTATCTGACATTGCTCTTTCCTCTGCGGAAACCAGTAGATCCTTTGGAATAGAGCCCATCATCGCTATGTTATCGTATTCTTCGGGGACATCGGGCAGTGGGGAAGATGTGGAAAAAGTACGCGAGGCCACTGCCATATTGAAAAGCAAACGACCCGATCTCAAGGTCGAGGGTCCGATCCAATACGATGCAGCCGTCGATATGAACATCGGTCGGATCAAAATGCCTGAATCCCTGATCGCTGGCCAGGCCAACGTATTGATTTTCCCGGATCTCAATACGGGAAACAACACCTATAAGGCAGTCCAAAGGGAGACCAAAGCACTAGCCATCGGTCCCATTCTACAAGGCCTCAGGAAGCCGGTGAACGATCTCAGTCGCGGGTGTACGGTGGATGATGTGGTCAACACGGTCATCATAACAGCTATCCAGGCTCAAAATCTTTAAAGTTCTTGAAATGAAGGTATTTATCATCAACTCAGGAAGTTCCTCATTGAAGTTTAAATTGTTCGACATGCCGGCTGAGCATCTGATCTGCTCGGGGATGGTGGAGCGGATAGGTTCGGGCGCCGAACAATTGATTTTCCGGTCCGAACGTGGAACGTTCCGGGAATCAATCCAGCTCAAATCCCACCGGGCTGCCTTACAAAAGATCGTAGAGTGGCTCCTGAACCCTGATTGGCATCTGATCCAGACTAAAGAAGAGATCAAAATCGTAGGCCATCGGGTGGTACATGGTGGTGACCGGTTTTCCGGAACCACTCCAATCGATGAGGCGGTCATAGATGAAGTTCGCCGATTCTCCGACCTGGCCCCGCTGCACAATCCGTCCAATCTGGAAGGCATTGAAGTTGCAGGCGAGATTTTTCCCCATTCGCTACACTACGCTGTGTTCGATACGGGATTTCATCAAACCATTCCTGAAGTGGCCCGTAGGTATGCGATCCCCTCTCAATTTTTGAAACAGCACGGCATTCAGGTATATGGGTTTCATGGGATCAGCCATCAGTATGTATCGCGAAAAGCCATTGAATTTCTGGATCTTCCGTCATCGAAAATAATTACAATTCATCTGGGAAACGGATGTAGTATGACCGCAGTGACTAACGGTCGGAGCGTGGATCATAGCATGGGGTTTTCCCCTGGTGATGGACTCATAATGGGATCGCGAAGCGGTGATATTGATCCCGGGGTTATTTTTCACCTGATCCGTCATTTGGGATACACACCTGAAGCGGTTGACAGACTGCTCACAAAGGAAAGCGGAATGCTTGGGTTGACGGGGTTTTCGGATCTTCGGGACATCGAATCCCGAGCTCGTGATGGAGATGAGGCAGCCATCCTGGCGCTAGGGATGAGCGCCTACCGGATTCGCAAATACATTGGTGCATACAGTGCAGTGATGAATGGACTTGATGCCATAGTTTTTACAGCTGGCATTGGAGAACATTCCTCCCGGATGCGACAACTGGTGTGTGCGGATATGGATCACCTGGGTATTTCCCTGGATCCCGAAAAGAATGAAAACGCCAGCGGCAGTATCAGATCGATAGGCAGTCACACTTCACGGGTTGCTGTACTGGTTATATCTACCAACGAAGAACTGGAGATCGCCAGGCAGGTGTACCAGGCTGAGCGGTGATCCGGAGAT
>CBFGVZ010000121.1:0-11129 GCA_965652315.1 uncultured Saprospiraceae bacterium | reverse complement strand
ATGAGGTCATCCAACTCCGGGCTCCGGCCCCGGGACGATATGACTGGTCCACCGGCGATACAGCCGAAGGGATTACCGTAGCAGAAGAAGGACTATACCAGTTGTCCGTGGAGAACCACTGCGGGCAGTATGAGTTCACCTATTCGGTTTTCCAGCGGGACTGCGACTGTGACTTGATACTGCCTACAGCTTTTACGCCCGATGGCGACGGATCGAATGATGTGTTTACCATCATTGACCGATGTCGGTACAGCAACTGGAATCTGGAATCCTTCCGGGTGTACGATAAGTGGGGCGGACTGGTGTACCAGGAGCGGGGCAGCATTATCGGGTGGGACGGCCGCGACAGCCGGGGCCGGGAATTACCCCCTGGCGTCTATACCTACCGGATGGAAGCCGTAGTGCGTCCTTCCGGAGATGCGAAAGCGATCGTACGGACAGGAACGGTGCAGTTGTTGAGATAATATGAAGTTCTGGTGATAGCGAGATGAAATTGAATGAAATCTGAAATTTTCAATTTTATTGGACTGTATGTTGGTCTGATCTGGTTGTGCGGTACGGTCAACGCTCAGCAGGGAGCACACCTGGATTGTGGATTTGACCGAAATGTGGTAGAAGATGAATCCACTTATACCCAGGTACTGGAAGAAAATTCTGTAGACCGGTTCACCTACCGGTCGGAGTTGATCATCCCGGTCGTGTTTCATATTGTATTTGCAGATGATCCCGGTCGGATATCTGATGAAACCATACTGAGACAACTTAACCTTCTCAACGAGGATTTTCAGGGCAGTAATCCAGATCATTATAAGGTACCTGAATTTTTTAAGAAAAGAACTGGCAGATCTTCCATTCGCTTTTGCCTGGCCCGTGAAGACGACTTCGGCAAGCCGGCATTGGCCATTCAACGAGTGAAAACCCATATTCCTTCCATCGGTATTAAAAAAGAATTATATTATTATTATATTATTCGGATCTCGGTGGAAGTGATGCCTGGAGTACGAGCCGATATCTGAATATCTGGATAGCGGATACCGGTACAGGTATAGCCGGTCTGGGGTCTGCACCGGGTCAGAGAAACCAGTTTGAAGACGGAGTGGTGGTACATCCGGATTTATTTGACGTCCCCGGTCCTTCTCGTACCCTGACTCATGAAGTAGGGCATTATCTTGGTTTGTTTCATATGTGGAATGTGGATGGTTCGTGCGAAGACCTGGATTTTGTAGAAGACACACCGGTACAAGCCTATCCATACTATGATTGTCCAGGGGGTGAACGCGTTACCTGTGGGTCTCCGGATATGTATATGAATTTTATGGATTATACGGACCCGATGTGTATGTATTTTTTTACCACTGGTCAGATACAACGGATGGAACGGATCCTGATGGAATTTCGACCAGGGCTGTTAAGGACGCCTTCAAATTGTACCCCTCGCGACGTTCTTTCAGATATTATGGGTTTTCCAAATCCCGTGGACAACGGTCGATTGAATATTCGTTTTGATGACGAGGATGCTTTACTGCTCAAAATCTATATACATGACATTACCGGCAAGTTGATTTACCGGCAGCAAACCTGGGCTATCGGCGAGTTGGTCGTCCAAACCGGTAAATGGCCCCCTGGTGTGTATATTTTATCAGTAAATGGTGTCGGCATGAGATTTACGGTTTTATAACCTCAGAGATCTGACCTACTCTAAAATTAAGTTGGTGTGATTTTTACCCATCGACTTCAATGCTTCCTGGATTTGGCCTGCTTTTTCTGCACAGATGATAAGGAGGCATCAGATTTTCCGGTTGTATTTCCGAAAATATTCTGTAGATTTAAGCCTTTTAATCGAAGCACAAATACCGATTTTGGAATTATTAAAACACAATCACTTGAAAACAAGAAGACTGAATCTTTTAATGTGGCTGGTCCTGCTAGTGGTGGCTGGCTGTGGTAACCCGGAAAGCAACGATCAGAATGCTGCCGATACGGAAACCATGACCCAGGAGACCGAATGGATCAATCTGCTGGACGATGCACACGCGGACAACTGGCGCGGATTCAACGGAGATGAGTTACCTCCCGGCTGGACGATCAACAACGGTATGCTCTATTACGACACCGAATTGAAGCTGGAACAGGATTACACCGGCGGGAAGGACGTAGTGTACGGCGGGGAGAAATTCAAATATTTTGATTTCATGGTGGAATGGAAAATACCGGAAGGCGGGAATAGCGGCATTTTTTACCACATCCAGGAAGGGCCCGATTTCAAATCGCCATCCGGGGTTTCACCGGAATACCAGTTGATCGACGATGAAAATTATGCCAGCATCCACGATCTGGTCGGGTACAATTCTCAGTTTGGTGCCGAGCATCCCGAGCAACTGCAGGACTGGCAGATGACCGGCGCGGATTACGCGATGCATACGGTGGAAGTGGACAACAAAGTGTTGCACCCCACAGGCGAATGGAATACCTCCCGGATCGTCGTGGCACCGGATCGGACCGAGCACTGGCTCAATGGGGTCAAACTGCTGAGCTTTGTTCCGGGTTCAGAAGATTGGAATGAGCGCCGAAACTCCGGTAAATGGGATAAATATCCCGACTATGGAAAATACCGGGAAGGTCTGGTTGGCTTTCAGGATCACGGCAGTTCACTTTGGTTCCGGAACGTCAAAATCCGGCCGCTCGAATCCGGGAATTAAACCTCCTATGCATAAAATTTTATTTGACTAGATTCAGGACAAGGGGTTGCAGCCTCTTGTTTAAAAATTAAAAACGAAGAAATGAAAAGACGTAGCTTTATCAAAACCACCGGTGCCGGTGCGCTGGCAGCCGGTATATTTCCCCTTTCCCTGTCCGGGTACAGCCCGGCAAATCAACTCCGGGTCGCACAGGTCGGGCTGGGGATGATGGGAGTCAATGATCTCAACGATATCGCCTCCCACCCCTCGGTAAAAGTGGTCGCGCTCTGTGATGTGGACAGCAGCCTGCTGCAAAAAACCGCACAAAAATTTTCAGGAGCAAAGACATTCACCGATTACCGGATCATGCTCAATGAGCTTCGCGATGATATAGACGCTGTCGTAGTGTCCACACCGGACCACATTCACGCACCTGTTTCGCTGATGGCTATGAATATGGACAAGCACGTATATTGTCAGAAGCCACTGACGCATTACGTGGCAGAAGCCCGTGAAATGGACAAGGTAGCCCGCGAACGCAATCTGGTGACGCAGATGGGTATCCAGGTGCATTCGTTTTACGATTATAAGTTGGCGACGGAACTGATCAGGGGCGGTATAATCGGAAAAGTGAGCGAGGTGATCGCCTGGTCCCCCAAGGTATGGGGGTATGACGGGGCAGAGCCCCAGGGAAGCGATCCTGTCCCGGCCAATCTCAACTGGGATCTGTGGCAGGGATCGGCCAAAAAACGGGCCTATAAAGAAGGATTTTATCATCCTTCCAACTGGCGGAAGATTATCGACTACGGTTGTGGAACGCTGGGGGACATGGGTGTCCATATTTTTGATACGCCCTATAATGCACTGAAACTAGGTGTGCCGCTGACCGTGCGCAACAATTGCCGGAAACCGAATGGCTATGGTCATCCGGAAAAGAATGAAGTGACTTATACGTTTCCCGGCACAGCATACACCGCAAAAAAATTAAAATGGGTGTGGTACGACGGTGAAGGGGCGCCGAAGCTTCAGAAAAAACTGAGATTGCCCAACGGGGAGACCTTACCGGACCAGGGTGCCATGTTTATCGGAGAAAAAGGTCAGAGATTGTTATTGCCACACTTCATGGAGTTGCCCAGGCTCATTGTGAAGGGTGAATATCAGCCACTGGAAATCGAAAAATACGATCCTACCGGGGCGCTGGGTGAACCGGTACGGGATTATGCAGGAGAGTCACCCAAGCATTATCACCAGTTTGTCGATGCGTGTCTCGGCAAGGATGAGTGCAGTGCGCCCTTCTCATATGCATCCAAGCTCACAGAGGTCATTCTGCTGGGCGTGATTGCAGCACAGTTCCCGGGCAAAAAATTGCATTGGGATGGAGCCAATGCGCGGTTCAGGGAAGAAGAAGCAAATGCGTTTATCGCCGGGATGTAGTACTGAATTCCCGCTGATGGCATGGATGCTCTTAGATTTCTGAAAAAGCGTCGATATATTTAGCAAAATCCGCAGAAGAATTCATAGGTTGTTGGGATCGAAGGTTGTTATCGCCTGAGATAGGATTGTGAAAGTGTAGTATTATAAATCGGATGAAAATGAAGTATCCATCATTTTGGGAAGCGGCTACAAAGACCATTGGAAAGCCGCTTCCGAAAGAGGCGTATGACCGGTTTGAGGAATTGTCATTCGAAAAGTCCTTCGATAAAAAGGATTTTTTTGTGGAACCGGGCCGACCCTGTAATTATCAATATTTTATACTGGAGGGGTCGTGTTATTCCTACTATATCAATGAAAAAGGGGATAAAAATACCGTACAACTGGCGGTGGAGAACTACTGGATCACCGATGCCGCCAGCTATTTTAACAATCAACCGGCCGTATCCACCATAGAGACGCTGGAACCCACGCGTGTATTGATGCTCAACAAAAGGAATTTTGAATTGCTGTGTGAATCTCATCCCGTATGGGACCGCTATTTCAGAGTTTTACTTCAGACCTACCTGGCGCATCTTCATTATCGCATCGCCAAAACCAACAGCGAGGATGCGGAACACCGGTATCTGGAATTTTCGAAGTTGTATTCCCATTTTACCCAGCGGATCCCGCAGTATATCATCGCCTCGTATCTAGGTATCAAGCCCCAGTCGCTTAGCCGGATTCGAAAAGAGCTGGCGACCAGGAAGGGTTGAACGTTTATTATTACCAGGAAATGGAGAAGCAACGGCAAGCGTCCTGTCATGACAATCGTTCGCCACAGAATGGTCCGGGTAGGGGTTGTCCGGGTAGAAAAATAGGTTATGATTGCCTTGGGTGCCGCATGTAAGTAACCTGAGAAATCCAGGGAATTCTTTCACCAGGCATTCATCCTGAAATGCTCAATGCCACCTCACATAAGCATCTGGAAAAGCAGAATGCCATTAGCGATATTGAGGCAGAGACGATAACCAATCGTCCCATTTATCGAAAGAGGTCGGGCATATGACCGAAGAAAATCCGTATGGATCGATCATTGCATGGAACCCATACAAGAGTGGGAGAGGTAAAATGTCTTCCGTCAGTATCGAACGCCCAGTCGTTGGTAGGTCTCACGTAATGCGGAATAATCATCGGTGATGACCAGTAGCATATCATCCGGGTAAAGGCTGGTTTCACTATTGGGGACAAAATACTTGCCATCGCGTTTGACCATGACGACGATCGTTTTCTCGGGTAGCGCGAGATCCATCAGGTGATTGCCGTTGAGCAGGGAATTCTCGGTCAATTTAATTTCGGAAGTCACGGATTTGATTTCATCTGAAAATTCTACGTCAAAATTCTGCAGCTCTTTGGCTTCTTCACCGGGTGGTAATTCCAGACCAAGCCACTTGGCCACTCCGGCCAGACTGGTACCCTGTACGATGAGGGACACCAGCGTACAAAAGAAAACGATATTGAATATCAGTCGGGCATTGGAAATATCTGCAGCCAGGACCATAATGGCAAATACTATGGGAACTGCCCCACGCAGACCTACCCAGGAAACGAACACTTTGTCTTTAAATTCCATTTTGGGAAAGGGAGCGAGGCAAAGAAAAACGGAAAGTGGTCGGGTAATGAAAATCATTATAATACTGATGATCAAGCCAGGTACAATGATTGGAATCAGTTCGGATGGATTGATCAGCAACCCCAGCGTGAGGAACATTAGCAACTGACTCATCCAGGCCATTCCATCAAAGAAATTGACCGCCGTTCGCTTGTGCACAAATCGTGAATTTCCAATGACCAGACCGCCGAAATAAACGGCGAGATAACCATTGCCGCCAATAAAATAAGTCATCGAAAAAATAAAAATACAAAACGTAAACACCAGGATGGGGTACAATGATTTGTTTTCGAGCCGGATATGATTGATGATATACACCGCCAGTTTTCCAAAAAGTAGTCCGGCTATGGCCCCAATGAAGAGTTGAAGAAATAGACTCTGCAGAGCATTCCAGTAATCCGGCTGTACATCGATCCCCACCATTCCGATTACTGTAATGGTCAGGACGTATGCCATGGGGTCATTACTACCACTTTCCAGCTCAAGCAGGGGTTTCAAATTGTTCTTCAGCCGCAGTCCTTTTGATCTCAAAATTGAAAAAACTGATGCCGAATCGGTCGATGACATGGTGGAAGCCAGCAAAAGAGACGATAAAAAACCGATGGATGCCGATTGCATGGTCATTCCCAATACCCACCATACGGCCAGGCCAGTGGAAATCGCAGTAAGTAAAACTCCAATGGTTGCCAGGACTATTCCCTGGGGCAGAATGGGTCTTACATCTTCGATTTTGGTATCCATTCCACCCGAAAACAAAATGATACACAATGCCACAGAACTGATAGCCTGAGCCAGTTGTATGTTTTGGAACTCTATCCCCAGCCCATCACTGCCAAAGATCATTCCCACGCTCAGAAATAACAACAAGACAGGTACGCCAAATCGATATCCGGCTTTCCCGGCCAGGATACTGAGGAAAAATAGTATGGCCAGCGTAAGTAAAACCAGTTCTATCGATATACCCATACGCAGATTTGCTTGCTAATTGTCTGAAAATACCCAGCGGAGGATTTTGTCATTACGAAGTCCAAAAATAAGAAGTTTAGTTTAGATCCTTTTATTATAGGTATCCCAATTTCAACTCAGTAATCCTTTTTTGGTTCATCCAATCTGAATGCTTTTCCTGATTTGTACTTCTGGGTGGATGTATGTATATATCCAAATCACAATGGGCACTGCGTTGTTCTATAAAACACTTCAGTAGGTGTCCTGCTATGGAATACCTTCCTCCATGCTATCTCTCAATAATTTGACGTTTCATTTTTTAATTAACCTATGTGAACAGAAGAAAATTCAATCCATCTGATATTTGCATTAAAAATCAAAATTATCAACTTATGAAATCACTATTTAAAGTTTCTCCTGCGTCCGATCAGGTCGATTTGGGACTTCTTGTAGCCCGGGTAGGGATCGCCCTGTTTATGTTTACGCATGGTATTCCCAAAATCGGGCGAATGTTAGCCGACCCAGTCCGGTTTATGGACTTTATGGGTCTGGGACCGGAGATCAGTCTGGGACTCGCCATTTTTGCTGAAGTAATCTGTGCTGCGCTCGTATTGATCGGGCTGGGAACACGCCTGGCGGTAATTCCACAAATCATTACCATGCTGGTGGCTGCATTTATCGCACATGGGGACGACCCTTTTTCAACGAAAGAAAAACCTTTGATGTATGTTTTGGCCTTTGTGGTTTTATTGATAACCGGTAGTGGTAAATATTCTGTAGATCAAATTATTTCTTCTGAAAAATCATCTGACAGAAAGTTTAATTAACATAGGTGAATGAACAGACTAAATTTCACCGTTATTTTTGTAGTATAATTTTTAAATCAATAAATATATAAGAAATGAGCAATTCAAAATCAACATGGGTGTTGGATCCCACACACAGTGAATTAACTTTTAGAGTAAAACACCTGATGATCTCTAATGTGAAAGGTGAATTTCGAAAATTCGATGCAAAAGTCGAATGTGCGGATAACGATTTTAGCAATGCTAAGGTATTCGTTACGATTGATGCCGACTCGATAGATACCAACAATTCTGATCGGGATACACACCTGAGAAGCGACGATTTTTTTGGCGTAGATCAGCATCAAAATATAACCTTTGAAAGCACTGAGTTGAATAAACTGGACGACGATAATTACCAGTTGAAAGGTTTACTGGGCATCAAAGGGATCAAAAAAACTGTGACCCTGGATGTGGACTACGGTGGGGAGATCAAAGATCCATATGGCAATGAGAAAGTTGGATTTTCCGTAAGCGGAAAGATCAATCGGAAAGATTGGGATCTGAACTGGAATACCGTGTTGGAAGCGGGAGGAGTAATGGTTAGTGACGATGTGCGGCTCAATGCCGAAGTTCAATTCGTACGGGAGTCCTGATGGGAAACCAGAATGATATGGCCTTTCTCGTAGTAGGGATGGGCCATACCATTCCTGGACCTGAATCTACTGCCTGGATCATTATTTAATTCAAAAATTTCTAAATCATGAGAACACATCATAATGGAATCCACCACATCACAGCGCTGGCCGGAGATGCTCAGCGAAACGCAGAATTTTACGTTCGAAAACTGGGCATGCGGTTGGTTAAAAAATCGGTCAATCAGGATGATCCCGGCACTTATCATTTGTTTTATGGAAATGCCACGGGTGACCCGGGGTCCGGCCTGACTTTTTTCCCCTGGCCCATGGCTGCTCAGGGCAAACCCGGCGTGGGTGAAGCAGTGGCTGTCGGGCTGGCGGTTCCTACGGGATCGGTGGAATATTGGGCAGAGCGTTTCGGAGAAGTGGGGATTGATTTTACCGGTCCGGTTGAGCGTTTTGGTCGGCAGGTCTGGAAATTCCGCGATCCGGATCTGATGCAGGTCGAACTGGTGTTTGATGAAGGAACCAACGATTTGCCGGCCTGGGATAAGGGATCGGTGCCCGAAGAACACGGAATTCGGGGTTTCTGGGGTACGACCCTGCGGTTGGAGGAGAACGAGACTACCGCCGCTATATTGACGGATGTATTTGGATTTTCATTGCAGGCAGAAGAAGGAGATCAGCAGCTCTACACGACAGATGCCCCCTTCGGAGGCTCGGTGATTCTCGAAACGGCCGAGCCTGGACCTTCCGCCAATGGTCGGGGAATAATCCATCATGTTGCCTTTCGGGCGAAAGATGATGAGGAGTTGGAATCCATGAGGAAGAAAGTCATTGCCATGGGTTTGCGTCCCACGGGCCATATTGACCGGCACTGGTTTCATTCTGTATATTTCCGTACACCAGGCGGCGTATTGTTTGAAATAGCCACGGACGGACCGGGGTATGCGGTAGATGAGGACGCAGACAAACTGGGTCAAAAGCTTGTTTTGCCGCCCTGGCTGGAAGCTCAGCGATCATCGATCGAAGCGCGGTTACCAGAGATCACCGTGTACTGATATCGTAGAAAACGCTCCGGACCATTGGCAGGAAGCTCTAAATAGAGGAGTAAGCCAGGTCTGGTCTGGTGGCCGTGTGCGGAATTATTTAACTCAAAATTATAATCTATTGCGATGCATATAAAAGAAATTATCTCAAAGGGTCCGGCTCCGGAGAAGGCGGAAAAGGCGCTGGTATTGCTGCACGGTCGGGGTTCTACTGCCCATAATATAATGGGTCTGGTGCCGGCTTTGGAAGTAGAGGGCTTTGCAGTGCTGGCACCGCAGGCCACGAACGATACCTGGTATCCTTATTCCTTTCTTATGCCACCTGCGCAAAATGAACCGTGGTTGTCCTCCGCGCTGGATACGGTGGGAGAGTTGACCGAAGACCTCATACAGGCTGGTATTCCGGCTGAGCACATTTACTTTCTGGGCTTTTCTCAGGGGGCCTGTCTGACCCTGGAATTCGTAACCCGACACGCACAGCGGTACGGAGGGGTGGTGGCTCTCACGGGTGGGCTGATCGGAGACCGTATATACCCGGAAAATTATAGCGGTGATTTCGCCGGAACGAAGGTCTTTATCAGTTCCGGGAATCCCGACCCGCACATACCGGTGGAGCGCATCTCAGAGAGCGTGGATATTCTGAAGGAATTGAATGCCGGGGTACTGGAAAAAATTTATCCCGATCGGCCGCATATGATTTCCAAAGACGAAATCGAACAGGCGAACCAATGGGTTTTTGGATCATGAGTACCTTTTCTGTGACACGAGTATATTCGGATGAGAACGGGGATAGTCACTTCGATCGGATTGAAATTCCCATGAACGAAAGCGGTGAAATCGGAAGTTTATCTGTTCTTTTCCCGGCAAAAGGAATCATGTTCCGGGAGGTAGTGCCCACTTATGATTATGACTTTCACAATGCGCCACAAAAGCAATACATCATATTACTGGATGGTGAGATTGAAATCGAAACTTCACTCGGCGAGAAAAGGAAATTTGCAGGGGGAGAAGTTCTGCTGATGGAGGATATTAGTGGCAAGGGACACCGAACCCGAAATATCACCCCTCAAAAACGAAAGTCCATATTTATTCCGGTTTGAATGTACATCAGAATGGCCAAACTGACTTTAGGTATGAGAATTACGACAGGTAAATTCACCATGTTTTATTATTCTTTATGGAATTTATTGGCAAGTCAGTCTTTCTTCACCTATGTGAATGGCCCAAAAGATCTTTGTTCCGACATTTGAATTATAATTCAAAAAATAAATTTTATAAATCAAGAAAAAACTAAAATTATGAAAATGACCAAAAAATTATTATCTCTGGCTGTTGGGTTATTACTCAGCGTATCGGTCTTCGCTCAAAGTACCTGGAATGTAGATCCTGCGCACTCCAAGATTACATTCAGTACGGTACACAATACTATCGCAGATGTGGCCGGTTTGTTTAATGGTTTTGAAGCACAGATCATATCCGAACAGGAGGATTTTCGGGATGCATCGTTTTCGGTAGAAATCGACGTCAGCACCATTGACACGGAGGTTAAAATGCGGGACGACCACCTGCGCAGCGCTGATTTCTTCGAGGTGGAGAAATTTCCCAAAATGACCTTTGAGAGCACGGGAATTCGAAAGGCCGGAAAGAAAAATCACTACAAAGTGACCGGGAATATGACCATCAAAGATGTGACCAAACCCATCACTCTGGATCTGTGGTATCGGGGCACAATTGAAAATGACAAAGGTCAGAGTATTGCAGGGTTCCAGGTGACCGGTACGATCGACCGCAAAGCGTTTAATGTAGGAAATGACTTCCCTGAATCCCTCATCAGCAAAGAGGTTTCACTCAAAGTGGATGGTGAATTTATCAAAGAATAACAGGCATATCGCGGTCCAATATATGCTGCTGAAATGCTAAAGATTTTTCGGGTTAATTAATTGAACAGCCTG
>CBFGVZ010000120.1:0-11129 GCA_965652315.1 uncultured Saprospiraceae bacterium | reverse complement strand
ACGAAAAAAATATTGAGCTAGCATATTGACTGAAGTAAACAATGACTGTAACAACTATGCAATTGATATGGTGTATTTGCACATTGTGGTGGAGGTGGAGTAGAAAATCAGAAGCCTGGATTCCAGATTCTGAAAATTGAAAAAATTACTATCAAATAAATCGGATCGCAGCCACAGGCTTTTATCAATAATTTCTTAATATTGCATAAGAGGACTCGTAAAGCCTGGATCAGAATGTTAAAATCATTCTATGTATTTCAGTGTTGCAAGTCATAATTTCAATTAAAGCTGGATTTTAAATCTGTCATGATTGTGACCACAAATAATGTTTAATGTCGGGAGATGGGATCCATAATGATCGCATCTGGGTGGTGCAGCTCAAAACTCACTCTGAGGAGGCTTTCAAATATTTGTTTGATACCTATAGAAATGATGTTTACACGTACGCATATAGTTTCCTCAACCGGAAAGAATACGCTGAAGAGATCGTTCAGGAAGTTTTTCTGAAGGTGTGGATACACCGGGCGGAATTGGATCCTGATCTGTCTTTCAAGTCTTATTTGTTTACTATCACACGAAATCTTACTTTCAATTTTCTTCGCAAAGCAGCTCATCACCGAAAGCTCAAGGAAGAGGTCTTCTGCAGAATTCCTACCAGTACCAATCCGGTAGAGATATACCACATGGAAGCCGAAATGGAACGGATTAAAAGAGAAGCCATTGATTTGTTGCCCCCGGGAAGAAAGCGTATTTTCGAAATGTCCCGTTTTGAAGGAAAAAGCTACGAAGAAATAAGCAATGAATTGGGTATCTCCCTGAGTACGGTGAAAAACCAAATGAGTAAATCGCTGAAGACCATTCGGGATTTTCTGAAGGTTCACGGTGTTAGCCCATGGCTCGTATTGATCTGGATAATGTTATAGCTCTTCCACGAAGTACCGATGAAACCAAAAAACCAATTGAAACGAACGCTGGGCCTGGGGCTGGCAATCATTATCGTAGCCGGCAATATAATTGGATCCGGCGTATTTAAAAAAGTAGCTCCGATGGCCAGTGAACTGGGGTCTCCGGGTTGGATCCTGATTTGCTGGGTTTTGGGCGGAATTGTTACTTTGTTTGGAGCGCTGAGCAATGCCGAAGTAGCCAGTATGATGGCTTCCACCGGTGGAGAATATGTTTATTTCAAAAAAATATACAACCGTTTTTTTTCCTTCCTGTTCGGTTGGACCAATTTCGCAGCTATAAAAACTGCGTCGATCGCAGCGATTGCCTATGTATTCGCCCAGTCACTGCATAGCCTGGTTCCTTTTGGACCATTGTTGGAAAATTGGTCAGATGTCAGTTTGTTTGGCCTTTTTTTTCCCTTCAGAGGTTTTTCAATCAAATTGGTAGCTATAGTGCTAATCCTGTTTCTAACCTGGTTTAATACCCGCGGTCTGAAACTGGGCGCCAATCTGAGTACGGTCGTACTGTCATTGGTCGTGCTGGGGATATTACTGATTGTATTCTTTGGTATGACCGATGAGGTAGCTGAACCTGCCCGTGCATTCTCCATCACTTCAGACACTGGACAAAATGTCGGGATCAGCGCTGTTTTTACGGCACTTTTGGCGGCATTCTGGGCCTATGAAGGTTGGAATTCTGTAGGGTACCTGGGTGGTGAAATAAAAAATCCATACAGGAATTTACCCCTTTCCATCATCATTGGATTATTTGCTGTAATCACCATTTATCTGCTGATCAACATGGCTTACCTGTCCGTCATGCCGGTCAGTGAATTGCAGGCTGTGGATGCTGCGGGCAATCAGATTGCAGCCGTGGAAGTGACCCGGACATTCTGGGGGCGGACCGGCGTGATCTTTATATCTATCCTGATCGTTTTATCCACTTTTGGCTGTACACATGCGACCATTATGAGTTCCCCCAGAGTCACCTTTGCAATGGCTGATGAGGGTTTGTTTTTCAAATCCATCGGCCAAGTGAACAAAGCCAATGTGCCGGGGAAAGCCCTTTGGCTTCATGGCTTCTGGTCCTGTCTGTTGGTGTTTTCAGGGACGTTTGATCAACTGACTGATATGCTCATTTTTGCGGCTTTTATTTTTTACGGAGCAACCGCACTGGGCGTCTTTATCCTGAGGAAAAAAATGCCGGATGTCCTGCGACCGTACCGGGTATGGGGTTACCCTTTTGTCCCGGCTGTGTTTGTGATATTTTGCGTGATCCTGATCATAAATACATTTATTACGCGGCCCCGGGAGGCAGGTATAGGAATGGTGCTGATGTTGATTGGTATACCGGTTTATTTATGGTTCCGACCCCGAAATAAAGCTGTTAAAACCATGTCAGGATGATGGATTTTTTTACCCCGGTGCAGAGGCAGGATTAAATGGGAATGTATTTTCAAATTAAACTATATATTAGTGGCTCACGAAATAGAGCTTTCTAAACAATTAAATCTGTCATATTCTTATGATCGTCCGAATATTACCGTCCCTTGTGTCATCCCTTCTATGCTATTTCATTTTTTGCCCGATTGTCTTGAGCCAAAATGATCTGAAAATTGGCTGGGCACAGGTAGATATTACCCCCGACAAGCCTGTATTGATCGCTGGACAATTCCATGCCCGCGTTTCGGAAGGGGTACTTGATCCCATAACAGCTACCATACTGGTGTGGGAATCGGGTGCGGACGTAGAGTCTTCAGAGAAGGTTATACTGGTAAGTTGTGACCTGGTCAGTATTAGCGACGGTACCAGAGACGACAAATCAAAAAACCTACTGGCTACTGTCCGGAAACTTGTGGTGGAGAAAGTGCCGGTCATCGATGAAAAGGATATCATCCTCAATGCAACTCATTCTCATTCTGCACCTTACTGTGGTACAGAGACCGATATTGAAAATAGATATGGTGTAGAACTCGACGCTTTATCTCCACTTGAATATCTTGAATTTATGGCCGGTCGGGTAGCTGATGGGGTGGTGGAAGCCTGGTCAAATCGGAAACCGGGGGGAATCAGTTACGGACTTTCACATGCGGTGGTCGGCCACAATCGACTTCAGGCCTCATACAACGGAGACTCGAGAATGTATGGAAACACAAATCAACCGGAATTTAGCCATATCGAGGGGTTTGAAGATCATAGTGTTAATCTGATTTATACCTGGGATACTGATGAGCGATTGACCGGTATAGTAATGAATGTAGCTTGCCCGTCCCAGGTCAGTGAACAGGAGTATCACCTAAGCGCTGATTACTGGCACGACGTCCGGAAGGAAATGCAGGTCCAGCTCGGATACGATGTATCTATTCTTCCCCAATGCAGTGCCGCCGGAGACCAATCCCCCCATTTTATGTACGATCAAAAAGGTGAAGAAAGGATGCAAAAACTCATGTTTCCAAATGAAGAAACCGGACGGGGAAAAATGGCCAGAAGGAAACAAATCGCACAGGATCTGGTGCGCGCAGCCATTTCGATTTTACCAGTGATGAAGGAAAATATTTTATGGAATCCCGCAATGGTTCAACATTCCAAAACTGTTCATCTGACAAGAAGATTGTTGTCAGAACGGGACCTGTCCGATGCGAACGCTGGAATGGAATACTGGAGTACCATTTACGATTCACTGATGGTCGAAATAAAGACCCACCCCGAAAGAAAAAATGAGAACCGGTGGTATCGTACCATCACGCAAGCCTATGGTCGATATAGGTGGTATTCGAATGTGGAAGCCAGATATCAGCTTGAGCAACACGAGAAAACCATTCCGATCGAGATCCATACCATCAGATTGGCAGACATCGTTATCGCTACTAATCCCTTCGAGCTCTATCTTGATTACGGTGTCCGGATAAAAGCACAAAGTCCAGCTATTCAGACCTTTCTCGTTCAGTTGGCGGGAAGTGGATCCTATGTGCCGACAGAAAGATCCATCAAAGGTGGAGCCTACGGAGCCGTTGCATCCAGCACCCTGATAGGTCCCGAAGGAGGTCAGGAATTGGTAGATGAAACGCTGAACATGATCCGTGGGATGTGGAAGGAATAAATTTGCATGATCTAACCCGGATGATGCATGGTATTTGCATTATGTAGTTGCGGGGCATGACTGAATGGAGTCGAAGACCAAAAATGCTGAGCCATCTTTGTTGAGGGAACTACGACGGGTTGTAATCATGCTATTGGGTCGGATCGCCCATACGGGTGGTGAGGGAAACCGAGGATATGGGGAGTCATTTCGGTTGGCTAGGCTTCACCATAGTGGGCTATTTCAAGGATTTCGTACAGAAGCAGATATTCGGGATAAATTCGTTCCAAACTATAATAATGAACCCGGCAATTCCACTGCCACACCCCCGCTTGTTCCGATAGCTATCCGGGAGGCTACCCACATGCTGCCCAATTCCCGTTTGTAAAAAGTTCAAAAAAAATTTTCGAACCCGATAGTACTTTTCCCCGGCGCAGGTGTAATGTAGGTGTTTTAAAGGCACAACGTCTATATGCACCAGGATCATAATATACAGGAATTACTTTTGAAATTTGTAAAGAACGAGTGCTCTGATGAAGAGTATGAAGCAGTTCTGCAGTATTTTCAGAAAAATTCCCGTTCTGAGGAAATGCCAGATGTGGAAAAAGTTCTGGAGATATTGGATAGTCATGAAATTCTCGATCAGGGTACCGCAGACCACATTTTTCAGCAGATAATATCTCAACAGACCAGAAATACAAAACACCGATTCAGGGTATTTGATTTAGGAAGGAGCTTATGGAAATACGGAGCAGCCGCTGTTATCTTATTGACTGTAATAGCCGGGTTCTTATTCCAACAGGGAATTATTTTCCCGGAATTGACTTCTGGTGTTCTCACAGAGAGATCCATTCAAACCACCTTTGAACACACGGAACACATTACCCTGGAATTGGATAATGGACAGGTCGAGGTCATCAATCCTGATGGCACCCGGGAAGTGCGCGATGTAGCAGGGAATATCGTGGGTCAGCAGGAAAATTCCCGTCTGGTATATTCTTCAGATCAACCCGTTGAAAAACTGGAGTACAATACGCTTAGGATCCCCTATAGCAAGCGCTTTGAAATCGAACTATCCGATGGAACGATTGTCTATCTCAATTCCGGAACGACTATAAAATTTCCCGTGCATTTTCCGCGAAATAGTGAAAATAGAGTGGTGGAAGTTACCGGCGAGGCCTATTTTGAGGTGGCGCACAATGCGGCTCAGCCTTTCATAGTCCAGACCGGCGGAATAGATGTCCGTGTCCTCGGGACCAAATTCAACGTATCCACCTACCCGGAAGATGACCGTACGGATGTCGTCCTGGTGGAAGGGTCGGTCAGCCTCGATACGAAAAACACCGCTTTTGAGACCATTGATAGTCATATCCTGAAACCTGGTTACAGGGCCAGTTTCCATAAAGTGGATAAGTCCATTGACACGATGACAGTTCCAACATCGATATATACCTCCTGGATCAATGGCGAACTCGTATTCCGGGATATGAAATTTGAAGATATACTGATGAAACTGGAGCGGAAATACAACGTTTCAATCCACAATTCCAATGGTGACCTGGCTCAGGATCGATTTAATGCCAGTTTTGGCGATGTACCCTTAAAGACCGTTTTGAATTACTTTAGAGCGATCTATAATATTGAATTTTCAATAGAGAATGAAAAAGTTATTATTCAATAAATCCAACAGACTTATGAAATAAAGAGACAACTTGTAATAAAAAATCGGGAAGATGGTGACGCATCCCCCGATTATGACAAATGCGATTAATTTTTTAACCACATCAACACACCAAAGATATGAAAAAACTTCTATGCCGAAGAAAAAGCCTCTTCCTTAAAAAGAAAATAGGTCTAAAGATGAAGCTTAGTGTTCTGGTTCTCTTTTCTACTTTCTTAACCCTCCATGCGAATGGAAGCTATTCCCAGGAGAATCCATTATCCCTGGAAATGGACAATGTTACAGTCGAGCGATTACTCGAAACCATTGAAAGCAACTCAGAATTTAAGTTCGTATACAGGATCAAAGACGTCGATCTGCAACGAAAAGTCTCCATCCATGTGGAAAAAGTGCCGATAGACCAGATCCTGGAATACCTGTTCAAAGATTCCAAAACGAGCTATAAAATAATGGATAGACAGGTTTTTCTTGTGCGTCGGGTAAAAGCCGGCAGATCAACACCAGTCCAATTGTTACAAACCGATTTTGGTTATAAGCGAATCATTCCGTTCCTGGCAGATACCATCCGGGGAACCATCACCGACCAATCAGGGGAACCACTCATTGGGGTGAATATACAGGTTCAGGGGACCACCAAAGGTACCGCTACGGATTACAACGGGGAGTTTGTCCTGGAAAATATCAATGAGAATGCTATTCTGGTAATCTCCTACATTGGCTATCAATCGCAGGAAGTGCCCGTGAGCTTGGATGGTTCTATGAATATAACACTTTCAGAAGATTCTGAAACACTGGAAGAGGTCGTTGTGATCGGCTTCGGTGAAAAGAAAAAGAAAGATCTGACGGGTTCCATCAGTACAGTAGGTGCGGAGGTCATTGAAAAAATAGGATCGATTTCGCCACAGTTTGCGTTACAGGGCAATACCACCGGTGTGCGTGTGATCAACGCCAGTGGAGACCCTAACGAGGCTCCCCAGATTTTTGTACGGGGAATCGGAACCTGGAATGGTGATTCCCAACCCCTCTATGTAATTGATGGACAAATCATTGAACCACCCAGAGCGGGGAATGAGGATGTTATCAGTGGTTTCAATCTGAGTACACCACCCAACTTGTTTAATCTGATCAATCCCAATGACATCGAATCCATTTCTGTACTCAAAGATGCTTCTGCAGCTGCCATTTATGGAAGCAGAGCTGCCAACGGCGTGGTTCTTATCACCACGAAAAGAGGGCGATCCGAGGTCCCTATCGTGGAAATGAATTCTAATTTTGGCATCCAGAATATCCCCACTTATGATCTGCTGAACACGCAGCAGTTTGTCGATTTGTCCCATGAAATGTACAACAACAGCAACAACCCAGACGTGAACATAGAGGAAGACCTGTACGGTCGACTAGAGCCATCCGATGCCAATCGATTGACCAGTTTTAACCCTCAGTTTGACCCACAAAGCCCCTATTACATCAGCGACCGGACGACGTACGACTGGCAGGACGAACTGGTGAATAAAAATGCCTTTCAGCAGGATTATGATGTCAAGGTTTCGGGCGCTACAGACCGATTGGATTATTACATTTCGGGTGGGATGAGTGATCGACTTGGCGTCATGTACGGGGATGAAATGAGAAGGTATACCGGTGCGATCAATTTCAATGTCGATGTTACCGATTGGGCCCGGCTGGGGGTAAATTATAAATACACCCATCAGCGATCTCTGCTAAATGGGTCCCAACTTCAGGAAATCGCTGATGTTTCTCCCTGGCAGCCTTTGCGCGATCCCAATGACCCGGAAGGGTATGCCCGGGTACTTGATCCATACCTTTTTGGTGATACCTGGCAGGGGATCAAAAAATATGGGCAAGGGTCCAATGTCAATTTCCTGGCCTATGCTGATATCAACACGAGCGCCTTCACAATCAAAAGAAATCTGGGGCAGTTTTATGCGGAAATCTCTCCATTCAAAAGCCTGACCTTTCGGGGAAGTTTGAACCTGGATTATACCAATCAAGATCGATTTGGTCTTGATATATTTTCCCGGAACTCATTTTTCAATCCTGCAGCTATCGACCCCAGAACACATGCCCCCAATGCGCCTAACAGTGAAGGAGACATGAGTCATCGGATTAATAATATCTTTAATTTTCAAACCGATTTTACCGCTATTTACGATAAAGTTTTTGCGAACAAGCACTACGTCAATATCACAGCAGCGGTCCAGGACCAAAGACACCGGGTAGAGAATTCAGATTTTTCAGGAAATAATCTGATCAATATCAATGATAATCCTTTCCTGACTGGTTACAGCGGTGACTTATCCAACAACAATTCCTTTTACGGATGGACCCAAAGATTCTGGTTTGGCATGGTCGGGCGTGTGAGTTATAACTTCGACAGTCGATATTACCTGGATGTGTCCTATCGACGCGATGCCAGTAATGGTTTTGATGATGACTACCGATGGGGCAATTTTTACGCTTTATCCGGTGCATGGCGAATTAGCGACGAACCGTTTTTCAACATCGAAAGCATTGACGATATGAAAATTCGGGGAGGTTGGGGACAAGCTGGTAATGATCAGGCTGCTGTAGGACGGTATGCCTTTTTATCCAGAGCAGCGGGAGGTTTGAGCTCATATCGTTTTGGATCGGGAAATGGAGATCCTATTGGACGCCAGGTATTTGGAGCTCTGGTTGCCGATTTCCCAAACCCGGAATTGTCCTGGGAAGTATCGACCACAACGAATATCGGCTTCGACGCGCTACTGTTCGACTACCGTTTGAACATTACGGCTGAATGGTACAATCGGGTGACCAGTGGAATCCTGCAAACTGTTAATTTACCCATTTCCGTGGGTACCAACAATCCGCTCTTCAATATCGGAGAAATGGAGAATAAGGGAGTCGATATAATAGTGGGATACCAGGATAAAGTGGGTGATTTTCACTACGGTGTAACCGGAAACATCAGTTTTGTTCAGAATACAGTAACCAAGCTTTATCAAGGACAGCCCCTTTCTTTGAGCGGATTTGAAAGACCTGACGCTGTTCGTGTGGAAGAAGGCCGATCTGTGGGCGTGATCTGGGGATACAAACTTGGTGGTATCTTCCAAAGTCAAGCGGAAATCGATGCCTATTTCGCCGAAATGGAAGATAGTAATATTGGTAACCTGGATTACGTGCAGCCCGGCGATATGTATTTCCTGGACGTCCAGGGTGACCCCACAGACGATGAGCCTTTTTACAGCCTTACCCCGGATGGTAAGATCAACAGCAATGATCAGACAGAGATTGGAAATACGATACCCGGCTACACCTACGGACTGGGCGTTAACCTGGGTTGGAGAGGGGTGGATGTTTCCATGAATTTTTACGGAGAAGGAGATGTAGATAAATACAATGTAGCCCGAAGACGGTTTGAATCCATGTCTGGTGCCGGAACCAATTACTTTAGTTCCGTACTCGATCGCTGGGCCCCCTCCAACACCGAAACGGATATGCCACGGGCAATCGTAGGTGATCCTGCAGGTAACAATCGTTTCTCCAGCCGATGGGTGGAAAGCGCAGCTTTTTTCCGACTCAACAACTGGCAGGTGGGCTATACGCTTCCTCCAGCAGTCATGAATATGTTGGATAATAAGGTGCGCTCCCTAAGACTTTATGTCGGAGGTCAAAACAATTTGTATCTACACAAATGGGGTGCCCTGGATCCGGTGAATGACGCCATTCCATTGCCCAAAGTGTTCAGTGTAGGTTTAAACATTAAATTCTAAAACATCAATCATGAAAGCTCTATATTTATCTCTCTTATTCTTTTTATCTGTTATTCTTTTCAGCTGTGACCCGAGTCTGGTAGATGAACCCCCTCTGGGTGCAACAGAAAACACTTATTTCTCCAATGTCAATGAATTCAGGTCCCAACTGGCAGGTGTTTATGCGTCTATTTACGATGATTATCATTTTGCTGCCCCGCAAACCAATTTCAACGGGTGGAATACCAGCAATATCCTCCTTCCTGGAGATGACCTGACCGAAAATAACGCTGCCAGAACCGATGTCGAACTATTCGATGGTTCACTCAATTCCACCAATGGAAGAATTCAGTTTTCATTTCAGACTTGCTATAAAACAATCGGCCGGGCCAACGTAACCATTGATAAGGTTCGGAATGTCGATTTTTCCGGGTTTGAGGGGGCGGATGAAATAGCGAAAATGGAAGGGGAAGCCTTGTTTTTGCGTGCGTATTCCTTTTTTAAGCTTTTCAATTTTTTTGGTTCCGTTCCAATTGTGGTGGAACGTATTCGTACGGAGGATGCAACCAATACGCCAAAAAGTCCGGCGATTGAAGTATTGGATCAGGTAATCGCGGATTGTCGGACTGCACTGGAATCCCTGCCGGAGGAATGGTCAGCAGAAAACGCTGGCCGCGTGACGAAGAATAGTGCGCGCGGACTTTTGGCCAAAGCTCTGGTTTTTCGTGCCAATTATACCGGTGATAACAGTAGTTTGAATGAGGCTTTGACCTTATTCAATTCTCTGACCTCCTCTTTGACTGAAAATTATATCGATAATTTCAGTTCGTACACCGAAAACAATCAGGAATCCTTGTATGAACTTCAGGCTACCGTCCCCAGCAGCGGCAACAACAATTTGATACTGCACAACGACGGGCCATGGAGAGGAGTAGAAAACTCGAGTGTATACAGAGGATATATGATGGAGTTTGGAGGACGGGGAGATTTTAATGATGCTTCTGTTACCAAGTTTTTTATTACTGAAAAATTGTACAATCGATTTGGGGATGATCCCCGGATCAATGTGTTTATAAATCCGGAAGATGGATTTGGAGGTAAAATTTTCCAAAAGTACAACAAACCCGATGGCGTGAATGAATTATCCGGTTTTCATGGTGGGTCCGTCAACAATGAACGTATCCTGCGTCATGGAGATCTGGTACTGATTGCTGCAGAGGCAGCACTCAAATCAGGAAATACCGCGAAAGCCATCGAACTGCTCAATGAAATCCGTACGCGTGCACGGAACTGGGGAGCGGAATCAGGATACGGAGATGGAAATATACCTGCTAATTATTCTACGGCTGAATCTAATCCGCAAACTATCATGCAATGGATTATGGATGAGCGATTTGTAGAATTGGCTGGAGAAGGACAACGTTGGTGGGACCTGAAACGATGGCATGCATCCGGGGACGTAAATCTGACTGGCTGGAAGGGAGGTGAAGAGCACTTCAGTACTTTTCTGGCTTCCCCTGTCCAGTTTGACGTCAATAAACACTTGCTTTTCCCATTACCCCAGGCCGAAATCGATCGAAACAGCGAAATACTGGAAAATAATCCCGGGTATTGATGTGGTTTCGAATCAGACGTTTTGATGTAATCAGATGGATCGGATGTTTCTTTCTGGC
>CBFGVZ010000119.1:0-11264 GCA_965652315.1 uncultured Saprospiraceae bacterium | reverse complement strand
CTGGTATTTCTCGGCTTCTTCCAGGGATTCCCTATAAGTGATCATATCAAATTCATCCATCACATCCCTAACCTTCACATCAGCGGACCGGCTTTCGATGATCGATAATTCTTCTTCGTGAAAGGAATAGCAATTGACCTTTCGTCCGTATTTTTTCTGTATTTCCGGAAAACGGAGCGCCGCCGGCCAGCTATGGATGATCGCTTTTTCGAGGTTGACCGGTGCACATACGCCCCAGGTGCTCCACAATCCGCTTTCCATAACGCTTTCCCCGGTGATATCGCAGATCTTAGTGGTGTCTTTCCGGGTACTGGCTACCACACAATACTGATGCGTCCACGCTTTCGTGCTCACTTTAGCCCCTCCGGCAAAAGCCGATGGCCAGAAGACGATCTCAGCACCTTTGCGTCGGAGCGATTCCCACCCCTCGTCCCATTCGATGTCATAGCATATCTGAATGCCAATTCTTCCAAAATCAGTATCAAATACCGGAACGTCCTTTGGGCCCGGACTTATGCCCTTTTTGACTTCTCCGATAGTGGGTCTGATTTTTTTATAGTTGCCCATGACTTTTCCCTGGCGGTCAATGACATAGGCCGCATTGTACACTTTACTAGCTTCCAGCGCATAGATCGGACAAATCACGTAACAGCCGTGCTTCCTAGCAAAATCCTGAAACGGACCTACCATATTGCCACTACCATTCTCTGCGGTTTCATCCAGCGGGGGACGTCCGCTTCTGACTCCTACAGAATGGAATACTTCCGGGAGACAAATTATATCGGGTGAATTCGACAGGGCTACTTCCATTTGTTTCAACGCAGCAGCGATCACTTCCGGAATATTATTGCCGGCAATGCCATGCTGGGTCATGGCTGCAATCCAAACTTCCCGGGGCAGTGTCCCGGTTTCATTTAGTCGTCGGGGCTCTGGATTATTCCGCATACCAACTACTCCTGCAGCAGGTAGTCCCAGCCCAACGTTCTTCATAAAATTTCTGCGTGAATGATTTTCCATGTTGTACTTTTTTCCGGGAAGGTGTCTATCTCAAATATTGACCGCCATTGTATAGCGATATTTTCTACATCAACAAGTTAATAATTTTGATCGTACATTACATCCTAATGAACAGGTTTTTTGAAGAATAAAACGTCCAGGGCAGATAGGGTCCCCGACACCATTTCTGCCAGGTGCATCAACTCCTACATTCCAATTGATATTTCTGTATTTTTTTAACGTCTCAAATTAATCTGAATTTTTGTAACTTGGTGTTGGAACTAACCAGCCTTGTACGCTCAAATGTATATAAATTCTAATCCTCGCGTTCTAATCTTCCTTATGCACCATTCCAGTACGACCCTGGCAACGATAATCCTTTTACTCTGCATGTCCGGGGCTGCCCATTCCGCAGATTTTTATGTCTCGCCTCTTGGACAGGATGCCAACTCCGGTTCATCTGAAGCTCCTTTTGCCACGATCGAAAGAGCACTGCAGGCTGTTCGGGCATATATTCAGCATTCACCGGATGAAATGTGTAAGATCTGGTTGGATGACGGGATATACCGGATTGATGAGCCGTTGCAAATTCGATCAGAAGACTTTACAGATATACCCGGACTCACCATTTCTGCTTTACCAGGTGCTTATCCTTCTATTTCCGGCGGACGGGCGCTGAAAAACTGGGAACGGACGACCGCTGGTCTATGGAAAGCTGATCTACCCCAGGAAGTTCTGGAGAAAGGGATGCCCCGGGAACTCTTCGTCGGCGACCGGAGAGCTATTCGGGCCCGGTATCCCAATACGGGCTATTTGCGCGTGGCCAAAGCTGGTGAAGATCGCAGGACGTATTTCTACTTTGAAGAGAATGACTTCCCGATGCCGGTTTCTCCCGAACAGACCGAACTTATCCTGTTACACGATTGGTCCATTTCCCGCATTGCCATAAAGGCTATTGATAGGACTGCCCAAAAACTCATGACGGTTGATTCCATCGGAGCTCGCCAACCGGCGTTTTTCAATATCGACAACTGGGAACCACAGCCCAGATACTTCCTGGAGAACGACCGCCAATTCGTAGATGCCGACTATGAATGGTATTTTGATACTTCTGAAAAGGCCGTTTTTATTCAGTTACCGGTGGGTCAGGATCCTGCCATTCTGGACATCGTCATACCCGTTTCACCTGGTCTGGTAAAATTGTCCGGGAATATAGACAGGCCGTTGAAGAATATACAATTCCAGGGTCTGACATTTGAACATGCGTTCTGGAACATTCCGGCCCAGGGCTACGCCGGCATACAGGCCTGCCATTATGATGACCGACCGGGCCCACCTCAATGGGATGTCGTCCCGGCTGCCATCCAGGGGAGCTGGGTAGACCAAATAACTTTTGAGGATTGCACTTTCAGACACCTTGGAGGTTCGGGAATCTGGCTCGGCACCGGTTCCAAAAACAATCGTATAAGCAACTGTGAATTGTACGATATTTCCGGTAACGGGATTATGATCGGCGAAGGCCAGGATCGGAAAGTAAATGGTGAGCCCTGGTGGAAAGTTGCATCAGACCAGGTCGCTATCGACAACACCATCAAGGATAATAAAATTTCCAATTGCGGAATACAGTTCTTCGGTGGCGTAGGAATCTGGTGCGGGCTGACTGCCCGGACTTCAATTCTGCGCAATGAGGTCCACGATTTACCTTA
This sequence comes from uncultured Saprospiraceae bacterium, assembly GCA_965652315.1. Classification (GTDB taxonomy): domain Bacteria; phylum Bacteroidota; class Bacteroidia; order Chitinophagales; family Saprospiraceae; genus Membranihabitans. The sequence goes on along the minus strand of CBFGVZ010000119.1, from coordinate 8,562 downwards.
CACTGGAATATCCATAGGCTGGATGTGGAATCCAGTGCCGACACCCTGTAGGGAAAATATGGTGGAAGGGAACCACATTCACCATATCATGCAAAAACTCAGTGATGGAGGGGGGATATATATGCTGGGCCTACAGCCTGGCAGTAAAATACTGCACAATCGGATCCATGATGTCAGCATCAATGCCGGACGGGCGGAAAGCAATGGGATGTTCCTGGATGAAGGCACCACAGATGTCCTGGTGGCCGGCAATCTGATTTACAATATTGCCAAATCTCCACTGCGGTTTCACCGGGCTACGACGAACACCGTGCGGGAAAATCTCCTTTTCTGCAATGAAGGGGAAGTGCCCATTCGTTACAATACCACAAACGAAAATGATATCCTCAAGATAGATAACCAGGTACTTACCAAAGGAGACGACGGCTACGACCAACAATTGCGTCTGGACATTGAAAGATGGGATAGTCAATAAAATGTACTTAGCCGGATTATTCATGGTATTTGCTTATAACGTAACTTTTTCAGACTGTATGTGGTGAATAGTTGGGGCTAATTCCAATTCCTGAATTAATCGTATTATTGTACCCGGATTTTAGATTTGATAGAAAGTGATTTCATTTACATTGAAAGTTGTGCTTTGAGAATTCTCATCATATATTTATGCTTCCTGACCTTTGCTAATCTATCCGCACAGGAACCGAATTTATCCCCACTGTTCGAATTCAGAGGTGTCTGGATAGCGACGGTGGCGAACATCGACTGGCCTTCCCGTCCGGGCTTGCCGTCGGAAGATCAGAAAAGGGAACTCCTCTGGATACTGGACCAGCACCAGCGCCTCAACCTCAACGCCGTGATGTTCCAGGTCCGGCCTGCTACTGATGCTTTTTTTGCCCACGGGAAAGAGCCCTGGAGTTATTACCTCACTGGCAACCAGGAGAAGGCTCCGGATCCGTTTTATGACCCGTTGGAATTTGCTATCCGGTCTGCACACGACCGGTCCATGGAACTCCATGCATGGTTCAATCCTTATCGGGCCGCTAATGATACGGACTACAAAAAGCGTTCACCAGATCATATTTCACGGACCAGACCGGAATGGTTTTTTACATATGGTTCCAAAACGTATTTCAATCCCGGCATTCCAGAGGTACGGGAATACATAGTTGAGATCATACTCGATGTGGTCCGGCGGTATGACATCGACGGCATCCATTTCGACGACTATTTTTATCCTTATCCAGGCGATGCACCCCTACCCGATACACTCACTTATGAAAAATATGGCTCGGGGCAATTCTCCAACATCGAGGACTGGCGCCGGAACAACGTGGATCAATTGATCCGACAACTGGACGAAGAAATTCACCGGGTAAAGCCCCACGTTAAATTTGGCATCAGCCCGTTTGCAATCTGGCGGAACCAGCAGGACGATGCCCGGGGGTCGGAGACCAATGGTTTTTCGTCCTACCATGGATTGTACGCCGACGTGTACAAATGGATGCAGGAAGGTTGGATGGACTACGTCAATCCCCAGATTTATTTTCCTTTTCATTACCCGCCTGCTGCCTTTGAAAAATTACTCGACTGGTGGGATGAAAACAACTTTGGGGTCCAGGTCCTCGTCGGACAGGCTGCTTACCGGGCGTTGGAGGGGAAAAATGGATGGGAGGACTGGAGCCAGTTGCCCCGCCAGGTGCGCACGCTCCGCAGGAAAAATCACATCGATGGCAGCGTTTACTTTAGTTCCCGCTCCCTCATGGACAACCGCGCCGGATTCGCCGATTCACTCCGCACAGACCTGTACCGGCATCCTGCACTGCCACCACCTATGTCCTGGATCGACAGTATCCAACCACCTGCTCCGGTTAATGTGCGAACCACCATCATCGACCGCTTTGCACGTATTCGATGGGACTGGCCGGAAGAGCAGAACATACGCGACGATATTTATGGCTCAGTAATTTTCCGTTTTGAAGAAAGCGAAACACCGGATTTTGAAAGTGGAGAGCACATCATCGCCATCCGGTACAACACTGACGAGTTCTATTTTGACACCACCAGGGAGCCAGGTAAAAAGTACCAATATGTAGTCCGGACCATTGACCGAATGAAGAATTTAAGTCCTGAGGAATAAATAGAAAGGTTGGACATTCGGTGATTGGAGTTAAATGTACTGCAGCCGTTTGGAGCATTCGCTATCCTGGTATGAGCCGCTCGGCCTTTTAGGTTTTGGTTTTCTGATCCTTCCAAATAGTACTTTCGAAGCCTTGCCTATATTCACTTCACCAGGCAAATCAAAATAACTGCGATTCATAATCATCGCATTATGGGTGGTTTCTCCCAACATGGGGGATCATCCGTCTACACATATTCCTTCCACAATCCATTCGAATGAAATCGCTGATTCGTAATACGCACCCATGGTTCCTGCAAGCAGATAATATATATTCCTTATTGTGCCCTTTTCAGGTATTTCATTGTGCATAAATTAGGATCTTTTTATGCACAATGAGGTAGCAAAGTGTTCCGGGGCGGCGGTGGGGTGCCAGATGACAGACACTACGCTCACGTTCCAGCTTAGCAGTAGGTTTCTACCATCCAGGGTTACTCCGTGCCAGGCAGGAAGCGATGGATGGCTTTCCTATCAATGTCTCCCTTCCCGAATCCCGGAAATTTATTATGTTTGTTGCATTTCCGGAAGACCTAAATATTTCAAATGAAAAAACTAGCCTTTTTATCCATATGGGTGTTGATATTGTCCTGTACGCCTGATCACCAGGAGAACAACGAAGAACAGGGCCAGCCGCCGAACATCCTGTTTATCCTGACCGATGATCTGGGTTGGGGCGACCTGGGACGGTTTTATCAGAATCAACGGGCCGCAGCGGATGGCAACCACCTCCCATTCCAACTCACGCCACATCTCGATGAAATGGCGGCACAAGGGGTAATGCTGACTGACCACTACGCCAATGCATCAGTATGTGCACCATCCAGAGCATCGTTTTTGCTGGGCATGCACCAGGGGCACAGCAATGTTCGTGACAATCAGTTTGATAAGGCACTCGAAGACAATTATACTGTGGGCAATGTGCTTCAAATGTCTGGTTATCACACAGTAGCCGTGGGCAAATGGGGCCTTCAGGGTGACCCCAGATGGGATGCGGACGGAGCCGATTGGCCTGGTCATCCCCTCAATCGGGGTTTTGATGAATTTTACGGCTACATACGGCACCGGGATGGACATGAACACTACCCCGTGGAAGGCGTGTACAGAGGGGAGAAAGAGGTGTATCACAATCACGAAAATGTCGCAGCAGGCCTGGCCAAAAGTTTTACCGGTGACCTCTGGACAGCCTTTGCCAAGCAATGGATTATCGACCACCAAAAAACGAAGCAAAACCAACCATTTTTCATGTTTTTGGCCTATGACACGCCGCATGCGGTAATTGAATTGCCGACACAGGCATACCCGGAAGGAAGCGGCCTGGACGGTGGTTTGCAATGGCTGGGTGAACCCGGTCATATGATCAACACAGCATCGGGTGAAGTAGATTCCTGGGTACACCCGGACTACGCCGACGCCACCTGGGACGACGATTCGAATCCTTCCACACCGGAGGTGGCCTGGCCCGATACCTACAAACGATTTGCCACGGTCAACCGGCGGATCGATGATGCCATCGGTGACATCAGGCAATTGTTACAGGATCTGGGCCTCGAAGACAATACCATGGTCGTATTCACCTCCGATAACGGACCTTCCCAGGAATCTTATCTACCAGAGGAATACGCCAAATTTACTCCGGAGTTTTTCCGCAGCTATGGACCGTTCGACGGAATCAAACGAGATTTGTGGGAAGGTGGAGTCCGGGTACCTGCTATCGTGACCTGGCCTGACCGGCTGCCCAAAGGTAATGTCAGCGCCCAGCCCGTGATGATGTCAGACTGGCTGGCGACGTTTGCTGATGCCGCTGGCAAAGAAGTGCCCGCCCGTACCGACGGCGAATCCATGCTCGACTTCCTCCAGGGTAAGGAATACACCGATCAAAGATCCGTGTACATCGAATACAATCAGAATGGCCGCACACCGGATTACGTACATTTTCTCCCCAATCATACCGGACGAAAGAGGGGACAGATGCAAATGATCCGAATGGACGATCTGGTAGGCGTCCGGTACGATATCCAAAACGCCCAGACTGATTTTGAAATATACAACGTAGTCAAAGACCCCCAGCAGGGAACGAACCTGGCCACGCAGAGCCAATACCAGGATCTTCAACAAAAAATGAAGGATCGGGTTTTGCAAATGCGCATGCCCGATACGTCAGCCGTCAGGCCTTATGACAATGAATACATTCCGGCCGTCGAACAGGATCAAAAACGCCTGACCCCGGGACTGACTGCATCATCATATGAAACGTCAAGTGCCTGGATACCCCGAACGGACGGGTTAAATCCTACTGGCACTAAAACCCTATCATCTGCCGTCATACCCGATAACATGGAAGGGGATCTGGTGGTACTTTCAGGATATATTGAAATACCGGGAAATAACGATTATCTGCTTCAGACCAGCTCCGGGAATCAGGTTCTCATTCGAGTACATCAGGCTCTGGTGATCGATGGCGATTATAGTGCTGATGATGAAGCAACTTATTCCGGAAAGATTCGACTGGAAGCCGGTTTACACCCCTTAAAGATTTATGTTAAGAGACAGGAGGCGTCCACCTGGGATTTTGATCTGAGCATCCGTGACGGGTCTGATGCAGTGATTGCACCTAAGTATTTTACATCGTCCGAATGATATGGACGGCAGATTTTACCTGTGGACATTTCTGATTTCATCAGTGGACACGCAGATAATTTTTACATTTGAGCGATGAGATACTTTTTACGGCTGATGTACGACGGGGGTGCCTACGCTGGATGGCAAAATCAACCAAACGCACTCAGCGTACAGGAGGTACTGGAAGATCGGATGAGTCAGATGCTACAAGTACCAGTTGACATCGTCGGATGTGGCAGGACCGATGCGGGGGTTCATGCACGGGATTTTTATGCCCATACGGAACTGCCGGAAAAACTGGATGATGGATTTCTGTTCCGGCTCAACAATTTCCTGCCGGCTGATATCGCTGTGAAAGAAATAATCCTCATGCACGAAGACGCACATGCCCGCTTCGATGCCATTCAGCGGTCGTACGTGTATCACGTTCACACCAGAAAGGATCCCTTCCGAGAAGGCTATTCGTTTTATTACCAGCGTGCATCAGGATTCACCGTTAATCAACTCAATGAATTCAGTCAGATGATTCCTACCTTCACAAGCTTTAATCCCTTCGCAAAATACCATTCCGATGTGCGGAACTACCGTTGTCGGGTCTCGGTCTGCGAATGGAAAGCTAATGCCAATGGATTGGAATTGCACATATCTTCAGACCGTTTTCTCAGAGGAATGGTCCGTTTGATTACCGGGGCCTGCCTGCGCTATGCTGAAGGTAAAATCACGTTGGAAGATCTGTTTCAGGCTATGAAAACAGGCGAACACATCAAGGGCATCTGGTCCGTCCCTGCTCATGGCTTGTATTTATCGGAAATTCGCTATCCTTATTTGTAATAGCCTATCGGCCCGGATACAGTGGAAACTGATTCATAAACGAATTGATATCGGCTTTGATTCCACTTATCAGCTCGTCATTGTCCGGATCCTGAAGGATGGCATCGATCCACTCTACGACCTGAAGGCATTGCTCTTCATTCAGCCCCCGCGTAGTAATGGCGGCTGCACCGATACGGATTCCCGAGGTGGTAAATGGTGATTCGGTGTCAAAAGGAACCATATTTTTGTTGACCGTGATATCGGCTTTCACCAATGCATTTTCTGCTTTTTTTCCGGTCAGATTCTTGCTTCGCAGATCGATCAACATCATGTGGTTATCGGTGCCACCAGAGATCACTTGATATCCTTTGTCAACAAATCGCTGCGCCATCGCTCGGGCATTGGAAATGACCCGGTCAGCATAATCAGAAAAATCGGGTTGCAAGGCTTCCAGAAATGAAACCGCCTTGGCCGCAATGACGTGTTCGAGTGGTCCTCCCTGCATACCCGGGAAGACGCCGCTGTTGAGAATGGCGGACATTTTGATCGATTTACCTTTTCGTGTTTTCCTCCCCCATGGATTATCAAAATCCCGGCCCATCATGATAATGCCTCCACGAGGTCCCCGTAGGGTTTTATGCGTCGTACTGGTCACAATGTGGCAATGTGGCATTGGATCGTTCAGTTTTTTTGCTGCAATCAATCCGGCAGGATGGGCTATATCAGCCATCAGCAGAGCACCGACCTCATCAGCAATGGCCCGGAATGTCTCATAATCCCAATCCCGGGAATATGCTGAAGCACCGCAGATTATAAGAGCAGGCTTAGTTTTCTGTGCCTTTTCCCGCACTTGGTCCATGTCGATCCGTCCGGTTTCCCGGTCCACACCATAATGCTGGGCATTGTAATGCAAACCTGAAAAACTAACTGGAGAACCATGTGTCAGGTGTCCGCCATGTGACAGGTCAAAACCCAGAATGGTGTCGCCTGGCTTTAAAACCGCGAGATAAACCGCCGCATTGGCCTGGGATCCGGAATGGGGCTGAACATTTGCATACTCGGCGCCAAATAGTTCTTTCAATCGATCGATGGCCAGTTGTTCCACCTGATCGACTACTTCACATCCGCCATAATACCGTTTTCCGGGATATCCCTCCGCGTATTTGTTGGTCAGGCAACTCCCCATGGTGTTGAGCACTTCCTCGCTGCAAAAATTTTCCGAGGCAATCAGCTCCACGCCACTGCGCTGCCGGTGCAGTTCCTGGTCGATGAGATCATATATCCGGGTGTCTTTCATTCCGATTTTAGATTTGAGACGGCAAAGGTAGGTTTTTCAGATTAATTTCCGATGTCAAGACCTGATTTTGTATTGATTCCTGGATAATACTTTGCAGGAAGGAGTTGGTAATAAGAGGTTTTAATTAATTTTGGTCCGACTATGAACCATGCATATCGTAAAATAGTGATCAAGGTGGGCTCCAATGTGCTGAGTCAATCCAATGGAGCGCCTGACCTGAATCAGATGAAAAGTCTGGTCAGCCAGATTGCTTTACAGGTCGAAGCCGGTCGGGAGATCATTCTCGTATCCTCCGGAGCTGTGGCGTTTGGCCGGAGTGCCGGCGTCATGCATGACAGCCGGGATGAAATCGCCCGTCGTCAGGTGTGGGCTTCCCTGGGACAGGTCCGGATGATCCGGGAATACCAGAAATATTTTGAAGCTGAAAATATCCTGTGCTCCCAGGTGCTCGTCACCAGGGACGATTTCAGGAGCCGGCGTCATTATCTCAATATGCGACAATGCCTCCATCACCTGACTTCTCACGGCATCATACCCATCATCAATGAAAACGATGTGGTATCCGTCACTGAACTGATGTTCACCGACAACGACGAACTGGCTGGTCTGGTGGCGGCTATGGTGGAAGCGGATGCTCTGATTATCCTGACCAATGTCGCAGGCGTGTTTAATGGCGATCCCGGTCAGCCTGGTTCACATCTCATTGAAAAATTCAATCCGGAAGATCCTATCCCGGATTCTATCCTGACCGGAAATCAATCGAGCTTCGGCCGGGGCGGTATGCGCACCAAGGTTAATCTGGCCCGAAAAACTGCAAAGCTGGGTATCGGTGTCCATATTGGAAATGGGATGCATTCTGGTGTGATTAGCGGTATTCTAAATGGCACGGAACCACATACCTATTTTGTTCCTGCCCACAACATGGACGGGCGGAAAAGATGGATTGCTCACTCCCAGCATTTTTCGGTGGCCCAGATCATCATCAATGAAGGGGCCATCCGGGCACTCCGATCCGACCGGGCCACCAGTCTGCTTCCTGTGGGTATTGTTGAAGTGAAGGGAGCATTTGACAAAGGAGAAGTGGTTCAACTTGTAGACGATGAACATCGACTGATCGCACTTGGAAAAACCCAGTACGATTCCACAAAAGCCCGGGAACGCCTTGGCCAGGCACATCAGAAACCATTGGTTCATTATGATTATTTGTACGTGCTTTAATTGTCTTTCCCAAATAATGCGGACTGCAGCGTTATGATGTTTTATTTCCATCGTCCTTTCAGGACTCAGTATTTGTATTGATCACCTTCGATGGGTTGAAACCCATCGCCAGTGTGCCAGGAATTGAGTTGCTATCATATAAGTCGACGATATTTTGATGCAGATCGAGGCGCTATGATGGAGTATAGCCGGTTCCGATAGCTATCGGAATATGACTGAATAGCAACGATGGGATGCATCAAAAGATCAAGACTTGGTATGATATGAATTTAATTTCTGGTGCACTACATCCATCACCGTCCTTTCAGGACTCACCGTAAACCGTTACTTCAGGGATTTAATTTCTGAATTTATGAGTAGACCCAACTTCTGACATCCTGACCATACCCCATTAATACTGAATTTCAGCGGATAAATCCGTAAAACAGATTGTCGCGAA
>CBFGVZ010000118.1:0-11320 GCA_965652315.1 uncultured Saprospiraceae bacterium | reverse complement strand
GCTAACTTCAGAACAATTGGGATGTAATCCTTTAACATTGGAGATTCCCGGAATACCGGAATTTACTTTCAGGAAAGTTCATTCGTAAATGAAGTATTAGTTTTATCAGGCTAGTGTAGAATGTATCACCCTACCTTTGACCATCGTCATGGATACCTGTACATCCTCACCAAAAAGGATAATGTCGGCATCTTTTCCTGGTGTAATGGATCCTTTCCGGTCATCGACCTTCATGATCCGGGCCGGGATCAGACTGGCCATTTTCACCGACTCAACCAGACTGGCATGCGTTTTTTGCATCATAGTGCGGACGGTTCGGTCCATGGTGGCTACGCTACCTGCAAAAGAAGACCGATCCGGTAATTTGGCTACTCCGTCTTCGACAATGACTTCCAGTCCATCTTCCTTCGTGCCCAGAATACTCGGACCTTCACCCATACCTGCGGCACGCATCGCATCGGTAATCAATGCAATACGGTCGGACCCTTTTACCTTCAGAATATACTGTAACAATGCAGCTGGCAGATGAATACCATCACCGATCAACTCGACATCCATTGCATCCAGAACGTAAGTTGCTTCGATGGAGCCCGCAAACCGGAAAGCATTACGACGGGTCACCCCAGACATAGCTGAATAAAAATGAGTGGCCAGTGAAAAACCCACCTCATGTGCACGAATCACCTCATCAAACAAGGCATCGGTATGAGCAATGGCTGTAATTACTCCATGCTGTCGCATAAAAGTCCCGAATTCCAATGCACCAGGCAGCTCTGGAGCTATACTCCAGCGTTTTACAAAAGGATATTTACCAATAACATACTCGTATTCTTCCGGGACGGGGTTGCGGATGTACCGCGGATCCTGAGCCCCCTTCTGACTCATGGCCAGATAAGGGCCTTCCACGTGGATGCCCAAAAATTCCGAACCTTCCGCATTCCGGTTGGACGCTTCCTCGTAAACGTCAAGTGTTCGCAGAAAATCTTCCCATTTTCCCGATAAAGTCGTGGGAAACATGCTCGTCGTTCCATATCGGGCATGCGTCTTCGCAATCGTTAGAAAGGCATCGATCGTGCCTTCCATGAAATCGCTGTCTCCTCCGCCATGAATGTGTATATCTATGAATCCGGGAGAAATATATTGTCCTTTCGCATCAAGTTTCGGTACATCGGGCCAGTCATGGTCCGACTCAAATACTTTGCTTATAACGCCATCTTCCACCAATACGCTACCCCCCGGAATTTGTCGGTGGGAAGTCAGTACGGTTCCGTTGTGTATAAGGAAAGTGCGTTCGTTCATATCGTAATCCGTTTTTTATGAGTTGACCTGCTCAGTATATAACCTGGCAGCAGGCTTGTCCAGATAGACAAAACACTTATCGTGATTTTGCAGGATGCTGGCCGGAACATTCGGAGTCACATCACCGGTCAATGCGTTGGCTACCGCAGCGGCTTTGCGTTCATCAGGAACGCTGCAAATGATGACATCGCTGGACATGATCTGATGGATCGACATCGAAATGGCTTGATCCGGAACATCCTCCAGTGTGGGAAACCATCCTTCACCCATCTGCTGGGCACGACAGGCTTCATCAAGATGGACCAGGATATAAGGGTCTGTGGTCTCAAAATCAGCAGGTGGATCATTGAATGCGAGATGGCCGTTTTCACCGATACCTACAAAGGCCACATCAATAGGATGCCGGCCGATGATATCATTGAGTCGTTTGCATTCTTCCTGTGGATCTTTTTCGCCGTCAATCAGATAACAGGCTTTCAGATCCGGAACGCGTGAGAGAAACCGATCTTTCAGATATCTCCGGAAACTCGCCTTATGTGTTTCCGGTAAGCCGATGTATTCATCGAGGTGAAACATTACCACTTTGGACCATTCAATGTCCTGATCCGCGATAAGGGTATTCATCGTGTCAAACTGGCTGGTTCCGGTAGCGAGGATAATATTGGCCACTCCGTGGTTGGCAATCGCATTTTTGATGACCTGAGCGCCGTATTCGCCCGCCTTCAGTCCCATTTTATGGGGATTTTCTGCAATAAAAACTTCCATTCTAATTTTGCTTTGATTGATTTTTAGATTTTAAACATTGGGTTTCCATCCTTTCTCATACTTCCTGGACCACAATTTCATAGCTTTTTTGTTTTTCTTTATGTGACCGTTTGTCGGATCGGTATGGAGCGTATCCTGAGTCCGTACTGCAATATTGCCGAGCTGGCACAACAAAGTGCTGATATGTCCACTTTCGATGTCGGAATTAAGTTTGGCTCCCGACTTGATCCCTTCGAAGAAGTTTTGAAAGTGCATACCGTCGAGCACTTGTGAGGGATTGGCGAGATTTCTGGGATCGACTTCCACTTCATTTTTCACATCCTTGATCAGATTATTCTTGAGATCATAAACCTTGTAGGCGTTACCTCCACCAATCATAATGCTTCCTTCCTCTCCGTAAAATACTACGCCTACACTGGAACCTTCTACATGACGTCCGTTACAGCTCCGGCCTTCCCAGGTCATGGAACATTTGTCCCCAAATTCATAGTTGATCACCTGTGTATCCGGGGTTTCCCAGTCATCATCGTATCGGTATCTTCCTCCGATCGAATTTACCAGGGTAGGATAATCCACCTGTAGTCCCCAGCGCATCAGGTCGACCATATGCGTACCATTGTTGAGGGCTTCTCCTGTGCCCCAGTTCCAGAACCAGTGCCAGTTGTAGTGGATCAGATTATCCCGGAAGGGCTCTCTCGGCGCAGGTCCCTGCCATAGTTCGTAATCCAGCCAGTCCGGCACAGCGACTTGTTTTCCAGTGCCGATGGAAGCCCGGTTGTTGGAATACCAGCCCTTGGCAAAGTACACCTTTCCTATTTCGCCGTCGTGCACCGCCTTGATGGCTTCCTGCACATTGGGCCAGGATCGGCGTTGATTTCCCATTTGCATCACGTTTCCGTATTTTTTCTGGGTTTCCACGAGCCATTCTCCTTCCTGTGGATTGTGGCTGGCGGGCTTTTCAAGATAAACGTGTTTGCCTGCCTGAGAGGCCAGGATGGCGGCCGGTGCATGCCAGTGATCCGGGGTGGCGATCACCATGATATCCATATCTTGCTTTTCCAGGGCATTGCGAAAATCAGGAATGCCTTCTGGTTTGGACTTTTGAATTTCCGTGACTGCTGAAATACACTTTTCCTGTGCCCGACTGTCTACATCGGAGACGTATGCCACGACAGCATTGTGCTGCAAGGCAAAATTCTTGGCCAGCGCCAGCCCCCGGCTGTTTACTCCCATCACGCCCACGCGAAACTGTTCGTTGGCACCGACAATATTCCGGTAGGATTTTGGGGTAAAACCGGACAAAACGCCCCCTACAGAAAGCGCAGCGGTGCCAGCTACGGTATTTTTGATAAATTGCCTTCTTCCTTTACTATTTGAATTCATTGTGCAAATTTTTAAAAATTAAACTTAACTATATTCTGTCAATCCCGGTGTTATCCCGGAATGGCTATTTTTGTGGAAATCCCGTTCTTGAGAGCAATATCGACCGGTGCGTTGGTTTTCCAGGAACCCCCTGTAAAATCCGGTACGTCGATGGGTGAAGATCGGTTTTCGGTAGACCACTCGCTCAAGGGGAAAATCGAACTCCAGAGTGCGGCATCGTACACATCGTGATCCATAGGTAATCCATTGCGCAGACAATCGATCAGCCGCCAATCCATCAGGAAATCCATCCCGCCGTGACCACCGGCTTTCCGGGCTGCATCTCCGAGAAGGGTAACAATTTCCGGTGTATATTTTTGCTCTGCCTCTTTCATCTCCTCCTCGTTGAACCATCGATCGTGTCCGGTAGCGATTTTCCCGGGTAAGGGGTATTTTCGGGCAACCCCCTTAGTTCCGCTGATCAGGTGTATCCTCGAATACGGTCGTGGGGAGGTAGTGTCGTGCTGGATCATGATGGATTTGCCGTGGTGGGTCTTGACGACCGAAGTGTTCATATTGCCCCGGAAAGTCTGACCAGCAAACTCGGCATAGTAATCATCTTTCGCAGCCAGTGAATCAGCCATTTTTCCCATCATAAAATCGGCGGTGGAAGTAGATGTGAGGTAATCCATTTTATCCCCCCGGTTAATGTTCATGATCTGGCATACAGGTCCCAGTCCATGGGTGGGATACAGATTCCCATTCCTGCTCATATTCTGACGCAACCGCCAGTTATTGTAATTTTTGGTCTTCGAAAATCCACCTTCCAGAATATCGTGGATATAAGCCCCTTCACCGTGTATGATCTCACCAAAGAAGCCCTGACGTGCCATGTTGAGTGTCAGAAGTTCGAAAAAGTCATAACAGCAATTTTCCAGGATGACGCAGTGCTTTTTTGTTCTTTCGGATGTTTCGACCAGTTGCCAACATTCTTCCAGTGTAGTGGCTGCCGGCACCTCACTGGCTGCGTGTTTACCTTGTTCCATAGCATATACGGCCATCGGGGTATGAAGGTCCCAGGGGGTGGCAATGTAGATTAGATCCAGGTCGTCGCGGTCGCACATATTTTTCCAGTCGTCGGGTCCGTCGGTGTAGAGGTCCGGTGTATGCGTGGTACCCTCAAGTCTCTTCAGAGCAGCCCGGGCTTTCTCCGGTCTAATATCACACAAAGCTTTGATTTCCACACCATCCAGGAAACTGATCCGCCGGACAGCAGCCGGTCCTCTGTTCCCAAGGCCCACAAATCCAATCCGTACGGTGGGGATGGGTTCAGCAGCAAAGCCGCACATATTAAAGTGCTGATTTCGCTTTCTTTCTGCCAGACTCAGTACGCTGTCTTTTTCCCGGCTCTCGCTCGTTGCATCGCTGCAACCGATTAACAGAGAAGAACCGACCACACCAGCCCCTGCCAAACTGGTGAGTTTGAGAAAATCTCTTCTTTTGTGCTTCATGGAACGTTGTTTTTTAAAATTGAATGGTTACTTATAATTCTTTAATCCGGATATTCCGGAACCACGCCTCAGTTATATGGTCCTGCAACACGATGTGCCCCTTCCGTTTGTCTATAAATCCTGCAATATCGGCAAATTTGCTGTTTTCATAAGCCAACTTCAACTTGTCCGATCCAAAAGTATAGGATAAGACTTCCCGGCCATTCAACCAGTGGGTAACATGGTCGCCTTCGATCCGGATCCGGCTGGTATTGAATTCACCGTGTGGTTTGAGGGTGACATCGCTCGATGGTAGCAGATCATAGAGCGACCCCGAATATTGCGCCGGTTTCAGATCGGTGTATTCTTCGGATGTATCGTCTATCATCTGGTATTCAAACCCCAATGCAGAATGCCTGGAGCCCTGTGACATTGAGATTTCTTCTGACACGTTATATTTCAATCCGCTATTGCCATCCTCGAACAAAGCCCATTCCCAATACAATTCATAGTTGTCATAGGTTTTCTTTGTCATTAGATCCCCACCCTGAAGGGGCTGACCATCGGGCCGTTCAGGTACTTTGCCCCGATCAATTTTTTTCAGAATGCCATTTTCTATTTTCCAGTAGCTGGTAAATACCGAATCGCTGCCCAGAGTGCGCCAGCCTTCGAAGGTTTCTCCGTCAAATAAAGGGGTCCATTCATCTGATTCAACTGATGATGAATCCTGTTCCGAATCGTTTTGAGTGCCGGAATTGCAGGCCAGAGCGAACAATAGTGCTAATCCGGCCAACCAGATCCATCCAGTTACCGGTCGGGATTGAATTCTTTTACGAACCTTAAATCTTATCATGACCGGGCTTTTTTGAGGACAGACTCCAATGTGACTGCCTTACCTTTCTTTTTCTTACTGACATCAGCGGCAGACATGAAAGCAAACATTTCAATGGTTTCCTCCGGTGGAACAGGCACTTCCCCGGTATCGAAATATTTGACGACGTCGATTAACAGGGGAAGATAACCCTGATACGGACCCAGATCAATACTTTTTTTCTCCCCGTACACATGACCGCCGTATCCCAGCTTGCCCGCTCGCTGTCCGCGAAAAACGCCAACTTTGCCATCATTCCACACGCCGGTGATCACATCGCATCCCTCGGTATGCACGCGGTATACCTCTTTACATCCGGTTCCCATAACCGTAAACAGCGATTCCACTCCATGAATCCCGTACCAGTACATATCAGGGTGGGTTTTTTCGATCGATGCCGGGCTCCAGGTGGTGGCACCCATGACCTCACCCAATTCACCATTCCTGGCTTCAGCTGCTCCTTTGATATATCGGAGAGAGGAAGAGGAAAAGGTGGGAACGCCGTATTCTTTGGAGGCTTTATAGATCTCAAGCGTATCTTCCAGTGATGCGGCTACTGGTTTGTCGATAAAAACCCGTTTACCTGCTTTGAATACCGGAAGCACCTGTTCCAGATGACGTCGACCATCGTTGGTTTCGAGTAGAACGACGTCGACCTCATTGAGCAGATCATTGATAGAATCGACGATTCGAACGCCCATTTCCTTCACGTCCTCTATGTATCCCGGTATTCTTTTGACACTCGATTCGATGTCCTTGCTTCCATGGGGATAGGCGGCTACCACTTTGTATCCGCGCAGATCTGCGTGATCCTGAACATTCATAGCTTTGGTAAAAGCGATGCTGTGAGAGGTGTCCAGACCGATAATGCCTACTCTTTTCCCCGCCGGGGCAAAACCAATCGGTTGGCTTTTTACAAAATAAGGCATTGTTCCGACGGCTGCTGTAGTCAGACCGATGGTTTTCAGGAATTTACGTCGTGGTTGCATTGGTATATCGTGGTTTTAAATGGTTTTAAAGACGGTAACGTTACCGAATTTACGGAAAATTTTTAAATATCAAATATTAACTCATAAAAAAGTAAAAATTTGATGCTACAATGGAAAAAAATGTTTGATAGATTGGTCCTAAGGCCTGGATTGGTCCAGAAGCCACATTTGTCGGGCCATTCGTTTTCCCAGGCGGTGCGAGGACTTTGAATTAAAATGGGTGCCATCAGCCATGGGTTTAAGTCCGCGCGACGAAGCAACAGCGGTATAAGGCACAGCGGCAGGAAGTTTCTCCAGTACCCGATTTATATGGCCATATACTTCCCGGTACTGTCCGAGTTCACCGGCCACAAACGGCAGGTCAGGGTTTCCGGTAAGATCCCTCAATCTTTGGATGAGGTCCCGTAGATCTTCCAGGTAATGTGCGGCTTTTTCCGGGGCCGAATCGGATTCACCCTGATGCCAGATCACGCCTTTGATCACACCGTGTCGCATGGCTTCGCGAATCCGGACTTTAGCATCATCCCAGGGGTGGGTATCGGTGCGGTCATCGTAGGCGCCGGGTTTCCAGTGTTGGATAGACGTACCACCGACGGCGCAGGGGACGAGTCCGATTTTATGGTTGCGGTATTTTTGGGCCATTTTGATTCCGAAGGATAACGCCGGACCTGTACCGATGACTTTAGGCTTATCAAAATGAACAGGGTGGCGAGCCGGAACCCATTGGTTCTCCTGATCCATCATCACGACCCGGTCGTGTTGCAACCGGGCGTATTTACCGGATATTTCTCCCCGGCCGGCCATGTTGGATTGTCCAAGTGCGAGATAGATGTAGAAATTGGAATCGACTGAGGAGTGGTCTTCAGGAATTTGGGTCATTCCAGGTAAGCAGTTAGTGAAAAGAAAGCATAAGATCAAAAGGTAGCGCATATGGCTGTATCGTTTAGTGATGAAAAGTAAAGTCATTTTTATGAAAATTCGACCGTAGTTTTGGAATGAATGAGCATGGAATCCACAAGGGGCACCTCAACGTCTGATGGTTGAATACAATAAGACAGTTTAGCGCAAACCACCATAATGCCTTGTGCCACTTCGCTTATTAAGTCTTCCATGATGCCTGAGTAACGTTTTTTTGTCGATGGCCATATATGATTGTAGCTGTTTCAATAATCCAGGTGATTTAAGTTCTCTTTGCTTTAAATTATATTCAAAACTGGCGAAATCCCTCAAACGAATATCCAGCATGCTTATAAATTGTAGCCAAATCAGGAACAGTTTGTGGTCATCAAACTTTGTCAAACCGAGCCCCATCGTGGTTTTGTGATGGTGGTGTTTGTTGTCTGCTTTTTTGGCATTGCCCAATTTGGCCAACGGAATTCTTCGCCTGCAATATATTCATACTTCCCGACTTTCAAATCAGTTTCATCCACTTTTTCACGCTCCAAATGGTCAGGGCATTGCAAGAACAAGAACCTGACCTGGATTTAGGTCGAAAGGTTATAAACCTAATGATAAGCAATTGAAGTCACCTGGATTCATTGCCTTTTTGGTCGGAAATTTTCCTTTAACAGCCACAAATTCATTCTGCATAAATTGGCTTGATCTGTGCCGGTCTTGTTTTTTGTGCACTGAATTTTTTCATAATTCGATCCAAGATGTTACACCAAAAGAGATTTCGTCCCGTTTGAAATACATCAACCGTTGCATCTGACGAACTTGAAATCCAATTGGGAATAATGAAAAACAGCATCATTGTGGTCTTATGTCTGATGACATGTCAGTGCTATTCACAGTCCGAATCTATCAAACAGGAAACGATGAATAAATATCTTTTACAGGGGAAGTTCACCGCCCAAACCGGAATGGCTGATGAACTGGCCGGGATTTTAATTGAAGCTGCTCACCTTGTATCGACGGCACAGGGTTGCCAGTTGTATATAGTGAGCAGAGACCCGGAAGAAACTAATGTGGTTTACGTGACTGAGATCTGGGACACTAAGGAAGACCACGATAACTCATTGCAAATAAACGGGGTCAGGAACCTCATCATGAAAGCCATGCCAATGATCGATGGTCGGCCGGAAAAAGGACAGGAACTGGAGATACTCGGAGGAATCGGGATCGGGCCACAGAAATGAAGGTATTTGAACCCGTACAACCATAACTTCCATGACCAAAACCGACTTTTACGATTTAGCCCTTTCATTTCAGGGAACCGAATCCAGACCTCATTTTAACCGGACAGGGTTCAGGGTGACCGGGAAACGAATGTATGCCACCTACCTGGAAAAAGATCACACCGCCAATATTTTTTTGAGTCCGGAAGAACAAACCGTATTTTGTGAAATGCATGAAGGAATTTATCCGGTACCCAATAAATGGGGGGAGAAAGGCGCTACCACTTTTTTACTTGATACCGTACCTCAAGATGTGGTATCCGAAGCTTTGTTTTCCGCCTACAATGCGATCTTGAATCCAAATAAGTAGGGGCTATCAAAATTGTAGAATCTTAATTTTTATTGTGAATTAAACTGACTTCCGACCGGATCATTTTATACCTCATCATCCGGAAAGTTCAATTCTTACAACTGCTGTGGCCCGATCATGAAAAATTATTGATACATTTGGGCATGCTCAAAAAAGTAACATGTGAACACCTGGAGGCTATTTCTGAGATTAAAAAGCCGAAATCCTACGTGTGTGAAGAATGTTTGAAAACAGGAGATTCATGGGTGCATTTGCGTACATGCCAGGAATGTGGCGTCACTCTGTGTTGCGATAGTTCACCAAATCGCCACGCTTCTAAACATGCAAAAGAAAAAGAACATTTTGTCATTATTTCGGCTGAGCCGGGAGAGCGATGGATGTGGTGCTATGCCGATGAGGTGTTCACAAGTTATTAGTTATGAGCGATCCCAGATTTCCGATACTGACGCAAAAACAGATCACCACCCTAAAACAATACGGTGAAATTGAATATTGCGCTGTTGAAACCCTCCTTTTTACCCTTGGTGATCAGGAAATTGACTTTTTTATCATTCTCAATGGCCGGGTTATCATTACCGATCCATATAATGATGAAAACAACATAGCTGAACTCTCCAAAAATGAATTCACGGGGGATATCAGTTTGGTCTCAAACCGGGTGGTTCAATTTCGCGCAACTGCAAAAGCGGGAACCACCCTTCTACGGATCAAAACGCACCGGTTAAAGCAAGCCTTGGCTAAGCATAGCGCCATAAGTGACCTGTTGCTGGGTGCTTTTATTCACCGGCACGAAACTCTACTTTCGGAATATGTCGGAGGCATCAAGCTGGTGGGTTCGGGAAATTCTAAGAAGACGTACGATATCCGGGACTTCATGGACAAGAATCACATCTGGTATCATTTTCTGGATATCGATACTTCTGAAGAAGCCAATCAACTTTTGAAAAACTTCGAACTTTCAAAATCAGATCTTCCGATTTTGGTAAATAACAAAGGGGAATTATGCCAAAATCCTACCTTAGAAGTTGTAGCCCGTTATACCGGGGTGCTGATTGATTTTGATGACGATGTATTCGACCTGTTGGTTATAGGGGCCGGGCCTGCAGGTCTGGCAGCTAGTGTATATGCAGCCTCAGAAGGATTGAAGGTTGTGACAATAGACGAAAATGCACCGGGTGGCCAGGCGGCCAAAAGCTCCAAAATTGAAAATTACCTGGGTTTTCCCACAGGTATATCCGGGGGCGATCTTGCCAATCGTGCTTATATTCAGGCACAGAAATTCGGATGTAACATTTCTATTCCTCAAAGAGCCGAGCATGTCGAACATAACAACGACCATTTTCTCCTGAGTGCGACCAACGGCAATGTCATCAAAACGAAAGCAATAATTGCTGCAACGGGCGCTCACTACCGCCGGTTGCCAGTCGATAACATTGAATATTATGAGGGAAGTGGTGTATATTATTCTGCTTCCCGCATGAACGCTTCAGCGTGTAAGAATGAGATAGTTGGTGTTATTGGCGGTGCAAATTCGGCAGGACAGGCCGCTCTTTTTCTATCCGATTTTGCGGAGGAAGTTCATGTGATTGTTCGGTCCGGAGATTTAGGTATCAAAATGAGTGATTACCTGGTACAGCGTATCAAAGTTATGGAAAATATCGAGGTGCACTACCATACTGAAGTAGCACAGCTTAAAGGAAAGTACCATCTGGAATCGGTGATTCTGAGAGATGAGGCGGGCACATTGACCGAAAAAAATATCACCAATCTTTTTACTTTTATCGGGGCCGCTCCCTGTACCGACTGGCTCGCTGGATTGATCAGTACCGATAACAGAGGTTTTATTCGCACGGGCGCGGACATCGAGGAGAATGATCTGACGAAATGTGAGATATATAAGCATAGAAAACCGCAATCGCTCGAAACCAGCATACCCGGATTTTTCGCAATAGGGGACGTACGGAAGGCCTCCGTTAAGAATGTCACTTCGGCTATAGGCGAGGGCTCGATGGTAGTCAGTCAGGTACATCGGTTTTTGGGAGAACTAAATAGGGTCT
>CBFGVZ010000117.1:0-11386 GCA_965652315.1 uncultured Saprospiraceae bacterium | reverse complement strand
GCCTGACCTGAAATGAAAGGTGGAACACCACCATACAAAGCCATAACCCATGATTTCGTTATCTTTTTGTAGGGCATTCACCTTTTTTACCAGGAGGCGACCC
The DNA here is from genome assembly GCA_965652315.1 of uncultured Saprospiraceae bacterium. Classification (GTDB taxonomy): domain Bacteria; phylum Bacteroidota; class Bacteroidia; order Chitinophagales; family Saprospiraceae; genus Membranihabitans. The sequence goes on along the minus strand of CBFGVZ010000117.1, from coordinate 11,283 downwards.
AAAAGTGAGTAACTCACCAGAACGGTTTTCAATTTCAAAATCATAAAAAATTTTCACACGATGTTGTACAGAGTAGAATTTAAATCTTTTTTGATCTTCTTACTTTTATTGGTTATCAACCCGGGATTTGGACAATTCAAAACCCAACCGAAGAAGCCGAAATTAGTGGTGGGTGTGGTAGTGGATCAGATGCGTTGGGATTATCTCTATAAGTTTCAGGACCGGTATGTGGAAGGCGGATTCAAGCGGATGCTTCGGGAAGGGTTTTCGTGTGAAAATACTCAGATCGATTACGCCCCTACAGTGACTGCCATAGGGCATAGTTCGGCTTTTACCGGGAGCGTACCATCTATCACAGGAATCATCGGAAATGGTTGGTATGACCGACGAATCCGAAGAAGTATCAACAACGTCGAAGATACTTCGGTACTGACTGTAGGAGCACCTCAAGACGGTTATTCCCGTTCTCCGCGGAATCTACTCACCACGACCATAGGGGACGAGCTGAAAATCTCCACGGGTTTTCAAAGCAAGGTGATCGGAGTGGCGATCAAGGATCGGGGAGCCATTTTACCTGCGGGCCATTTGTCTGATGGGTCATATTGGTATGACAGCGGTACCGGACATTTTGTGACCAGTACCTACTACATGGATGATTTACCGGATTGGGTCAAGGAGTTCAATGCGCGGAAATTGCCCGAACAATACCTGAGTCAGACCTGGGAAACGCTATATCCCATCGAAACTTATGTATTGAGTGAGGAAGATGACAAGCCTTATGAGAATAAAATGATAGGAAAGCAATCCGCCACGTTCCCTTATGAGTTTGGCAAGGCAGATACCGATCCCGGCGATATTCGCAGCGTGCCTTTTGGAAACACCATCACCATGGAAATGGCCAAAGCAGCCATTGAAGGGGAAGATCTGGGCAGTGGCGATGTTACGGATATGCTCACGGTAAGTTTTAGTGCGACCGACGGTTTGGGCCACACGGTAGGGCCTAATGCCATCGAAATTGAAGACATGTATTTGAGGTTGGATCAGGAGTTTGCCGAATTTTTTGATTTCCTGGATGCCCGATATGGTACCGACGGTTATCTGTTTTTCATCACGGCGGACCATGGGGTATCCCAGTCTCCCGGATTTTTGAAGGAGCATGGATTACCTACCGGTGTGTACGGGGGAGAGATCGAAGATGCTATTAACAGTGCCGTCAGGGAGCGCTTTGGTATTCAGGAAGTGGTCGAAGCACAATCCAATTATCAGATCTATCTGAACTGGGACCAGATCATGGCGGCAGACGATGACATTGACGTAGATGAATTATCAGATTTTATCATTAGAACGATCATGAAGCACGACGCGGTAGTGGATGCCTGGCCAACCCGGAAACTGGGAACGGCACCATGGCCTGAAGCGGTAAAATCCAGGTTTATAAATGGCTACAATGCACAGCGAGGCGGAGATATCGTCATCATCATGAAACCGGGTTGGAAAGGCGGCAGTGAACGCGGTGCCACTCATGGTCTGTGGTATCCCTATGATAATCATATTCCACTGGTGTGGATGGGCTGGCATATTGCACCCGGAGAGACCAACCGCCACGTGAAAATGACCGACATCGCTCCTACCGTATCTGCCCTGCTCGATATTCAAATGCCGAGTGGCAGTATCGGTGATCCGATATTGGAGATTACGGACCGGGATTAATAGGGTGTTAGGGCAAAGGTGAAGGTAGTAGCCTGATTCGGTTTAAAATGTTATTGAGTCTTGTGTAGGGATTGCCTTGCCTGCCCGGGCCGGCGCCTAATGTTGGCATGCCTTTAAAATTAGCATTCTAATTAGGGCCTCCTCGTAAACGTATATAGCAACGATATTTAACATTGCTAATGTTCCGATGATTCGGAACTTGTGCTTAGACAGCCCGACTACATTCGGTCATGCCTCGCAACTACTTAAAGCAAATACCATGCTTGATCAGGGGAGTCGTTCTTCCCATGGTTTGCCACAATGGGACAATATACTATCGGTTATCGTAAAAATTGGTATATTACCGGTGAAAATAGAATGGCATCTTAGCTATCCGGTATAAAGATCGAATAAGTGAAGCGAATACGTGTAATAACCTCATCCATCATTAGTAGTTTAATACTATTTACACCCGTCCTGATTCCCGGTTGCTTGACAATTCAATCGGAACCAACGATCATTTTAGCTCAGGAATCGACTGTTCCGGAGCCCAATACCATTGGAATAGCTGGTTCTGTTGTAGATTTGGAGGAGCCTGTACCTGAGATGCTATCCGGCACCAATGACAGTTATAGTATTTTTCCGGGGAACCCCCGCACTCCTTAATGTGTATCGTATGAAAACAAAGAAAAACCTTTCGTGGCTACGGTCATCGAACTCCCAAATACCGATTTTTTGTAGAAGGACCTACCTGGTTCTGATGACAGTACTGACGAGTATTATCGTGGGGCACGGACAGGATCTGACCTATGCCGAGCGTCTGGGGTATCCATCGGGGAAGAAAGTCCTGATCCTGCACGTTGACGATGCGGGGATGTCCTGGGACTCCAACGAAGGAACCATCCGGGCCATCGGCGATGGGGTGGCGAATTCGTGCAGCGTGATGATGCCCTGTCCCTGGGTGCCCGATATGGTCCGCTATCTCAAAGATAATCCCCGGGTGGATGCCGGCCTTCACCTGACGCTGACATCAGAATGGAAGAAATATCGCTGGGGACCCCTGATGGGTAAGCCGGCAGTTCCCGGTCTGGTCGATGAGGAAGGAGCCCTTTGGCATTCTGTACCACAAGTAGTGCAGCACGCTTCGCCTGATGAAGTGGAAGCAGAGATCCGCGCCCAGTTGGACCGGGCCCGTACCATGGGTTTTGAACCCACCCACCTCGATTCGCATATGGGCACCTTATTCGCGGATATGGATTTTTTGGAACGGTATATCAAAGTCGGAATAGAAGAACAGATCCCCGTGATGTTTCCGGGAGGTCATATAGCGTATTTGAAAGAATCATATCGGCAGGATATAATTGCAGATCTCAGAGCGAAGGGTAAATACCAGGAGGGCATGGAAATTGAGCTGCCTGGACTCCTGGAGTATGTCCCCGTGTTAGGGCAAAAAATATGGGACGGTGGACTCCCTGTCCTGGACGATCTCCACAACACTTCAGGCTGGCACATCCCCGATGACATGGATCGAAGCGATCAAACATTACAGGATTTTTACACAGCCAAATATATCGAAACCTTTGCAGAGCTTGAACCTGGACTGACGATGGTCATCATGCATTGCACCCAGCCATCGGAAATTTTCAGCGAAATCTCCGGATCAGGCGACCGTCGCAGGGCTGATATGCTCGCGATGCAAGATCCGAGGTTGGCGCAATACATCAAAGATGAAGGTATTATTCTGACGACCTGGCGCGAGGTGATGGAGCGGCGTAACCAGCTCAAAAAATGAAATAATGCGGTATTTAAAATATAACTTCTGAAAGCTGATTCTGCCTCTTCAGAGGATTCAAACCACTAAATTACATGAGAACAAAGATGAAATTAAAGACCTGGATAGGGACGTCGGGATGTAAAGTTACCTTGCCCATTTTGTGTATTATTTTGGCTTTGAACGCTTGCCAGAATTCCAAAGGTGGGCAGGAACAAGATGTACCGGACGGCCCTATTACGGATTTCATTTACGATCAGGCGGATGGATTCGAACAGTGTCACGCCTCTACCATAGCGCGGATGGCCAATGGTGAATTTGTCGTTGCGTGGTTCGGTGGAACGGCGGAGAAGGACGACGATGTGGGTATCTGGATGTCAACGGGAACACCGGGCCACTGGACCAAACCCATCGAATTGGAAAAACTCCGCGAAGACCCGCATTGGAATCCGGTATTGTTCCGGGCACCAGATGACCGGATCATACTGTATTTTAAAGTAGGCAAAGAAATTCCTACATGGGAAACCTGGTACACCGTGTCCACCGATAACGCCAAAACGTGGAGTAAAGCGGCAGAACTGGTTCCCGGAGATCGGGGCGGCCGGGGGCCTGTGAAGAATAAAGCCATCGTGCTGAGTAACGGAGATTGGTTGGCACCTGCATCCCACGAGGAAGGTCCGTGGAGGGCCTTCGTAGATCGAAGCACTGATGGCGGGTTGAGCTGGACTGCCGAAGATTATGTCCCAATGGATACAACTAAGGTGAAGGGAAAGGGCGCCATCCAGCCCACTTTGTGGGAATCGCAGCCGGGACACGTGCACATGCTGTTACGGACCTCCTCCGGATTTATCGGACGCAGCGATTCGGAGGACTATGGCCATACCTGGACAGAAATGTACGATACGGGGCTACCCAATCCCAACAGCGGGATTGATCTCGTAAAGTTACCAGGCGGTGAACTTGTACTAGTCTACAATCCGGATGACAAAAACTGGGGAGACCGCGCACCGCTGACGTTGGCCATATCGGAAGATAACGGGAAAACGTGGCCCTGGAAACTCGACATAGAAACTGGCCATCCGGATGATGAATTTTCTTATCCCTCCATCATTTCCTGGGACGATACCATCGCTGTGGTTTATACCTGGCAACGGGAGAAGGTAGCTTTTTATCAGGCCACCTTGGAGGAGATCAAGGCGGAAGCAAGGAGGGGTCGGTAAGTCATTGACGTGCGTATTGACTCGGATTATAGTCAGCATGACAAGGTTTACCAGGTCGGGTATGCAGGTTAGCAGACTCATAGATTTTCTCGAGAGAATATAAACCATCGGGATGGAAGGAAAAAAGATAAATGAAAAGATTCAGGGACATGATTAAACAATGGAGCATACTAATATTTATGGCAATTTTGACCTGTATATTTGGCCCATTTACGCCAACGTATAGTCAGGTACAACAGCTTCCACAACGCATCATGCTCAATCCCGCGGAATCGGGAAATACCGGCGTGGCCGTGACCTGGAGGATTGAAGGTAAAGTGAACAACCAATCTATTCAATGGAAATTGGCGGATGCGCATCCGGTCCGGGATTTGGAGCATATTGAAGAGGTGAAAGCGGTGAGGCAGGTGGATACGGTGAAATTTGACCACAAAACTGGCATTTTCCAAAGTTTTCGTGTCCGATTATCCGGACTCCAGCCTGGTATGACCTATATGTACCGGGTGGGAAACGAAGAAACAGGTTGGAGCGAATGGATTCAATTTGATCTGCCGCCCAATGACCCGAATGAAACATTGACTTTTATTTATCTCGGTGATCCTCAAAACGATCTACGAAGTCAATGGTCCCGAACAATCCGGCAAGCATACGCTACCGCACCGGAAGCCGATTTTATCCTGTATGCGGGTGATCTGGTCAACAAAGGCTACAACGATGCTGAATGGCAGGAATGGTACGACGCGGGTGGTTTTATACACCGCATGCTGCCTTCTGTGCTGACCCCTGGTAACCATGAATTTACAAATGTGATTCTCACCCCACTGTGGAGGTCTCATTTTACCTTACCGGAGAATGGACCGGCTGGGATAGATGAACTAAAAGGCTCATGCTACTACGTGGATTTTCCGGAACTCCGGGTGATTTCACTGGACGGAGAGCAGATCGATGAAGATCCGCAGATGCGCCTGGCGATGGTGCGGTGGCTGGAAAATGTATTGGAAAACAATCCCAAACGATGGACCGTGATGACCATGCATTATCCGTTCTACCATACCCGGCCCGACCGGAACAATCCCAAATTACGGACTGCTTTCAAACCCATAGTGGACAGGTACGGTGTGGATCTGGTGTTACAGGGGCACGATCACGGATACGGCCGGGGAATGCTGGACCGAAACGGCCAATCCGATGAAGGGACCATGTATGTGGTTTCGGTGAGCGGACCCAAAGTGTACGATGTGGGTCATGCAGAATGGATGCAGGTACGGGGGGAGAATGTGCAGTTGTTTCAGGTAGTGAAGGTCGATGGAGACCATCTGAATTATAAAAGTTATACTACGGAGGGGAAATTATTTGATGAATTTTCCCTGGAGAAAGCCGATAAAGGCAGTCGTTTGATCAAAAAACAAAACCCATAATGATGCAAGGAAGTATAAATCGGATTATAGGCGTTTTAACAATGGTTTTTTTGACTGGTGCGGTCTATTCCCAATCCAGTACTATACCAACCCGAATATTTGTAAATCCATTGGAGTCTGGTACCACTGGACTGGCGTTTACCTGGCGATGTCCGATGGAAATGGACCATAGTTATATCCAGTATCAGTTGGCTTCCCCCCATCCTGTAACCGACGTCAAAACAGGAACCATCGTTCCGGCTGTGGCAGAATTGGATACGGTGACCTATGACGGCCGTACCGGCATTTTCAAAAGTTTCCGGGTGAAGGTTTCTGATCTGATGCCCGGGGCTCAGTATATGTATCGGGTCGGAAACGATGACGCAGGCTGGAGTGAATGGATACATGTCAAATTGCCCGTGTCTCATCCGGATTCGTCGTTTACATTTATCTATTTCGGCGATCCCCAAAGTGATTTGCGCAGCCAGTGGTCCAGGGCTATCCGGCAGGCCTACCGATCAGCGCCTGATGCATCCTTCATGTTGTACGCGGGTGACCTGGTCAACCGCGGGTACAACGACCGGGAATGGGGAGATCTTTACGAAGCGGGTGATTTTATCCATCGGATGATCCCTTCTATTATGACGCCGGGGAATCATGAATATGATTATCCCATGCTGTCTCCACTGTGGCGGACACACTTCACTCTGCCGGAAAACGGTCCGGAGGGTTATGAGAAGTTGCGGGGAGCTTGCTATTATATCGACTATCCTGCTGTAAGGATTATTTCGCTGGATGGTACGACGAGTGAAAATGACCGGAAGTTACGCAAGGTCCAGGCGCGGTGGCTGGAATCGGTGTTGCAGAAAACGAAGCAGAAATGGATCATTCTTACCTTGCACCAACCGTTTTACAGTACGAAGGAGAGTCGGGACAATCCGCAGATCCGACGGGCTTTTATGCCCCTCGTGGAAAAATATGGTGTGGATTTGTTGTTGCAGGGGCATGACCATGCCTACGGCCGGGGGATGTTAGCGGCAGGTGAATCTACGCCTGGTAATACGGGAACGATGTATGTGGTTTCGGTCAGCGGTCCCAAAATGTACGAAGTGGGCGAGGCCAAATCCTGGATGCAAAAACAGGGTGAAAATACACAGTTGTATCAGGTAATCGATATCGAAGGCGATACACTGCATTTCAATACCTATACTGTTACAGGAGAATTGTTCGATTCCTTCCGGCTGGATAAAAACAACAATGGCGATCTCCGGCTGACTGAAAAGTAGAATATCCCTGGTCATTCACAGCCCTCTCAAAAATCGCCTCGTTTCACCCCTGACCTTATAGGGAGACGAGGCGATTTTCGGTCGACTCCTATTTGGGTCAGGGGAAAAAGGACCGTAAATCGACAGATTTTACCGGGTGGCTGTGTAGTTACCAGCTGTGTACATCTACACTCATGGTTGTTTTTGGTTTTCTACAAAGCGTAAAGTGATTGCCTCAAAAAGTGTAAAAAAGTATTTTATTACAGAGATTCCAATCGCCTGGAAATGGATGCTATCGTCCAGAACCACAATGAGGAATGGATTGCGTTTGAAATAAAATTCAGACATCCTGACCTTACCCCATTAATACTGATTATCAGCGGATAAATCCGTAAAACAGATTGTCGCGAAGATGGCCGTAAAGATGGAGTAACCAATTGTATGCTTCAGAACGTCGAAATGTAATTATGGGAACCGGTGTGAGTTATACCCGGAATAATGGCGTCAATGTGATTTCGATCGGCTTGCTGGGGTGGTGATTCAATCAAATCAGGAATCCTCTCCGAAATAATATCCCATATATCCCAAGGCATAATTGATTTTTACCCAATAGCACAGGAAGAAGATCAGCAACGAGGAAAGCCCCATCCGTTCGTTGCGATTTCGGTTTTGCATGTTTCGCACAAATGCCAACGAAGGTGGTAGGAGGTTTTTCACCACGTACCAGACCGGGAATCGATGAAAATCATTCTCTGCGTGGCCTTTCCCCAGTCGTCGGTATTTTGCCGAAAAAACTTTTCCGGTTTTGAATGGGTATTGAAATCGGATCCCGGGATCTACCTTCAATTCAAATCCCATTTTAAGAGCCCGGCTGGTCCATTCCATATCGCCCAGTGATCGCACCTCGCGGAACGGGCCAACGTCTTTCCATACTTTTTTATAAAAAAATAAATTCCCCCCTGGAAGTGCTTTGATGGGTTCATTCAAGCTCGAAATGACTACGGAATGCAGGTAATCAAAACGTTGAAATGCATCGAGATTGGCAGGATCCGGTCGCGTAACTGTCCCTCCCACTATGACATCGTCCCGCAGGATCTTCAAAGCGTTTTCCAACCAGCCGGTTTCAACGGTGGCATTCACGTCCAGTAAGGCAATGATTTTACATTTAGCATTTGAAATACCCTGATTGCGCGCGACGTAAGGCGAAGGACGGTCATCGGTATGAAGCGTACGGACCGGATAATCGGTCAGGAAATACGGAGGCCCCTCCTGGCTATTGTCCACCACGATAATTTCCTGATCGCAGTAACCCAATTGGATCAGACGATCCAGGCATTTACGAAGCTGTGCGTGCTGGTTCCGGTGGGGAATGATTATGGAAACCGTTCCATCGGTCATTTTTTATTTTTCTGGTCTTTTTCCCGCTTAGCCCGGATGCTCCAGAGCAATTCTTCAAGTAATGCTCCGGCCAGTTTGTCCGTCACGTCAGGATTAGCGGAATTTCCATTTTCATCGTACGACGTATCGATGTTAGAGACATGATACCGGACCGGAATGGTCCAGGCCCCGATCTTCCAAAGGGTAAATTGTAGCGACTGGATGACCTGGGTGCCACCATATCGGCCATCCGACACGGTAGCAATGGCCATCGGTTTACGATGCCATTCCTTATACATAAAATCGATCACATTCTTCAGACTGGCGGGGTAACCTCCGTTGTATTCCGGTGTGACGATGATGACCCCTTCTGCCCGATTGATCCGGTCGCCGAATGCTACCCATTCGGGTTGTGGATTTTCCATCCTGGCCAATCGTTCTGTGAACAAAGGGAAGTTGTATACTTTCAGGTCAAGGATTTCCGGTGGGTCCTGCCCTTTGGATTCGATAAATTTCTGGAAAAACAGTGCGACCCGGTGGCTTTTGCGATTATGCCGGATACTGGATGAGATTATTACAATGTCGGCCATAGGTATATTGGTTTTAAGGTATGTAACGAGATTTTCGTCTTTACCTGATCTTCAAATATAAAGTAATATAAATACTAATTCACGGCCTGCATGGCTCAATGTCATTTCAGGGGACGTACTACATGCCGTTCCTACTCAAAAAACAATCTTCGATTGGTAATAAATACACGGTAACTTTGTATTTTGCAGGCATACCTTTTATATCAAATGAATCAACGTATGAAAAATATCGCTTATACCGCTTTCCTGATGACCGTTCTTTTTGGATTTATTTCCTGTGGTGGATCAAAAAAAGTAACGGGCCAGGCAGCTGGAAAATCTGAAACCATGATGGATCAGGACAATATGCTGAGTCAGGCTCAGCAGGATGAAGGCTGGAAATTACTTTTTGACGGTAAGACGACCAATGGATGGCACACCTTCAATGAAAATAACGTCAGCAACAGATGGACCGTAGCGGATGGCATCCTGACTTACAATCCGGATGCAGATGGTGCTGGAGGTGACCTGGTTACCGATGGGGAGTATGAGAATTTTCATCTCAAGCTGGATTGGAATGTGTCAGAATGCGGAAACTCCGGCATCATTTTCAATATTCAGGAAGAAGGTCAGAAAAAAACGTACCACACCGGACCGGAAATGCAGATACTGGATAATACTTGTCACCCCGATGCGAAGATTCTGACCCATCGGGCAGGTAGTCTGTACGATTTGGTCCAGGCTTTACCGGAAACCGTCAAACCTGCCGGGGAATGGAATACGGCTGAGATCATGTTGGACAATGGACATCTGATCTTCAAGTTGAATGGCACCCAGGTCGTTGAAACCCAGATGTTCAATGACGAATGGAACGAAATGCTGGCCAATAGCAAGTTCAAACAATGGCCCGGATTTGGTACTTTTAAAAAGGGGAAAATCGGTCTCCAGGATCATGGCGATATAGTCCAATTCAAAAATATCATGATCAAAGAACTTTGATTCGGATACCGGTTTTCAAAGTTTAGAAATTATTTCATCGACAATCATTTCCGGTGACTGTTCGACATCCACGGCGATGACGTTTCTATGGGGTATTTCCAGCGTGTCAAACTGAGACTGAAGCAGGGATTCCGGCATAAAATGTCCTTTACGCCGGGCGATTCGGTCGTACAGGAGTTCGAATCTTCCATGTAGAAATATCCACCGGACCTGATCTTTGGGGAGATCGCCGTCCAGGAGATCCCGATATTTTTCCTTGAGTGCTGAGGTGGCGATGATCAGGCTTCCTTCAGGTAATTCCTGCAGCGCAAAATCATGAATGGCCTGTAACCATGGTTGGCGATCGTCATCATTCAACGGGATTCCCGCGGACATTTTTTCTATATTGGCTTTCGGATGAAAAAGGTCACTGTCATAAAATGGAATGTTCAGTTTTTCGCTCAGTAGCTTACCGATGGTGGATTTGCCACTTCCAGATACTCCCATGATGTAATACACTTTGTGTTTCATTTATTCCCGTTTGCAGATTGTTCTAACCTACAATATAGCAATTCCTTTATTCTGCATGTCATGGATACGGAATTTTACTACAGAAACACCTCCTCTGTGGGCAGGAATTTCGATGTTCAGGGTTAAATCTGTGGAAGGAAAAAAATTTCTGGTGTTTCGATTATCACCAAAGAGCCTCCTATAGGACTTGAACCTACGACCCATGCTTTACGAAAGCATTGCTCTACCAACTGAGCTAAGGAGGCTGGCAATACATACGTTACACCCACAATTACCTTTAGTCGGAATTGGTGATGAACGCATTTGGACGATCATACGTATTTGTCGGGATGACAGGATTTGAACCTGCGACCACACGGCCCCCAGCCGTGTGCGCTACCGGACTGCGCCACATCCCGCAATGGACTGCCAAAGATACAAAATGAAACAATAAAGTAAAATTGTGCGTATAGCAAAAAATTCAGATTGGGAAATTTGAACCTGCGA
>CBFGVZ010000116.1:0-11632 GCA_965652315.1 uncultured Saprospiraceae bacterium | reverse complement strand
ATTCAATATAATACTTCTTTTTCTGACTGTATGTGGTGAATAATTCCAGCTAATCCAATCGTTACCATATTTTTTTCAGTAGTTCATATGATTTGATTTCCGGTGCAGCGTGGCTGTGGTACCTGATGTAATCGATCAAACCATCCGTCAGTTCCTGCCGGCAACGCCTACTCATTTGGATGGAGGCAGATTCCTCTAAAGTGACGTGTAGAGTCTTCCGTAAAAAAGAGCTGATTTCCGGTGTAAGAATCAGATTGTGGAGTGGCTCCTCCTTCTGAAATTCACCCGATTTGATATCAAAAAACAAAGCGTCGGACATGGAATCCGATTCCCCCCTGGGTCCGAAACCCAATTCGACCGATAGATGGACCAGAAAATGCAACAGAATATTACCGGATTTCTCCGTAGAATCCAGCGTTTGAAAATAGGAAGACATAAATTGGAAGAGGGCCGGATTCACGTCATAAGGCAGCACGGTTTTTCGTATCACTTCACACATACATAAGGCGGTATTCCCCCGGATGATGTCAAAAGGGGTCCGAAAAAGGGGGCGGGCAATACTGGCCTCCCGGATCCTCCACAACTGGTGCGGTTCCCGTTCATAATACACCAGCGACAAGTGATACCCCGGGGTAAACAGTACCGGAGAAATAACCGGTTTGGATTTGCGAACACCGGAAACGATAAATCCGGATAAACCGTGACTTTCGGTAAAAATATCCACGATCATACTGGACTCCCGGTAGTTCATTCGACGGATCACTATCCCCTCCGATTGTACGATCCGGGACATCGATCAATTCTTGTGCAGGGTAATGCGAATCTTCTGACCATCTACGAGTTCGACTTCCCGGCCATTGGGCGCTGCATCAATTTTCAGATCATCAGCCAGAACCTCTTCTCTGATATAAGATCCGAATTTTTCTACCGCCGGAATCACGAAATCATGAGGACTGACGACCACCTGAATGCGGTCGGTCACGTCAAACTGCGCATCCTTCCTCAGGTTTTGAATGCGATTCACCAACTCCCGGGCAATACCCTCCGCGATCAGATCATTATCCAATTGAATGTCGAGCGCGACGGTAATCGATTCATCCCGTGCTACCAGCCAGCCTTCGATATCGTCAGAGCCAATCACAAAATCCTCCTGAGTCAGTTCATACCTGGTATCATCCACTTCCAGTTCAAAAATTCCGGTCCGTTCAATTTCTGCAATTTCCGCCTGTCCCAATTGGCTGATGATCGCAGCTCCGGCTTTCATATCCTTCCCCAGCCGGCGACCCAGCGTTTTGAAATTCGGCTTGATGTTTTTTGTAATAATGCCTGCCGTATCCGTCACGTATTCGATTTCTTTCACATTTACTTCTGCCTTGATCAATTCCTCCACGGCTCTGACCTGGCCTTCAAACGCCGGATCGAGCACCGGCAGGATTATTTTATTCAATGGTTGACGAACCCGAATCTGTTCCTTTTTACGGAGTGAGAGGACCAGCGACGATATCCTTTTGGCATAATCCATCCGCTCTTCCAACTTCTGGTCGATCCGATCGATATTGACATGCGGAATCAGCGTCAGATGAACCGACTCGTATTCTTCACGACCGCTTACATTATTGAGGTTAGTATACAGCCAGTCTGCAAAAAACGGAGCGATGGGCGCCATCAGTTTAGCCACCGTAACCTGGCATTCGTACAGGGTCTGGTATGCCGCAATTTTATCTGATTCGTAATCCCCTTTCCAGAAGCGACGGCGGCAAAGCCGTACGTACCAATTGGACAACTGATCATCGACAAAATACATTATTTTTCGGGCAGCCTGCATCGGTTCGTAATCTGCATAGAAGGTATCAACTTCCTGAATCAGCGTATTGAGGCTGGAAAGAATCCACCGGTCGATCTCCGGTCGGGAATTGATGTCGATATCCGCTTCTTTATATGAAAATTCATCAATGTTGGCATATAGCGCATAAAAAGAGTAGATGTTGTACAGCGTACCAAAGAACCTACGGCTAATCTCATCGATCCCGGCAGGGTCAAATTTCAGGTTATCCCAAGGCTGGGCATTGGAGATCATATACCAGCGCGTGGCATCCGCTCCTTTTGCCGCAAGGGTCTCAAAAGGATCCACAGCATTTCCATGACGTTTGGACATTTTCTGGCCATTCTTATCGAGCACCAGACCGGTCGAGATAACATTTCGGAAGGCTACGCTGTCAAATAGCATTCCGGCTATAGCGTGTAGTGTAAAAAACCAGCCTCGCGTCTGATCCACACCCTCCGAAATGAAATCGGCCGGATAATTTTCTTTAAATTTTTTCTGATTTTCAAAGGGGTAATGCCATTGTGCGTATGGCATGGAGCCACTGTCAAACCATACATCGATCAGGTCTGTTTCACGCTTCATGGGCCGGCCGGACTCATCCACCAGCACTATCTCATCAATGTAAGGACGGTGCAGATCTCCGGGAACCTTCTGATCCAGCCCCAGAACTTCATTGGCACGTTCTATTTCGGATTGAAGTTCTTCCACGCTGCCAATACATTTTTCGGTCGATCCATCCTCGGAACGCCAGATCGGCAATGGAATACCCCAAAACCTGGAACGGGAAAGGTTCCAGTCCTGGAGGTTTTCCAGCCAGTTCCCGAACCGGCCTTCGCCTGTAGATTTTGGTTTCCAGTTTATGGTTTTATTCAATTTCACAAGACGATCCTTCATTTCGGTCGACCGGATAAACCAGGAATCCAGGGGATAGTACAGAATCGGCTTATCAGTCCGCCAGCAATGCGGATAACTGTGGACATACTTCTGTACATTGAAGGCTTTATTCTCCTTTTTCAACCGGACTGCGATATCGACATCCACCGACACAAAATCAGCGCCTTCATCCCGATAATCCTTGACGTATCTGCCTGCAAATTCTCCGGCCTCTTCTACGAATTTTCCTTTTTTGTCGACCAGGGTCAGTGAACCGATACCATATTTTCCCGCAACACGGCGGTCATCTGCACCAAATGAAGGCGCAATATGGACGATACCTGTACCGTCGTCAATGGTAACGAATGAATCTACCAGCACCCGAAAAGCATCCCCATCCGTGGGTTGGGCGAATGGCAGTAATTGTTCATAGCGGATGCCTTCCAATGATTGTCCTTCCCAGGATGTTTCCCGGGTCCAGGGAACGTGTTTCATGCCTGAATGGTAGGAATCCGGATCCTGGTTTTCGGCGGACGGATCGAACCACTGAGGAATCAGGCTTTCGGCAAGGATTACGCGGATAGGAATTCCGGTATAGGGATTGACGGTTTTGATCCGAACGTAGGTGAATTTCGGGCCAACAGCCAGTGCTGTATTGGAAGGCAAAGTCCAGGGTGTGGTTGTCCAGGCCAGGAAAAACAGAGGGATATCACCTTCAGCACCTTCCCACAAAAATTCTGATTTACCCTCCCTGAGGACCTTAAATTGTGCTACCACAGATGTATCGGTGACGTCCCGGTAGGCTCCGGGCATATTGAGTTCGTGGGTAGATAGACCTGTGCCGGCACCCGGGCTGTATGGCTGGATGGTGTATCCTTTATACAGCAGATTTTTCTCGTAGAATTTCTTCAGTAAAAACCAAACCGATTCGATATAATCATTCCGGAAGGTAATATATGGATCATCCAGATCCACCCAATAGCCCATTTTCCTGGTCAGGTCGTCCCATACGCTTTTGTATTTCATGACCGTTTCACGACAACGAGCATTATATTCTGACACTGATATTTTGTCCCCAATATCATCCTTGGTAATTCCAAGTTCCTTTTCCACCTGAAGTTCCACGGGAAGACCATGGGTGTCCCACCCCCCTTTCCGCTCTACTCGTTTGCCTTTCATGGAGTGGTAGCGGCAGATTATATCCTTGATCGCACGAGCCATCACATGGTGAATACCAGGCTTACCATTGGCTGATGGTGGTCCTTCATAGAAAACAAATGCATTTTCCGGATCTCTTCTTTCCACACTTTTTTCAAAAATCTTCCTTTTATCCCAAAATTCGAGGATGGTCCGGTCTATCTCCGGCAGGTTGAGTTGATCGTATTCCCTGTACATGTAATTCCGCTATTTGAAGCTGCAAAGATAAGAATTTGTTGTGAGTTATAGGAGAACTCCCGAATGGGTATTTACCGTAGCACGATTCTTTAGACAATCCGGTAAACCGCATTGATCTTTCCGGGATCAGGTCAGGAACTCTGAATTTACAACTCCTCAGAACCCCTTTTCCCTTCTATTCTTCTCAAACAACCGAAATGCCAGAGAGACCTGGTGAGAACCAGCATCGAAATACACCCGTTCCCAGGTGTAATCAATCCGTGCAAATTTCAATTGCAATCCAAAACCGACGGAGACCCCTTCAAGGGATCTGATCGAGGGTATTCCCAATTGTTCATTGCGCCAGTGATCGTAAGAAAATCGAAGCCACACTTTTCCGGGATCACCAAACTCGAACTCACCGCCGATCACCATGTGCCGCAGGACTTCCTGAGTAAAATCGCGAAACCGGGAATGTTTTTCTGGTCCGGCATTGAGATTCTGGTCGCCAGTCTGGAAAGGGTTGGCATATTCCATCCGGTTCCATAAATTGAGTTTCTGCATCCGGAGGAAAAATGTAAAAGGCAGATAATTGAGTTCGCGCTGCCAATAGACGGACAGATCCAGGGGGAGGGAATGCCTCCGAGACTCAAAAGGGATGATTTCATAGCCCAGATCGGTCAGCGTCAATCCAAAGTTATTGAACTCATCCGCCTGATAAATACCGCCGATCGTAAAATGAAGTACATGAGAATGATAAACATCGATGGTTCGCCAATCATAGTGAATCGAGGCACCCAGATACAACCTTTCACTCAATTGGCGTCTGGAGCCCAGACTCAATTGTGTGGTATGGGCTGCAAATTCACCGAGAGCACGTCCTTCGGCGTCATAACGGCCATTGGAACCAAAGTCGGTTCGGGAGAGTCCGATGGCCAGCGGCCACACCGAATCACGGGATACCAGGGCATTTAATGCAAACGAGCGGATGTCGCCCGGATGAAACGAAGAAAAGAAAGATGTATTGGACCAGGAAGCGGATTCGAGGCCAGCAGGATTCACCAGCCAGGTTTCAAAATACTGCCCCTTTTCAGCCCCGTTGGTCTCAGCCAGTCCGGAATTGCGTGCACCCTGACCAGATCTGAAAGCAGAGAACCCGTCATAAGGATTGGACTGTGCTTGAACATCAGCACTGACCAGCATAAAGATTAGCCAAGCTCCTATGAATCTGTACCCCATAAAAAAAGACTGTTCCTGAAAATTAAGAACAGTCCAATTTATGTCTTTAATATAAATAGCGGATCGTTTTCTCAGATTATCCTAATAAAAATCTGACCTGTTGTCCACTATTTCAGCCTTATCCTTGAGCGAAGAGATCAAAGCACCGGAAACCTGCTGTGCCATTTGATTGACCGAATTTTGTCGAACCGTCGTATAATTGGCGGTACTCACCTGCTGTCGGCTGAAAGGAAGCGCGACGAATACTCCGGTATTACCGATGATCGGAGCCGTCAGGGAATTGTTGGGAGTATTCTTGACAGCGGCCACCAATGCAGGTTCTTCACCGATTCCTTCGACCAGGTCGTTCGCAAAGGACACGCCAAATGCCGTATCCACGGCCACTTCATACTGATCAGCGATGGCCTGCAACGTCGTCCCGGAAATATTCTCGACGATCTGCTGGCCTTTCAGTTGGTCCACTACGAGTTGTTCTATATTCAGCCGGACGTTTTCCGGAGCCGGAAAACCCTTGGGTTGGGTCTGATCCAGGCCAACAATGACGTATTTCTCATTGTAGAACAATGCAGGATGCTGATAAATATACACTACGGAAGAGAGGTCTCCATCCTGGGTGTCATTTCCGAATGCCCATTTGATGATATCACGGCTCACACTTCCCCCTCCGAATGAACCAAACATATAATCATTTTTCTGAACTGGTTCTGCTGACTGCAGGCGGTACTGAGGCAAATCAACCAGTTCCTGCCGGAGATCATCCAGGGTCCGGGCTTCGGTCACCAACTCCTGCGCCACTGCATAGAGTGAATCCTGCGTACGCTGACTGGGCACAAAATTTTCCTGTACCGTGGCCAGTTGAACCCCTTCCTTATTGGTGAGGTATTTTTTGTCCAGTACTTCCACAAGGTGTATGCCAAATTGGGTAGCCACAGTATAAAGCTTGCCGACCTCAGATTGATAAAACAATAAATTATTGAATGAAGGCACCATCTGACCCTGCGCGGCATAACCGAGTTCTCCTCCCTGAGGGGCCGAAGCATCTTGTCCGTAGGCCCGGGCCAGGGAATCAAACGTGGCCACTCCGGTTTCGATCAAAGTCTTGAGGCTGTCCGCTCTTTGATATCCACTGATCATTTCCTGCTGGGTATTGGCCGTAAACAGAATATGCCGGGACCGGACAGAATCCGGAACAACCATCCGGTTTATTATTTTTGATACAGAAACACTATTTCCTACCTGATAAGGACCAATCAGTGAGCCGACCGGGTTCATAAAAGCTGAATCAGCTATAACTGCCGGTAAGTCTTCCTTATATTGAAAGGCACTGAGAAATGTGCCTTCATGGCTTTGAATAAAAGTAGTGTCGTTGCTGGTTGCTGCAAAATCCACCTTCAATTCCTGAACACGCTGCCACACTTCAGCTGAATCCTGTGCCGTAGGTGATACTGTGAGGACCAGGTATTCCAGTTCCTTTGTCTCTTCTTCGTTGTAATAGGTCCCTCTGTGCTCCTTCATGTAATCCATGATCTGTGCATCTGTTACCTGTGGCTCCTCTCCTTCGGCTTTATTGAACGGAATTTTGACATAGGCCACATTTGAGGTGCTGTTCTGGTCCTCCATGAGCCGATTCACCAGCCAGGAAGGGGTGTAGAAGGATTGTGCGACCAGGTTCTGTACTTTTTGCTGTTTGCGGTCTGTAATAATTTCTTTTTCCTGCCAGGCCCAGAATTGGCGGGTTTCCTCGGGCATGGCACCGCTTTGGATCTGTTGCCGGATACCATTCAACTGTTCAAAATCGACCTGACCCGTCTGGGGATTGGAGAAGCGTTGCTGGATGACCGGACTGAGATTGTTTCCGAATTCCAGATTCAACAATTCCTCACGCCCCACCTGAATACCATTGGCTTGTGCTTCCGCATCAAAGAGGGCCTTATTGAGGTAATAATTCCACAAAAAATTGCGTCGGGAATACATATCGGAACCCCCTCCGGCATATACCGCTTCTTCATGTGCCATGAATTGGCGATAATCCAATTCTTCCCCATTGATTTTACCGATGGTCATGTTTCCCATACTCATTTGGCTGCCTTGTCCGACCATATCCATGATCAGAAACGCGGCTAGTGCCAGACCAATCATCACAAACAACAACCAACTATTCTTACGAATTGTCCCTATCAAGGCCATAATCTATCAAAATTTACTTTCAATTTCTGTCAATAATCTCCGTAAAACATCGTCGAAAATCACTCCGGTATTTCCATTCCGGAAACGACTTCCTGCAATAAAAAGATGCGCAAAGGTATAAAAAATAACAAATTAACGCCATATTATCTGAAATTATGTTTCCTCAGAGTCGTTGTCGAGATGCGCAGCAGCCGCCTCCAGTGCCTCATAAAATTCTTCGCCATATGCCCTGATGAGGGCGGATCGGAGGAACTGGATGACCGGTAGTCCCATTTCCTTACCCAGGACGCCAGCGGGCTTACATATGCTCCAATCATCGAAATTGAGCGCCGTAAATCCGGTGGTTGGATTTTTGGTCACCCGAATGGGATACAATTCACAGCTCAGGGGTTTTTTGAAATCGATGTTACCAGACTGATATTGTTGCTCGATTCCACATAGTGCCATACCGTTTTCATCAAAAACGGCAAAAACACAGGCCCCATCCGGTCGCAAGGCCGTACCGTAATCGTTCATTCCAGGGTAAAAGGTATCGACGCCCTGTTCCCGGATAGCTGCCTGGGAATCCGAATCCAGATGCGGCAATATTTCCGGTTTCAGAGCCTGTAAAATCTCTCTTTCTTCCGGTTCGAGCGGGGCTCCAAATTCCCCTTCTACACAGCACGCGCCCTTGCATGCACCCAGGTCGCAGCAGAACTTTTTTTCAAGCAATTCATCACTGACTAGAATATCATTTATTAGAAACATGGTATGGGTATAATTGTATATCGGCAATTAATATTGTATCTTCGCTCCGGATAAAACAGGGAAAAATGAAGACCGGAATGATTTCAGATCATTAGGGCTTCAGGTCCTGACCAATTACCCACTACGTGTGAATCCGACTGCTATGTTGATTTTGCCGGGTACCGGATGTGCGTGAACGTCACCGGGAAGGGACCGGCAGAACAACTTTTCAATCGATGAACAGTGTCGATAGTCCCAGGCAGAATATCTACGTATTGGGTAGTCTGATATTTTTAAAGATTCAAAATCAAATCATCCTGATGAAGGAATTGAAATCATTATTTCAACAAAAAACTCAACAAGTTCAAAAAGACCTCAAAGATATACTAAAAAACCATGGTGATCTGCAGGTTGATACGGTTGTCATCCGGCAAGTACTCGGGGGTATGCGGGGTATTAAGAGCATGTTTTCCGAAACCTCCCTGCTCGATCCTATGGAAGGAATCAAATTCCGGGGTTACAGTATCCCGCAGTTGCGTGAGAAACTTCCCAAGCCAGACCATGGGGAAGAACCTTTGCCGGAGGGACTTTTCTGGCTGATGCTGACGGGGGAAATTCCGTCCCAATCACAGGTGGAAGCTCTGGCAGATGAGTGGGAAAGACGGGCAAAAGTTCCTGAGCACACCTATCGGATGCTCGATTGCATGCCCCGAGAAACCCATCCAATGACCCAATTTAGTATGGCAATTGCGTCGATGCAGACCGAAAGCCATTTTGCAAAACAATACAATGAAGGTATCCCCAAGACCAAATACTGGGATCCGACTTACGAAGATGTGATGGACCTTATTGCGCGCTTACCTCATGTTGCGGCCTATATATATCGTCGCACTTATCATGATGACCACCACATCCCCGCTGATGAGACGCTGGACTGGGCGGCCAATTTTGCTCATATGTTAGGGAATAATGATCCTCAGTTCGAGGACCTGATGCGACTCTACATGACTATCCATGCTGATCATGAAGGGGGAAATGCCAGTGCACATACCACTCACCTGGTCGGATCTACTTTGAGTGATGCCTACTATTCTCTGGCTGCCGGAATGAACGCCCTGGCCGGACCTTTGCACGGATTGGCCAATCAGGAAGTGATCAAATTTATTTTTGCCATGCTGGATGATCTGGGTACAGAAACACCCTCTGATGAAGAGGTGACTGCATTTATTCAAAAAACCCTGGACGAAGGCCGGGTCATTCCAGGGTATGGACACGCCGTACTGCGGCAGCCCGACCCTCGATTCATTGCTCAGAAAAATTTTGCTGAAAAGCACCTCCAGGATGACA
The DNA here is from genome assembly GCA_965652315.1 of uncultured Saprospiraceae bacterium. Lineage (GTDB taxonomy): Bacteria > Bacteroidota > Bacteroidia > Chitinophagales > Saprospiraceae > Membranihabitans. The sequence goes on along the minus strand of CBFGVZ010000116.1, from coordinate 2,061 downwards.
ATCTTATTCAGGTGGTTTGGCAATTATTTCGTCTGGTCCCTGGCATTCTGGAAGGTCTGGGTAAGGTCAAGAATCCCTGGCCGAATGTCGATGCACATTCCGGTGCCATATTGGTCCATTACGGTATCAGGGAATACACTTTCTACACGGTGCTGTTTGGTGTTTCCCGGTCACTGGGCGTATTGTCCAATCTCTGTTGGGACAGGGCCCTTGGCATGCCTCTGGAACGACCCAAATCTGTCAATCTCGAATGGATTAGAAATTATATCAAAAAACATAAAAAAGTATGAATGTACCAACTGACCTGAAATATTCCGCTGAACACGAATGGGTCAAAAAACTGGAGGACGACATTGTGCTCATCGGAATCACAGATTTTGCTCAGAACGAGCTGGGGGATATTGTATACGTGGAGGTGGAAACGGTAGGCGATAATCTTTCCAAAAATGAAATTTTCGGTACAGTGGAAGCTGTAAAAACCACCTCCGATCTATTCATGCCGGTCAGTGGGGAAGTCCTGGAATTCAATCCGGTTGTCGATGAAAACGAAGACGATAATCCTGCCCGAATCAATGAAGATCCATTTGAAGAAGGGTGGATTATAAAGGTCCGGATGACTGCTCCTGAAGAACTCGATGAACTAATGGACGCTGATGCTTACAAGGAATTAACGGAATGATCGTGATCCCTTTACAAAGCTTTTGATGAAAATTTCAGCTTATAATACACCAAAATCCCTCTTACGTTCATCTAATAAATAACGAAGTGAAAAAAGTGAATTGGAAATGGGTGTGGGTTGCCTGGCTGTTGGTTGTATGTTTTTTGTCACTGATGCCCTCCAGTCCTTCACTGAGTAGTAAGTGGCTTGAATGGCCACATTGGGATAAAATTATTCACGCAGTCATGTATGGCATTTTGAGCCTGAGCATGCTGAAGTTCTTGCAAAAGACCAATGTCCGCCAGCCGGTTATATATGTAATTTTATTTTGCATCGTACTGGGAACTACCATAGAGTTTCTACAAGGTTCAAAATTAATAAACCGAGATTTTGAAATTGCTGATATTATTGCTAATATTATTGGCACTTTCGCAGGAATAGTAATTATAAAATTTTTTAAAATCTAAGACATGTTTGACAACATTGATATTAGTGGTAATACTTTGGTGTGGTCGGTAGCTGGAATTTTTGTCTTTGTGATTGTACTGATTTTGATCGGTAGAATGATCATGAGGCGAAAGACGAATGAAGACCTGACCGCCAAATATGAAGATCACGAATGGAAAAGTCCGCTGGAAGCCAGAGCAAAATATCCCGATGTGGATATTTTCAAATATTCCCTGCCTTTTCTTTTGCTGGGGACAGTGATCGCACTGGCCATCACATGGCTAAGCTTCAACTACACACAGGAAGATGTGGCTATCTACATCCCGGACAATGCGCTCGAGATACCGGATGACATCGAAGTGGAGCCGCCGCGGACCGCAGAGCCGCCACCACCGCCACCACCGCCGCCACCACCGGTCATTGAAGAAGTTCCTGAAGAATTGATCGAAGAAGAAGATATCGTGGAATTTGTCGATCAGTCCGTGGAAGAAGAGACCGTCGTGGAAGCACCTGTCGTGGAAGAAGCACCTCCACCCCCACCCCCACCACCCCCCCCACCCCCACCCCCCAAACAGGAAGAAAATTTACGGGTAGTGGAAAAAATGCCACGCTTACCTGGGTGTGAGGACATTTCAGGATCTGCGGATGAAAAGAAAGCCTGTGCCGACCAGAAAATGCTCGAATTCCTGTATGGCAATATCAAATATCCCGCCATTGCCCGTGAAAACGGAATCGAAGGGAATGTCGTTGTGAGTTTCGTAGTCGAAAAAGACGGGTCAATTACAGACCCCAAAATTGTCCGGGATCCTGGTGCCGGATTAGGGGATGAAGCCGTTCGGGTCGTGGAGATGATGGGTAATCTGCCTCAGAAATGGACCCCCGGTCAGCAAAGGGGAAATCCCGTACGGGTACAGTTTATCCTCCCGGTTAAATTTGAACTCAAAAATTAAAAGCAA
>CBFGVZ010000115.1:0-11724 GCA_965652315.1 uncultured Saprospiraceae bacterium | reverse complement strand
AAATAAAAAACCGGAATACACCAACTTGGCATATTCCGGTTCCTTATTCCTAAACGGGAGCAATGATTACATCATGCCGCCCATTCCGCCACCTGGCATTCCACCACCTGGCATTCCACCACCTTCATTTTCTTCTGGTTTGTCATTGACCACACAATCAGTAGTCAGGATCATACCGGCAATAGAGGCTGCGTTCTCCAGTGCAATTCTGGTCACTTTGGTCGGGTCGATTACACCGGCTTTTTTCAGGTCCAGGTATTCATCGGTACGCGCGTTGTAACCGAACGAACCTTTCCCGTCCTTCACTTTTTGAAGTACTACAGAACCTTCTACTCCGGCGTTATTGGCAATAGCGCGAAGCGGAGCTTCCAGGGCGTTGCGGATGATCTGGATACCGATATTTTCATCCTGGCTGGCTCCTGTCAAGCCTTCGAGGCTTTCGATTGCTCTGACCAATGCAACACCTCCACCAGCAACAATTCCTTCTTCTACTGCTGCACGGGTTGCATGAAGGGCATCATCCACACGGTCTTTCTTCTCCTTCATCTCCGTTTCAGTTGCTGCACCTACGTACAGAACTGCAACACCACCGGCCAGTTTGGCCAGTCTTTCCTGCAGTTTTTCCTTGTCGTATTCGGAAGTAGTAGTCTCGATTTGTTGCTTGATCTGGTTGATCCGGGCAGTGATCTGATCCTGATCTCCCCGGCCGTTTACGATAGTGGTATTGTCCTTGTCCACTTCGATTTTTTCAGCCGTACCCAGGTGTTCCAGTTCGGTATTTTCGAGTTTATATCCTTTTTCTTCGCTGATTACGGTACCACCGGTCAGGATGGCGATGTCTTCAAGCATTGCTTTCCGACGATCTCCGAATCCTGGAGCTTTTACAGCTACCACTTTGAGCTGTGCCCGCAATCTGTTCACGACTAATACGCCAAGTGCCTGGCTATCGATATCTTCAGCGATAATCAGCAACGGACGTCCTGAAGAAACTGCCTTTTCGAGAATGGGCAGAATCTCCTGCATATTGGAAATTTTCTTATCATGGATCAGGATTAGAGCATCTTCGTACTCAGCCACCATGTCTTCAGTGTCCGTAACGAAATAAGGAGACAAATAACCTCTGTCAAACTGCATACCGATCACTTCATCAACATAAGTGTCAGTTCCTTTGGATTCTTCCACGGTTATGACGCCATCTTTAGTCACACGCTTCATGGCGTCAGCGATCAGTTCACCGATCTCTGAATCATTATTGGCTGAAATGGCTGCTACCTGTTTTACTTTTTCCAGGTCATTTTCGATCCGCTCAGATTGGTTGATCAGATTATCCACTACCTTTTTTACGGCAATATCGATACCGCGCTTCAGATCCATAGGATTGGCTCCGGCAGTTACGTTTTTCATGCCCACCTGTATCATGGATTGAGCCAGGACGGTGGCTGTGGTGGTTCCGTCACCAGCAATGTCGGCGGTTTTGGAGGCTACTTCCTTGACCATCTGTGCTCCCATATTTTCCACCGGATCTTTCAATTCGATTTCTTTGGCCACCGTGACACCATCTTTGGTAACGGCTGGCGCACCGAATGATTTTTGTAAGACCACATTGCGGCCTTTGGGGCCCAAGGTGATTTTTACTGCATTTGCTAATTGATCAACTCCGGATTTGAGTTTATTTCTCGCCTCCAGATTAAAGCTAATTTCTTTAGCCATTGTAATTTGATTTTAAATTTTAAATAATTGAATAAAAACGAATGAATGTATGATCACCCTTCCAGGATAACCAGGATGTCATCTTCCCGCATGATCAGATAATCGGTTCCTTCCCAGGAAATCTCCTGTCCGGCATATTTGCCATACAGAACGATGTCTCCTTTGGATACAGTCATCTCATTTCCGTCCTTTCCAGGACCTACTGCGACGATTTCCCCACGTTGTGGTTTTTCTTTCGCAGTATCGGGGATAATAATACCCCCTTTGGTTTTTTCATCAGCGGGAGCAGGTTTGACCACTACTCTGTCGTTGATTGGCTTCATCATAGCACCTAAGGTTTTTTATTGTTTAGTAAATAAAGATTAATAGTACATAGCCCAGTATTGCATTTTTAATGCCAATGGAATTATTACTGACAAAGTGGCAATCGAACTGAAATTTATGCAGTCATTCGGTCAAAAAAAAATGTCTCTGGAAACCCAAAGACATTTTGACAGATATGTTTCGTTTTTCGATTTTTCTATTCTGATAATAGCGGGATCGTGGAACCTGCCCCGGTATTGCTTACTATGATCGTGGTTATGATACAAAGCACCACCAGTAAGATAGCCAGCCCCCAGGTCGCTTTTTCTACGAGATTGGTGCTACGCGCAGCTCCGAACATTTGGTTTGCGCTTTGCCCCCCAAAAGTAGAATCTACCCCGCCTCCTTTGGGGTTTTGAATGAGCACGACCAACATAAGCAATACGCTGATGATCGCGATAAGTATTGTCATTGCAGTTACCATGAGACTATTCTGATTTTAATTTCCGGATGTCAGTTATTTTCTCCGCAAAGTAAACACTTTTTTCCGGTATTTTCAAACTTAATTTTTCATACATCTGGATGGCCCTTTCATACAAGCCCTGATGGGTGTACAATCTGGCCAGTGTTTCACTGACCACTTCTTCATTTTCAGCTACGCTCCGCTCAGCCTGTTTTTCGGCACGGGATTTCCTTTTAATCTTTTTCTTTTTGATCCCTTTCTTCTTGCGCTGAAATTCGCGAGACGTCCCGGGTATTTCATTTTGAGCAAGAAGCCAGGAGGTGAAACTCTGTTCTTCAGGGTCTGATTCTGCCCCTCCAAAACCATCTTTCTGATCCTGTTGCGCTGCTTCAGTTTTACGCTGTTGCTCTTTCTCAACGAGTTTCGCCAGTTTTGATTTCTTTTTTTTCTTTTTCTTTTTCTTGTTTTTGGCCTTTTTTCGCTCCAGGTTTTTATCCGTTTTCTGAGATGGGTGTCCCGGTCTCAAGGTTCCTTCATGTTCGATCTTATGTTCTATTGCCTCTGAAGTACCATTGTGGATTCCGTTTGTGTGTTCGACTTCTGAGGTTTCCTCCTCCTCTTGTTTCAGATCTTGTTGATCGATATTCGGAATAGAATTTTCTCCGGTTCCTTCTTCCTCCCCCGATTCTACAGAGGCAATCTCTAATGGAATTTCATTGTCTTCATCGGGGTCGGTGGAGGGATCTGATGGCGCATGGGGTTGTTGGACATCCGAAGTTTCTATTTGGGGCGACTCATGCATTCCTTGCATGATATCAGCCTTGGTCGGAAATTGCCTCACAATCCGAAGCATCTCCTGCAGTGAATTACGGTCATTTTCGATGGCAATAAGCTGATGGATGAGTTCATCGTCGATCCGACCAAAAGCAAATTTTTGCTTCAATAGTGTAATAAAGGCCAATTCCGACTGTGCAGGGTGATTTTCCATGCTGATGAGTAAATCTTCATAATCGATATCATCCAGTCGGAGGGGGTCTTCAATGTAATATGTCGACGTCTTCATCATTTACCAGTTTGAGAAAGTTTCATTGAAGACATCTTCACTGATCTGTTCAAATATTTCCATAACGAGCTGATCCTGTACATCCAGAAAATTGATGTTTCGTTCAAAATTTCTGAAATCCGAAAAAGATTTGGTCCAATTATTCTCCTCATCCAAATGGTCTGTATAATCGACCTGGATCGTAATATCGAGCCTGCTAAAGGCTGTAGTCTCATCAGGCTGCGGGGCGACTGACCGTATTGCAAATTGTGAAATCTCACCACTGAATTCCACATCTGGTTCTGCTTCATCGAAAATGAGTCTGGACTCCCGGAGCACTTTTTGCTTGAACTGATCCGTGAAGACCGTTCCCAATTGGCGCGGAGCTTTCAGTGCCCGGTTGCTGATGCCAAATTCCTGTATATAAAAAGAAGAGACTTCTACCGGTATACTCACTCCTTTGAAAGAATAACATCCGGTCATGAGCAAAGAAATCCCGATCCAAACTGCTGGTATCAGGCAATCCGTGGTCATTATTCGCTGCAGGCAGCTCCAATTTGGATATTTCAGATCGCTCATTCCAGTTTGTATTGTTTGATTTTGCGGTACAATGTTCGTTCCGAAATTCCCAATTCCTCAGCGGCATCCTTCCTTTTGCCGTTGTATTTTTTCAATGCTTTTCGAATCATTTCCTTTTCCATATCTTCCAGAGACAGATTTTCATCTACAGGCTCGGTGTCTTCAAAAAACTTAGGCGCCTTGTCATGGATGATGATGGGCGATTCATCCTCCCTGGTCGGATGCGACTTTGGAGAAAAATTCTGATGATGGCCCGTGTCTGACATTTGTACATTTTGCCAGTTGTTTACACCGGCTCTTTCCGGCAGGCTTAGGATTTTCTGCGTATCAGGTACGTCGAGCTTATTCTCTCTGATCAGACCAAATACCAATGCTTTGAGCTCATTGAGATCGGATTTCATGTCAAATAGTAATTTGTACAGAATTTCCCGTTCCTGCAAATTGCCATCCGAATGTTTCAGATCATCCGCCTGGGCAGGCAGAAACCGGCGATTGAGATCAGGCAAAACCTCAAGCAAATCCTCTTCGTCGATGATCCGTCGTTCTGACATGATTGACAATTGCTCGGCCACATTTTTGAGTTCGCGGATATTACCCGGCCACTGGTACCGGAGCAACAGTTTTTTGGCTTCAGAAGTCAGTGATATAGGATCTATTCGGTGACGTTCAGCAATATCCAGGCTAAATTTCCGGAATACCATCCAGATGTCATCCTGCCGTTCTCGCAAGGGTGGAATAGTGATAGGTACCGTATTCAACCGGTAATACAAGTCGCGTCGGAATTTTCCCTGTTCGACCCGGGCTAACAGATCGACATTAGTGGCCGCTACGACCCGGACATCTGTGTGTAACACCGCCGACGAACCCACGCGTATAAATTCTCCGCTCTCCAATACCCGCAACAGATACGACTGGGTATCCAGGGGCAGTTCCCCGATTTCGTCCAGAAATATCGTGCCACCATCTACTGTCTCAAAATACCCCTTCCGGTCTGCTGTAGCACCTGTGAAGGCCCCTTTTTCATGACCGAACAATTCCGAGTTGATCGTGCCTTCCGGAATAGCTCCGCAATTTATCGCTATAAAACCATTGTGTTTTCGGGAACTATGCTGGTGAATGATTTTGGAAATGACTTCCTTGCCGACCCCGCTCTCCCCAGTGATCAGCACGGTGAGGTCAGTGGCGGCTACCCGCAAAGCTTTCCGAAGTGCATCATTCAACCCCTCGGAGTTGCCGATCAGCCCGTAACGACTTTTAATTCCCTGAATGGTTGGATTCATATGGTGACAATATTTCCAAGCAATGTAGCACTGGACGCATCATCCACCCTGACCTTTACATAATCTCCAGCCTGGTATCCGGGTATTTTCGGGAATATGATCATTTTGTTCTGCGAATTACGCCCTTTGAAATCATCTGGTGATTTTTTGGAATCTCCTTCGATCAGCACTTTGAATATTTTCCCCAGGTCCCGGTTATTGTGGGTTGTGGACAGGGTCTGCTGGAGTTGAATGATTTCATTGAGTCTGCGTTTTTTGACTTCGAGTGGAATATCATCCTCATACTTCCGCGCAGCCAGAGTTCCGGGCCGTTCGGAATAGTAAAACATATAAGACATGCTGTATCCGGCAAATTCCATCATAGATAAGGTGTCACGATGTTCTTCCTCCGTTTCGGTACAGAATCCGGCGATCATATCCGAACTAATGGCACAATCCGGGACGATTTCATATATCCGTTCAACCTTTTTCTTATACCATTCACGGTCATAAGTCCGGTTCATCAATTTGAGAATCCGACTATTTCCTGACTGGACCGGGAGGTGTATATAATTGCAGATGTTCTCATAATCCCGGATGGCAAATAACACATCATCGGTAATGTCCTTGGGATGAGAAGTGGAAAATCGCACGCGAAGGTCGGGGTGAATTTCTGCGACCATACAAAGCAACTCGGCAAAAGTCACTTCGTGTTCTTCGTCTGGACTGGTCCATCGGAAACTATCTACATTCTGCCCCAGCAATGTGACTTCCCGATACCCACGCTGGTACAGATCAGTGGCTTCAGCGACGATACTGAACGGATCGCGGCTGCGTTCCCGGCCACGGGTATATGGAACTACGCAGAATGAACACATATTGTCGCATCCCCGCATAATGGAAATAAATGCGGTCACGCCGTTGGAATCAAGCCGGACCGGTGAAATATCCGCGTAAGTTTCTTCCCTGGATAGAAATACATTTATCCCTTTATCACCGTCTTCTGCTGTTTGGATAAGCTTGGGCAAATCCCGATAGGCATCGGGTCCTACGACGAGATCAACCAGCTTTTCCTCTTCCAATAATTTTGTTTTAAGCCGCTCAGCCATACAGCCCAGTACGCCAACCAGTGTTTCGGGTTTCTTTTCCTTGACTTTGTCAAATTCCCGAAGTCGCTGACGTACTGTATCCTCTGCTTTTTCGCGGATAGAACAGGTATTGATCAGTATCAGGTCTGCATCGTTCAGAACAGTAGTGGCACCATATCCTTCCTGCTGGAGGATGGAAGCCACGATTTCACTGTCACTGAAGTTCATCGCACAACCATAACTCTCTATGAAAAAAGATTTTTGTGAGGGAGCCTTTCCTGCGTTGCTGGAGTATATCTCCCCCTGCCTTTCCTCGCTAAGCACTTTCGTTGAAACCCAATCTTTTATTTGTTCACTCATTCGAATATTTACATTTATATTTGATACGGCTTTTTGGCCCTGTGGGATGTTGTGCATTCTGAATCCGGTGTAGGATCCTCATCGTTGGATGCAAAACATCTCCTGCACTCGTTCATGAATGTGATGTTTTTGCAAATATAAAAGATGTCAATGACATTTTGTCAGAGAATACATTTTAATTGTCTGGATTAATCCCGATTCGAATGAAGAAATTAGCATTGCTCGGCAGAAAACTGGGCCATACCTTTTCACCGAAGTATTTCGCAGAAAAATTTAAACGCGAAAAAATATCCGGATACGAATACCGGACAATGGAACTGGAAAATATTACAGATTTTCCGGCCGCCTGGAGCCGGGATTCAGACCTGATCGGATGTAATGTGACCATTCCATACAAGACCGAGGTTATCCCATATCTTGATGAATTGGATGAGACGGCCGGAGCAATTGGTGCTGTGAATACGATCCGGATCCACAACGGTTATCTGAAAGGCTACAATACTGATGTGATTGGGTTTAGGCGTTCATTGCTCCATTTCTTACCCACTGACTTTCAGGGGATGGCGCTTGTACTGGGAACCGGCGGTAGCAGCAAGGCGGTGGGATTTGTATTACAAAAATTGGAAATTCCATTTAAATTTGTTAGTCGGAATCCGATAGCGAATGGATACACCTATGATCAACTGGATGAAACCCTCATAAAAAAACACCGTCTTATTGTGAATACCACACCACTTGGAATGTACCCGGATGTAGAGCAATGTCCGGATATTCCGTATTCCGCTCTGGGTCAAAACCATTATCTGTTTGATCTGATTTACAATCCTGAAGTGACCCTGTTTATGGAAAAAGGACAGGCTCGCGGGGCTCAGGTCCGGAATGGCTATGACATGTTGGTTCAGCAGGCGGAGGCTTCATGGGAAATTTGGAACCGTGCTTATGGAACGTGAACAACTGGTCAGTTTTGACAACACAGAATTGGCTTTTGCCTATAAGTCTGACCGTCAATTGCGAATGGCGGGCTGGATGTTCCGGCTGATGAGCAGGGAATTCTGGTCGGATTTGATGATCGCACTTGGGAGCTGGGCACTTCGTTGGCGTATTCCACTCGCCGCCTTCCTCATCCGACGGACCGTGTACAGACAGTTTATCGGTGGAGCTACGCTACAGGCTTGTGTTCCGGTGATCGAAAAGCTCGAAGTGTATCACTGCCTTGTCGTTCTGGATTATGCAGTAGAGGGTAAGCACGAAGAGGCAGAGCTCGATGCCGCAAAAGATCAGTTTGTCCGCACGATTCATTTTGCTGCTAACCAGTCCTCAGTACCGGTAATCACGGTTAAGATCAGTGCGCTGGCTCAAAACGACATTTTACAGGCATGGTCAGAACCGGAACTAAGACCACCGGATTTTGACGCCATTTGGGATCGGGTAGTGAATCGCTTGACGGAGATTTGCGAGCATGCCACGGAATACGGCATGAAAGTTTTTATTGATGCGGAGGATAGCTGGATTCAGGGAGCGATCGATCATCTGGCTGAGCATATGATGAAGGTGTACAACCAGGGCGAAGTGTACATCTACAATACCTATCAGATGTACCGGCACGACCGGCTGGATTTTTTGAAAAATTCGTTCGTACGGGCCCGTAAGCAAGGTTATATATTGGGTGCCAAGTTGGTGCGGGGTGCTTATATGGAGAAGGAGCGTGAAAGGGCGCAGGAACTGAATTATCCCAGCCCGATCTCGGCGAATAAAGAAATTGTGGATCGGGATTACAATGATGCTATAATATATTGTGCCGAAAATTATGAACACATCGCAATGTGTGCCGCCACTCACAACCTGATTAGTTGCAAATTACTGGCGGATTTCATCGCGGGTTTACCGGTACGGAAAGATCATCCACACCTTAATTTTTGTCAGTTATACGGTATGGGGGACGATATCACCTTCAATCTGGCCGCCCAGGGTTACAATGTGGCCAAATACCTGCCGTATGGCCCGGTCCGGGAAGCTTTCCCATATCTCGTCCGTAGGGCAGAGGAAAATAAGGCCATGTCCAATGAATTTAACCGGGAATATCAGTTGATCCGGAAGGAAAGGAAGCGGCGAAGGACAGTGAGGGATTAAATGCTATTTCTGTCTAGAATAAAGGGGCATATATCGATTGGTCATAGACCGGGCAGACAGATGCCTCCATCTCTGTGAGATCAGGTTTCTGAAATCCGCTATCCCGGATTATGCATGGTATTGGCTTTCTGTAGGTGCAAGACGTGACCGGATTTAGCCGAAGACTAAAAATGCTGGATCCATCTTTGAGAAGGGAACTCAGGACTGAACGTAATCCTGCGATTGGGAGAGATCGCCCATACGGGCGGTGAAGGAAATGAAGGGACGGGAAGCCTTGAAGGACGGGTAGGTTTCGACATAATAGACTGTTTCAAAGAGCTCGTAACGACTGAATATGAAAATTCCAATCAATATCTCGGGAGTGAGTAGTGTTGGTTGATTTGTACGATTTATGTTTTATCCCCCGTATATGGACACCGTTCAAATGAAACTCAAAGTTGTCTGAATTCTCAAATTCAAATTCACGTATTCTGTAATTTGAACAATCTGATCAAATTGATTGCAATTAATGACTCAAACCGGGCCACATTTGAGTCATTCAATTCGTTATACTTAGCAGAAAGAAGTAAATCTGATGTGGATTGATTTAATCCATGATGATTTTTGGATTCAGCAGGTTTTGTGTTACGGGGAGGTATTAAATTGATTTGTAGGTTATAATATATTCGTAATTAATCATATGAGATATGATTTGATTGCTAAATTTTCTTTGCCTGAATGGTGTGGGTTTTACTATTAAAATGAGGTATAAATTTAGGCTTGACTCAGATCAGTCCTTTTTGTTTTTCATCAAACTTGTTGTGATAACATTTATTTCAAACCAAAAAAAGTTGAAATTATGAAACATGATTTAGACACAAAATTTTTACGTCACCGATCAGGGATACGGAAAATAGTCCTGCTCTGGACCGTGACTTGTTGTTTTGTGCTGGTGAGTATTCCCCTGTTGGGTCAGATAGATGTTCAGGGAACCGTTACTGACTCAGATGGGGAAGCACTTATCGGGGTTAACGTTCAGGTAGTAGGGGAGAGTTCTGGTACTTCCACCGATTTTGACGGAAAATACAATTTGGAGGATGTGGATGAAAATGCAGTATTGAGGTTTTCTTACGTTGGATTCAAAACCCAGGAAATTGCTGTGGAGGGTCGGGAAACAGTGGATGTCACCCTGAGTTCGGACTATGAAATGCTCGATGAAATAGTGGTCATCGGATACGGAACCGTGGAACGTAAAGATGTGACCGGTGCTATGACCTCGCTGCAATCCCGGGATTTTAACAAAGGGATCAACATATCCCCTGATCAGTTGATCCAGGGCAAGACACCTGGTGTACGGGTCATCAACAATACCGGACAACCGGGCAGTGCTACCACGGTACGTATCCGGGGTAATTCCTCAATCCGGGCAGGTAACAACCCACTGTTCGTGTTGGATGGCATTCCGTTGTCCGGAGGATCCGCCCGACCCGGAGGATCCGGTGGTTTCGGATCCAATTCGGGCAATCCGTTGAGTTACCTCAACCCCGATGATATAGCCAGTATAGATATCCTCAAGGACGCTTCGGCTACTGCTATCTATGGATCCAGAGGGGCCAATGGAGTCGTACTGATCAATACCAAAAAAGGTATATCCGGAGATCCTACGATACAGTTTTCAGCTTCTTCAGGTATGTCAGGTGTATTGCGGGAGATGGATGTATTGAATGCTGACCAATTTCGGGAAGCACTGGCGACCTATACTCCCGATGAAGTATCCAATGCTGATTTTAATGGTGATGTGGATGCTTTTGATGAGATAACACGTACGGCTTTGACTCAGAACTATAATGCCTCCATTACGGGTGGTAGCGAAAATGGCCGGTATCGGCTTTCCCTGGGTTACCTCGATCAGGATGGCGTGGTTAAAAGTTCCAATCTGAAAAAATATACAGCAAACCTCAATTCGGGTTTCAAATTTCTAAAGAGCCGGAAGCTGGGATTGGATATAAATCTATTATTTTCCCAGACCAATGAATCTATCGCCCCAATCGATGTGGGGGTTGGGTTTACGGGAAATTTGATATCGCAAGCGCTGAACTGGAATCCGACCCGACCCCTGTGGGACCAGTCCGGCGAACTGACCTGGGTAAGCCCCAACGTGATCAATCCCATGGCGACGCTGGAAGCATTTAAGGACAAGGCTACCGTGAATACCATTATAGCCAGTATTGCTCCTTCCTACCAAATTACGGACCACCTGGTCTATAAACTGGCTTTCAGTCTGACCCGGCAGACCGGGCTGCGTACAGGAATGTACGACCGGTTGCTGATCGATCCTACGCACAATGAAAAAGGTTTTGCATTCATAGGCAACAATTCCAACCTCGACCGGCAATTGACGCATACGCTTAGTTTCAACCGGGATATTGCACAGGATTTGAGCCTCAATGCCGTGGCTGGCTATGAATATTTGAGCTATGATTCCCGTTGGAATTCCGAATCCGGAACGGGATTTACCAACGAAGGCCTGGATTTTTATGATTACCTGGGCTATTCGCAGGCCTCTACCCGAAGCATTTCTTCTGACCGATCCCCTGTCAATGAACTCCAATCGGTCTTTCTTCGACTGGGTTTCAACTATCAGGAAAAATACCTGTTGACCGGAACGATTAGAAGGGATGGTTCGACCAAATTTGGGGAAGACAATAAATACGCCAATTTTCCATCTCTGGCGTTCGCCTGGAATATTGCCAACGAGGATTTTATGCAATCCGACCTGTTTGACAATCTCAAACTGCGATTGGGATATGG
>CBFGVZ010000114.1:0-11767 GCA_965652315.1 uncultured Saprospiraceae bacterium | reverse complement strand
GAAAAGGAGGCGGGAAAGGTACTTTATACAGGACCGTGAGGGATAACAATCCGTTCTGCCCGGAAATCAAAATGTATCCTGAAATACTACACTTTAATTTCAATCTGGTCAGGATCCAAATTAATTTTGAAAATTACAGTTTCACCTTTTGATGCCACACTATTTTTTTATATTTGATTCATACGCTAAATATTTCGGAATTCTTGTTGAATCCGAAATGAGCTCCATATATTATTTCTGAAATTTATTAAATCAGTTATGAAAGCCACACCGGAACACCACGAACGCATTGCAAAGATGACTTTTGCTTCAGTATATCCCCATTATGTCACAAAAGTGGAGAAAAAAGGCCGGACAAAGGCGGAGTTGCACCAGGTAATCGAATGGCTGACGGGATTTGATGAGGCAAAGTTGAAAGAGCTTATCGACGAACAGGTTACCTTTCAAACCTTCTTTGAAAAAGCTAAATTACATCCAAATGCGCACTTGATCAAAGGGGTTATCTGTGGATACCGTATAGAAGAGTTAGAAAATCCATTGACCCGACAGACCCGGTATCTGGATAAACTCGTGGACGAGCTGGCCAAAGGTCGGAAAATGGAAAAAATCCTGAGAACAGCTTCCTAATTCGCCAGGAGGTCCGAATTGGCCTGGTTAAGAAGCTACGAGCCTAACACAACTTGCTTAGATCCTCACCAGGCTGCTAACCTCTTTTTTCTGCATTATAGGAAATTTGATCTGAACCAGGGTCCCCATCGCTTCCGATTCATGATACTTGTCAATAATTTCAATTTCAATGTTGAGTCCGCGAGTAGCTTTGAGTACTTCCAGTTTTTCATTGATAATCTGTAAAGCCCTGGATTCGTGCTTCTGAGGTTTCAGATTATTGATGGAATAAGCTTCGTGCCGCCCGATTCCATCGTCTTCCACTTCGCAAAGCAAGGTGTCCTCTGACAGGTAAATGAACCTGAGATATACATTCCCCGGGCCCTTCTTGTGAAAGAGTCCATGCTGGATCGCATTTTCTACAAAAGGCTGGATCGTCATGGTAGGTATGACGGTGTTTTCCAGGTCCAACATCGGATCAATTTCATAATGTGCTTTGATCTGACCGTCAGACACCATAATTTCAAGATCGATATAATTGGTGAGGAGTGCAAGCTCAGTACTGAGCGGGATGTAGCTGCTCTTGGATGAATCGAGGTACATCCGCATTAATCGGCTGAACGAGGTCAGGTACATATCCGCCCGTTCCTCATCATGGTCCTGAATATAATATTGTATGGCGCTGATTGTGTTGAATATAAAATGAGGGTTGAGCTGGGCTTGGAGAACTTGCAATTCCAGTTCTGAAAGGCGTTTGACCAGGTCTTCCGACTTCCTTTTCTTCTTGCTTCTGACACGAAAATAACAGAAGATCATATATCCTATGATGAGGTTGCACAGCAACAATAATAAAACCCTGAACCAGGTCGCCTGGTAGAAATGTTGATTGACCGTGACGGTAAAATATTTTTCAACGGGTAGAATATTCCCGTAACGGTCATAGGTCTTCAGTTTGAATTCATAAGTTCCGGCGTCCAGACTCGACATGATGATTCCGTTGACCGCTGAGAAGATAATAGTATCATTGCGGGTGGAATTGATGAGTTTGTAATAATAATAGTCAATAAAATAAGAGGCATAGGAAGAAGGGAAAATACGGAAGTAATTGACATCCGGCGGTATGTTGAGATGATTTCCTCTGGGAAACAACACTTCAGGTTTCTCTACTCCTCTGTAGTATAACAGAGCATGATCCAATTCAATATCCTCAAAATAACTCACCATCGAATCGCGCAGGTCCAGCCGGATCACCCCATTGGGATAACCGAGATAATAACCAGAATTGTCCTGAAAGTAGGAATGTAAATTAAACTCATTTTCCGGCAATCCATCCTTGGTTGAATAATTGATAATCAGGTCCTCATCCAGATTGAGTAAAGTGATACCGTAAAAGGTCCCCAGCCAGTATTTATTTTTCTTTTCCCGGAAAACCGCGGTGATGATGTTATTCCGCAGTCCTTCCCCCATGGTATATTGTTTCACATTCGTCAGCCCCGGAGTGTATATAAACAATCCGTCCCGTCCTGCCAGGAAAAAACGATTGTCATAGTGGAAAATAGAGAAAATAGTCGTTTGGGTCTGGGTGTTGGTCTGGATTGGAATCCGTGTGACCTTATCGAGGGCCAGATTATATCGGTACAGGCCAAAATCGGTGGCCAACAACATGGAATCCCTTGACAGAATGTGGATATCGTTGATCCGGCCAATATTCTCCTTAAGATCCCATTGACCAGTTCTGTGCTGATTAAGGACATCGAAGGATGTGAGTCGCTGCCTGTTTCCATTGATTACATTAGCCACCCATAGTTCCGGATCGGGGCCGGATTGTATAGCTGAAATGGGCTCACTAAATGGGAAAGTTTCATATCGCTGAGTCTTAGGATTGTAAACAATCAAGAAATTGGTCTCGCTGTTTTCCATGTTTTCACAGGTCGAGAACCACAGTCGTCCCAGCGAATCAACTTCGATGGTTCGCAGACAATCGAACCTCAGCAATTCCCGGGTTGCCGGATGTCTGAAATGGTAGATTCGTTCCTTCCCAGTGATCAAATCCTTTATCAACATACCCTGATTGGCTGCCAATGCATAAAAAATAGAATCGGTCTTGTACAGTCCCCGCGCAATAAAATTCCAGTTTGTTCCAGAAGTTTTCCGGTTTACAATATTTTTACTCAATGGATGTTCCGAAAAGCGGAGCGTTAAAAGATCATTTTTGGCAGCCAGAAATATTTCCTTGCGGAAGTTATGCCCTGAGAAAAAATGAATATCCTGGTATTGCCTGATCAGGGACTGTAAATTGATCCATCGCCCCCCCTCCCTTAGGAATAAATAGGCAGAAGTAATATTGTTGGGGAATGAAACTTCGCCCATGATCAGATTCCCGTTATGGTCTTCAAAGATCTGCTGCATATTCCGGACTGGCAGGACGGACGTCAGCTCGTATCCCGAATCAAAATTTCTTATTCGGTAAATTCCGTCCCAACGGCTGACCCAGATATTGTCGAACCGGTCGCTGTGGAATATATTTACATTCGCGGTGGAGATGATCTCTGACGGGGAAAGCAGCTCGCCCTCCTCATTCAGCTCGTAGGAAATAATTTTCCGGTTATTGACTACCATCCACACTTGCCTCTTTACTACGCAGAATGCCGTAACAACCCCATCCAGATGGGGAATATTGATTTCGTTCCGCACCTTGCCATCTACCCCTACCACTTTCAGGTATAGAGATTGAAGCGTATCTGTCCACAATTCATAGGCATGTTCATTCCAGAGGACATCATAGAACAATAACTTATCCTGATTTCCGGTGACACTATCCAGGATTTGAAATTCAATTGGCTGAGCCGGAAGAAAGGCCATGGAACGGAGTGACTGGTTGTCAGTCTGTTCTATGAGATACTGAGTAGAATCATTCCACCTCTGACCGTCGATGATTTGGCCTTTTAGGTGGCTTTCTGATTCCATGAGCTGAGGAACATTAAAAAACTGATAACCATTCGCTCTTTTGAAATTGTGGGCCGAGGACAACCAGAGTTTCTTATTCCCATCTTCAAACATATAATCGATCAAATTGAAGGAATACAATTCTTTTTCAAAACGGTAGGTCTGATAGTCAGGAGCGAATATTTCATGGGCTGGCATGGGTTCTATCTGTCCAAACCCAGGGCCGGTGGACAATAAAATTAAAATGATTATATAATTTAGAAGGTTTGGCATATTCGATGACCGCAAATCTTGCGGTTAATTTTTAAGGGGAAATAGATTTATACGTCGTCAATCGAGTTTCTTTTCTTTCTGCCCGATCAATATACGATTTTGCTACTAATAAATTCTTTAAAGTGGCATAATTGTTTGAAAAGTTTGTAAATGGCTGTTTTCAATTTGTATTCAACTTAACCACCATCCGATTCCGTGGAGTATCACAAATAATAACGTTGAAATGGCCAATTGACGCAGAAGAGGATCAATATTTCCCTCTTGTCTTGCCCACAGAGCGCTGACGTTGTATCCAAATAGGGGAAGACTCAGCAAAAATATCCATTGAAACCAGGTTTCATAAAAATTGCTGCCGTAAACTAAGGCCAGGATCCATCCAAGCGATATGAGCACTGTATGGTATATTTTGGCTTTCTTTTCTCCAAAATATACCGGTAGTGTGTTTTTGCGGTGCTGCTTGTCAGCGGCTAAATCACGTATATTGTTGAGATTGAGGACACCTACAGAAAACAATCCGCAGGAAGAAGCCAACAGAAAATTGCGGGGATAAAACTGGCCATGGATGACGTAATGTGAGCCCAACACGCCAACCAGACCAAAAAACAAAAAGACAGACAAATCCCCCAAACCGACATAACCATAGGGCCGTTTGCCGACCGTGTAGGTGATGGCAGCCAGGATGGCCAGCAAGCCAATGCACAGTAAGACGAGGGTTCCCGTCGGAGTGATGGTTGCAGTCAGCAATAGAGCCAGACCACTTACCAGTGCCAGAATAGCAATGACTATGATGGCTTTTTTCATTTGTTCCGGATTGATAAGTCCACCCTGAATAGCCCTTTTAGGGCCCACTCTTCCCAGGACATCCACCCCTGAAGTATAATCCCCGTAATCATTGGCAAAATTGGACAAAATCTGAAGCAGGAGGGTGGTTATGACAGCCAGGACCATCGTGCCCCAGTGGACATACCCATCTGCGAAAGCGAGGATTGTTCCCATGAGCACGGAGGATAAAGCCAGGGGAAGGGTTCTTAACCTGGCCGCATGAATCCAGGCTTTAGATTGCCTCATTTCTTAGTTTTTAATTGTTCGAAATACGATTTGAGAATCAAATCGTTCATTTCCCTGGGCGTGCGGATCTCAAGGACCGCTGCGTCCGGAGCGGAGGCAAATGTCGGAAAAATTTCCTGAAGTTCTTCGAACGATGCAGCGGAATAGGTGCGAACTGAGGGGTGGGTAATAACGGGTAGAACGCTTTGGTGATGGGGTGTTTCCAGATAAGGATCGGAGATGTCCGACTGATCAGGCCCTTCGATAAATCGGAAAATGCCACCGCCATCATTATTGATCACTATTACCTTGAAATGTTTGGGGATCAGGTTTTGCCAGAAGGCATTGCGGTCGTATAAAAAGGTGACGTCTCCACAAATCAACCATACAGGCCGTTCTTTTTCCTGGAGCGCAAATCCTAGCGCCGTACTGGTACATCCGTCGATCCCACTGACTCCTCTGTTGCTGTAACAATCCACATCGTCTGCTATGCCAAACAGAAGACTGTACCGTATCGAAGCACTATTGCCCAGATGGAGTATCAGCGATGGCGGCAAATTTTTCATCAAAAAATCCCAGGCCTTTAGATCAGACCAGGCCGCCTGCGTTATATAATCCTCGTGAAGGGACGCCGCAGACCGGGATCTGTCTTCCCATAATTGGCGATATTCCGAAGGTTTTTTATTGAATTCACTAAGGGCCATGAGAAAATGGTGTGGAGGCATCTGAATGACTTCGGTAAGGGCGCCAAAGGTGTCTCGGTAGTCCGCGTTCTTGCCTACATGCCAATGCTGGAATCCACTGCTTTCCAGAAAGAGCTTTTTGATCTTCTTGGAAACAATTTCTTTTCCAAATGTGATCAGTAAATCAGGTTTGTAGGTTTCCCATTCTCCCGCATCCATCGGGAATATGCACCGGTCTATATGATTGATTCGGAAAAAAGTGCCGGTTATATTGGAAGTATGTTCCTTCAGTACCACAACCTTTTTGCGGGTGGTCATATAATCCAGCCAGGCATTGAGCATATTTCGGGGCGGATGCTGGCCTACCAGGATCATGATGCGGTTAGTTCTGTTCCATGCACTTTGTAGTCTGGTCAGTGTATCAGGCGGTAATTTTTTTTCCAGGATTGGGTAATGGACAATCCGGACCGGAAGGGGTTGAATATTCTCAAATTGGTAAAGTGGCTCATCCAGGTGAATGTTAATATGGACTGGACCTTCCTTTTCACCTACGGTTGACTGGATGACTTCGTTGACCTTTGTGTCAAAATACCAGGGTTCGTTGGCAGAGTCTTCGTCGAGGGTCAGGGAGGCCTGGATGAAATTGCGGAATACATCTTGCTGTCGGATGGACTGACCATGTCCCTGGTCGATGAGATGCAAAGGTCTGTCAGCCGAAAGAACGATGAGGGGAATATTCTGGTAATAAGCTTCCACCACGGCAGGGGCGTAATGGAGCAGTGCAGAACCTGAAGTACAGTTGAGTATGACCGGACGACGTATTTTCATAGCCATCCCCAGGGCTACAAACCCAGCTGTCCGTTCATCTGGTATGGAGTGCAGTTCAAAATCGCCCCGTCCGGCAAAAGTCTGTATAAGCGGTGCATTCCTGGACCCCGGACTGATCACCACTTTATCGATTCCCCGGCGTGCAAACAATTCTATTAAGCGCTGTACGACTGGTTTATTTGAGATCATGGTATGGCATGGCCTTTGTAAATTTTCGATCGCAAAGTACTCAATTTA
Source organism: uncultured Saprospiraceae bacterium (assembly GCA_965652315.1). Lineage (GTDB taxonomy): Bacteria > Bacteroidota > Bacteroidia > Chitinophagales > Saprospiraceae > Membranihabitans. Next base: position 5,147 of record CBFGVZ010000114.1, on the reverse strand, counting down.
TACTGAATCTCCATCCATTCATTTTCCAAATCAGAATCGATCGTCAGCCCGCCACCGGCATAAAGAACATGATAGGAAGTCAGCATTTCAAGACACCTAAGATTGATAAACATCCTGCTTTTACCCGGATTCCAGACTGGACCCAGGAAGCCTGTGTAGTAACGTCTCGGCACTTGTTCAATCTTCAGAATTTCAATAATGGATTTGGGAACGGGATACCCACTCAATGCAGGCCCAGGATGCAACTGGAACGGATCTATGGCATCTGCCCTTTTTTTGGGGTCGGAAAAAATGGTGTAATTCGTATTCAGATGGTACACCGGACCGGCTGGAACCGGCTTTGGGCCGTCTTTTTGATATTTGCTGTTCTGAAGAACTTCCTCAATATATTGTTCGACAAATTGATGTTCCTGTCGCTCTTTTTCCGGCCAGTCCTCCCAATTCGGAGCATTCTTCAACGTTCCAGCCAATGCTACCGTATCCTGTTGGGGCCAGTCCGTGTCCAAAAGCAATTCCGGGCTTGCACCCACCCAAAGTTCTTTCCCCGGAATGTAAAAGGTATACACAAAAGCATCGGGATATGCATGTCGCAGATGATACAGGAAAGCAGGTATGGAATCGATGGGATGATCTTCGATATCTCGTAAGGATAAAACGATTTTTTCCGTCCGGCCCTCGCGGATAGACTGAAGAGCGGCATGGAACATATTCTGATATGAATACCAGGTATCCCCCTCCACGACCCTCGTGTTTTTGTCCCATTTTCTTTCCGGCAGTTGCAATAATTCAACGGCTTCAGGCTGGCCTTCAATTCGGTAAATGGGTTCGCGGGATGCATCAAAAGGCGCAAATATAAAACCGGGAGTCTGGAAAACCTCCGGTCTTAAGATAGATCTGACCTGTCCGCTTATCCGGTAAAATTGTTTGGTACCGGGCATGGAATAGATCGCTGTCGATTCAGTCATGCTATATTTTCCTTTTGATTGCTCATTTTATATGCGGTAAAAATTTTTCGTTGCCAGGCGGTTGATCTTTCCCGAAGGCGTATAAATCATAGTATCAACCCAAATGATGGATTTTGGTTTTTCGTATCGCTCCAGAATTTGGTCAAACTGTTTTAGGATTGCCTGATCAGACCCGTATTTTTCATCCTTTTCAATGACCAGGATTGTTTTTTCACCAAATTCATCGTCCTGTTGGCCGGTGATGAAAAAAGGACCCGGAATCAAGCCGGACAATTTTTTTTCGACGGCTTCCGGATGGATCTTGATACCACCGCTGTTGATGACAAAATCAGCCCGTCCCAACCAATGGAAACGGTCCGGGCCTTCGAGTTGAACTATGTCGTTGGTTTGCAGTGCGTCCACACCGATGTGTGGAGCTTTGATAATGAGATGATTATCCCGGGTGTCAAAGCTAACCCCTGGCATCGCCCGAAAGGAAGGATCCTCTATGGGCCATCGTTGTCTGAGGGCTATATGGCTGTATGTTTCCGTCATTCCGAATGTTTCAAAAATTCTACCTTGAAATCCTTCCAATTCGTCCGTCAATTCATGGGGATAGGGTGCGCCACCCAATAATACATTTTCCAGATTCATTTTACGGATATCCGGTCCGGAGCGGATAAGATTTCGAAATTGATGCGGGGTGAATGCCGCCAGGTCGATCGTTTGATCGGGAAGATGGGGAATGGTGGCTGGTGGGATGGGAATGAGATTGAGTCGGCCGGTCAGTGCCCGGATGATCATCATCTTTCCCGCAATAAATTTTACCGGCATTGAAAGCAAAGCCGTTTGTCCGGATTTCAAACCCAAAAATTGGATTGTCGCCCGGGCACTGGCTGCGGCGTATTTTTTTTGTAAATTGATTCGATTGGGACTACCGGTCGATCCTGATGTGTATGCCGGAAATGTACTCTTATGATCATACCATGATCTCAGGAATGCAGGAATATCCGGATCACCGGACCATTTCCTGGCAATTTCTTCGAGGTTTCCCGGATGGATCCGCCGACCCTTGATCTGAAGTTCTTCCTGTTTCATGACTGGTTGATTATACTCCCCCAGCGACCATTTTCCTCCATATAAATTCTGCCCTGATATTCGCGCAACGGTGATTCTATGTTGTTAGTAAACAAATGGCCCGTACCCAAACCCTGAGTATGGGTCGTCCCGAGCAGACCGCAGAATTGTGCCAGAATATTGAGTCCGACATTGGATTCTAAAGCAGATGTAATCCACCAACTCGTGGACCTTTTTTTACACAACTCAATGTATTCCTGTGTTTCCGCTATTCCCCCGATCAATGATGGTTTGAATATCAAATATTGAGGTTTTATGATGTCGAGAATAGCTTTTTTTTCAGATGTGGTTTTGATTCCGATCAATTCCTCATCCAGGGCGATTGGAATGATGTTTTTTTCGCATAATTCCGCCATTTCCCCGACTTGACCAGCCCGGATGGGTTGTTCGATGGAATGGATGTGATACGATCGGAGCCGCTTCAGATTTTCTTCTGCATCTTCCACCGCGAGAGAACCGTTAGCATCCAGTCGGATTTCCAGGTCATCTGCGGAGAACTCGCGACGGATGAAACGGAGCAGGTCGATCTCTTCTTCAAACCGGATGCCTCCGATTTTGAGCTTCAGACAGGGATACCCCGCTTTGAGTTTCTCCCGGATCTGGTCCAGCATAAATTCCTTTTCCCCCATCCAGATCAATCCATTAATCGGTATGGTTGATTCTCCCCGGACAAATGGGCTGTCGTACCATATGCAGCGGCCTCCCGCAGCCAGGTCGTGCGTTGCCGCCTCCAGACCAAACCGGAAAGAAGGAAATGAAACCAGGTAGTTCCACATCCGGGAATCCATGGTTCCTGCCTCTAAAGTTCGCAGTACCCGGTGAAATTCTGTATCTTCCGGACTCAGCCCATCCAACGGAGCGATCTCTCCCCACCCACGCATCCCATGCTCTACATCCCGTTCACCGACGATAATGAAATACACCAGCCGGTCATGCAGCACGGAACGAGATGTCCGGGCGGGTTGCCGGAACCGGAGTCTGTGAGGAATGATTTTGAGATTACTTAAGGATTGTTGTTCCAGAAACATAATGCAAGATATTAAATCGAAGTGAAATCGCAACAGGTCATGGAATTTGCAGTCTGAGTGAACCTGCGGGCGAGTATTGCCCACCTAACTTACAGGTATTGCAGTCCGGCTATGAATGGCTACTCATACCAGATGGACTCAGGCAATGGCAGAAGAAGGTTACTGCGTGAGATCTGAGTGCGTGAAATGTCGATTTTTTACGCGGGTGTTTGTAGCCTCCCAATTCCACTTTATTAAGTTTTAAACATACAAATGTCGATTTTTTACTGCCTTGATTATCAGTATGATGTATCAATTAATCCTGTCTTTTAATTCCACATTTTTTAAATTATTCCGCTTTTTCACATTCCTGTAGCCCCCTACATTAGCATCCGTAATGCGCATTACACCTGGTTGAACGATTAGATAAATCACATTCTAAAACAAATTGTATGAAAAAAATTGAAGCCATAATTCGCATGAGCAAGTTTGAAGAGGTGAAGACTGCTCTGGCTGAAATCGATGTGTTATTCTTTACACTCCACGAAGTAAAAGGTTACGGCCTGCTTCAGGGGGAGAAAATGATCTATCGAGGTACTGAATACGGCACCGAATACATCGAGCGGGTACAGATGGACATTTTCGCTACGGACGAAAAATGTCCGGATATAGTCGAAGTGCTCCTGCAATCCGGATCCACCGGTAAAATCGGAGATGGCAAAATCGCCATCCTGCCCCTGGAGACGGTGTACCGCATCCGCAATGCAGATCAGAATGCCAATGCTATTTAACCTCATCAATAACTACAAATTAAAATTTTATCACAATGACAGATATGACCTTATTTACGGTAAATAACTTATGGATCCTGGTAGCTTCTGCCATGGTTTTTATCATGCATCTGGGATTTTCCACCCTGGAAGCCGGACTGGTACGGAGGAAAAACGCGATCAATATCATCTTCAAAAATGTGATGATCCTGGCCATTGGAATGGTTAGCTATTACCTCATTGGATTTGGCCTGATGTATCCGGGTGAATCGTGGAATGGGCTGATCGGATTTTCACAATTTGGGCTGTCCCTGCCTGTGGGTGAATCGATTGCCTATTCAGAAGGCAGTTATACTTACTGGACCGATTTTATATTCCAGGCTATGTTTGCCGCTACCTGTTGCACCATTGTATCAGGAGCAGTGGCGGAACGTATCAAACTCAACAGTTTTTTGGTAATCTCATTACTTTTTGTGTCGATTTCATACCCCATTACAGGAATGTGGAAATGGGGCGGTGGCTGGTTGGATCAGCTGGGCTTTTATGATTTTGCCGGTTCGACCCTGGTCCACTCTGTGGGCGGCTGGGGAGCACTGGCGGTGGTGTTGTTACTGGGGCCGCGACTGGGCAAGTACACCTCGAAGGGGATAATTCCTATCCCCGGTCACAATATTCCCCTCGCAGCAGTGGGCGTACTTTTATTGTGGTTTGGTTGGTTCGGATTCAACGGTGGGTCGGTACTATCCGCGGATCCGGATACTGTGTCACTCGTATTTGTCAATACCGGACTGGCAGGGGCTGCTGGTGCGCTGGGTTGTTATTTTTGCTCCTTCTATTTGTTTAAGGCACACGACCTTTCGATGGTGCTGAATGGAATACTCGGAGGACTTGTGGGGATTACCGCAGGGGCAGATTTGATGTCTCCTTTGGAATCGGTGATTATCGGGGCTATTGCCGGTGTGATTATCCCTTTTTCAGTAGTGTTTTTTGACAAAAATAAAATTGATGATCCGGTGGGCGCTACCTCCGTTCACCTGGTTTGTGGAATCTGGGGTACGCTCGTCGTGGGAATTTTCGGAGCCAAAGCGGGGCTGGCACAACTCGGTTACCAGGCCATCGGTATTGTGAGCATCGGATTGGTTACCTTTTTGTTTATCCTGGGTGTGGCCTACCTGGTAAAATCCACCATGGGTCTTCGCGTGACTGAGGAACAGGAAGTGGAAGGACTGGATCAGATTGAGCATACGGCTCCGGCGTATCACGATCTTTCACCGGCCTAAGAATAAACC
>CBFGVZ010000113.1:0-11909 GCA_965652315.1 uncultured Saprospiraceae bacterium | reverse complement strand
GACCTACTGCAAAAGAGTTGCACAACTTGCCGAACAGGTGTTCTTTAACAGTCAGTGAGCCAATTGTGTCTGGCAAATAGGTTTGAGACAATCCCTGAGGCAGACAGATTGGTTGATCTTTCGTACCGACATTAGCAGGCAGATCAAACATACTCTCCCGCATTCCGCAGGCTGATCCAATTGTGATAACCTGTTCTACTTCATAGGCAGGCGCATGTTCTCCACAACCACTGGAGATGTAGAACCGACGAGTAATGATACCCTGTCCGCATTCATCCAGGTCAACCCATACATCTTGTACACAGGTTGCTGCACAGTTGATACCTATAATACCATTAGGTGCAGTAGTCACTGCTGTATCCAGATAGGTGGTTTTATTCACCACAGTTTCCCATCCAATAGTTCCGTCATGATTTTCAACTTCAACTTGTTCTTCTTCAGAAACTTCTTCACAGGTCACATTCCAGTAATCGAAATTTACGACACTGTCAGATAATGGATTACCATCAATATCGGTAGGCTGATTCTGATTGTCAACCCAGGTTTTGATATAAGTACCAAATGCGTTATCCAATGCTGTGAACAATCCCGTTGAGTCATCCTCGCTGCCTTTTTCTCCCAATGCTGCGGCTGCGTCTACAATGTCTTTATAGAAGATATTGTACGCTTCGCAGGACACTGCAATGTCAGGCAGTTGTTTAACAAGCCGTGCATTACTATTATCCTCGACATGAATGTCTGTCCACTGGGTACCCCAGTTGCAGCAATAATCCATGACAAGTAGTTCAGCGGTAACCGCCTCACAGGCATCTTCGCATTTCACAGGAACTTCTTTGGCCCATCCACCACCCAGCAGGGCCATTTCGTTGCCATATCCGGCCTCACCGAACAGGTTATCAAAAATAACCTCCAGATCCTGAACTTTAAGCACGTTTTGGTGCTCGTCGATTGGATCAGAACAATTCTGTGCGATATAAGCGGCTATTTCAAATAACCAGCCGTGTACTACTTTCTTTCCACAGTTCTGACCATCTTCCCACAACCATACGATTTGGTTGAAGTAGTACTGTTCGATTTCTCCTTCATTGAGGAAAACAGAAAGGTCATCCACATTGAAGGCATTATTGACAGTAGTCTCACCTACAACACCACCACCAACAGCGGTAATAGCGTGATTTCTATCTATTCCAAGGTCGTCCAAAAGATCCACCCAATTATCGTAAGGTGCATTTGGTCCCAGATCGCTGCACAAGTCAACACATTCGGGATCAGCATTCCAATCTGTACGACGACCCAATTTCAGGTCAATGGCACAGTTGTCCCAGCTTCCTTCATCCAATGACTCAGCAGGTACCCAGGTATATTTATCCAATAAGGTAACATTGAGGTTGCGATCAGTAATCACAGTTGGTGGAATTTCATCCACTACGCGGATGAATTTATACCATTCACTTTGATTCCAGCAATTATCTGCCGCTTCATACCGAACCGCAGTAGGTGTTCCATCACAACCGTCAAATGGAATCCGGATCGGATTGGACAAATGTGAATAGGTGTATACAAAACATGTATCACCGTTGGCCATGATTTTGTATTCTACGTCTGTTTGATCCAGTGAAACTGAACGCGTACCGCCCTGTACGTCAACCATTGCTTTGATTGAGTGTACACCACTGCAATTATCCACAACTTTTACATCAGGGACAAAAACTTCCGCAGCACAGTCATGTGATCCAACGCGATAGGTGGTAGGATTCATGCTTTCCCATAATAATGCAGCAGGATACTGCAAACCATTTGAAATATATTCCTGAATTAAATCGTGATCCCAGTAAATGAAGTTACTATCAGCGACCGTACTAATTAAAGCCAGGTAACTACCCAAAATAGCTGCAATGTCTTCGACGTCAGGAGTTTCATCAAATACAGGCCCTTCTTGTGGGAATAAGCCCAACTGAGTAACAGGATAGCAGAAGTCAAAGATTGGTCCTATGCTGTCAAACAAAGTCTGCCATTGGCTAATATGAACTTTTACAGCTTTATCAGAACAGGAGTAATCCACCACAATATCATCCGGATTACTATCCACAAATGGCTCGCCACAAGCTACATCACCGCCGTCAGATGCACAATTGTTAGCTGTAGCCGCCCAGCAAGTCTGAGTTATCCAGCTATCCACACCTCTGGTCTGAGGGCAGGATCCGGTCCAATCTGCGAGGTCTTCTGATTTTACCGTAATTCCACAATGGACACCTTCTGTAGGCAGACAAATTGTATCACATCCTTCAGCAGAAAATCCAGTAGTATCCAGTAAAGGAACTGCAATTTCAATGCAGCCAAATTCTGCTCCAGCTCCTACATCACAATATGAAATGCAATCACCGGATCCATAGATGGATGGCCATCCACCGGCGAACCAGTAAGGAGAGTTTCCATTACCATTATAGAACCAGTCCGCATCGACCTGTTCGAAATTGCCTCCTTCAGAAAGTACCCAATCCCCATCCTGTAATAGTAGGTAAGGAACAAAGCTAATAGACGCTTCCAGGATAACATTGATTGGTTTTTCATTAAGCTCGATCAATACCTGTAAAATGGCAGGTACGCTTTGCTCAGGTGTCAGATTTGCAATCAAATTGGCAGCGTAATCACCGGAAACGATATCTCCGATGGTCACTTCTGTGCCATCTGCTTTACGCAGGATCACGCATTCCAGGTATTCGGCGTATACATCAGGGCCTTGCGCATAAGCATTGGTCAGTCCGGCTATAATAATAGTTGCTGGAATTTCATATACCACTCCCTGCAACTTGGTGTAAGGTAATTCATAATCGTGCAGGCCGACAGGCTGTTTCCAGGAAGCATACCTTTTCAGTGCTTCTCCACCATCGATTACCTGCTCGAGTTCACAATAAAAAGAATCTTCAAATGTTCCTACAAAAGCACCGGGTGTCAGTCTTGGCAAACGGAAAACCACGATGGTATCCGTGAGCAAGCTCAATCGGCCTTCTTTATCAAACGACTCCCAATTACGCAAAATAACTTTGGCAGTATCGCTTTCTTCACTGCAGGAGATGGGCATGATCCAGTCCGGCTGAACCGAAGGCGCTGTAGCCCGGCCACCACATGGTGCAATCGCTGTGGGTACATATTCCGACGGCGTCGGTATATCACCGCAATACACGTTGATTTTATTAAAAGTAACGGCAGGATTGGTTGTATCAGGCTGCATAGCCGATACCAGCACTATTCCAGGTACCCCATTCAGATCCAATACACCCTGGTTACAGGTTTGGTTGACTCCCGCTTCACTGGTATTGGTCACCGAGAATTCCAGTTTCTTACCCAGATAACGGCATACATTAATGGTATCGAGGGCAGTCTCATCTGCCAGTACAATCTCCGGGAATGCAGGTCCACCCCATTGATTGAGGATCTGTACGGTAATCGGATACGCAACTCCAGCCGGATTGGTGACAAAGTCATCCGAGCCCACTATGGCATTCCCTTCCGAATCAATGGAAGGCGAAAAATGACCACAGTTGGGTGGCTGAGACTGCGCGTTTGACTGCATCGGTAGTGCGAATACAAACAGGGCCAGCAGGGGTATCAGCCCCCTGATCCAATTTGCACCCAGACACCACGATGGCTGAATTGTTGTAAAATTCGTCTTTTTCATGAGTTCTAGTTTTGGTTGATTAAACAATCGGTTCTTAAAAATTTTAAATGAGTAATTATATTAATGCGTAAATTCCTTAATAGTACAGACAGGCAAGCCCCATTTCCACAAATGGAAAAGGCGCTAGCGCTTCATGTCATTCAATACCTGTAAATTAATTGGGAAATGTAAAAGTTTTTTCATCAACAGCTTTTGGTTTACAGATTGAAAAATTTCAATGTTCCAATGGAGATCAGCTTCTGAAAAAACGTATGTACTGAGTTATCAGTGAAGTTAAATATAGTTAGATAACCACAAACGAAAAAATTTTTATGAAAAAAAAACATATATTTTTTATTTCAAAATTTTTATTGCTCATTCTGAGTAGAATAGACATGGCGTATTTCACATATCCTTCTCATTCAGCTTCGCTATCGTTTCTTTGGCAGGATTTAACTCAAGATGATTTAAATAATATGAATGATCATCCGATGCTTCTATCAGTTTAATCATTTCTACCAATCAAAGGTATAACAAGTTTGTCTAACCGGGTAATTTTACTCCCTTTTTCCACTGTTAAATTCGGAATTTAACATTCTATAATAGCTATTCCATACGTCTGCCGAAGTTTACATATTATTGGAAATTACAATACCGAGAAGTTTTTTGCTCAGCAATGGATAAAAAGTGAAAATTCAGTACTTTTGTCCTTCATAATCATTAGATTACTATGTTTCCAGAATATGATGTCATCGTTGTAGGAGGCGGACACTCCGGGTGTGAAGCCGCCGTCGCCGCAGCCCACATGGGTTCCAGAGTACTGCTGGTTACGATGAATATGAATACGATCGGTCAAATGTCCTGCAATCCGGCCATCGGAGGAATCGCTAAAGGACAGATCGTCCGTGAAATCGATGCTCTCCATGGATACACAGGTATCGTCACAGATCATACCATGATACAGTTTCGAATGCTCAACCGCTCCAAAGGTCCCGCGATGTGGAGCCCCCGGGCTCAAAGTGACCGAATGGCCTTTGCAGGCAAATGGAGACAAATGCTGGAACACCATCCGCGCATCGATTTCTGGCAGGAAATGGTGACCGGTCTCCTGGTCAAAGATCAACGGGTCCAGGGAGTGCAGACTTCCCTTGGCCTTCAAATACCCGCTAAAACGGTCATTCTGACCAATGGAACCTTTCTCAATGGTATCATTCATATAGGAGCCAGGCAATTGGGGGGTGGTCGGGCCGGCGAAAAAGCCGCAACCGGAATAACTGCCCAACTGGTCGAACTCGGATTTGAAAGTGGCCGGATGAAAACGGGTACGCCTCCACGGGTGGACGGAAGGTCGCTCCACTGGGATCGCATGGAACTCCAGCCGGGAGATGACCCGGCCGGCCGGTTTTCTTTTCTGGATACTCCACCCCTGACCGACCAGTTGCCCTGCCACATTACTTATACCTCTACAGCAGTTCACGAAGAACTTAAAAAGGGTTTCAAGGATTCCCCTATGTTCAATGGCAGAATCCGCGGTATAGGCCCCCGATATTGCCCATCCATCGAAGATAAAATCAATCGATTTGCCGACCGGGACCGACACCAGTTGTTCATCGAACCCGAAGGTCGAAACACTTGTGAGATTTACGTGAACGGATTTTCCTCCTCCCTGCCGGAAGACGTACAATATAAAGCCCTTAAGAAAATTCCCGGGTTCGAGGATGTGAAAATGTTTCGTCCCGGGTACGCCATCGAATACGATTTTTTTCCTCCACAACAACTCCATCTTAGCCTCGAAACCAAGCTGGTCCACAACCTATTCTTTGCAGGACAGATCAATGGCACGACCGGATACGAGGAAGCTGGAGGTCAGGGGCTGGTCGCAGGAATCAATGCCCACCTCAAAGCCGAAGAAAAGGATCCGTTTATTCTCACGCGGTATGAAAGCTATATCGGTGTACTGGTGGATGACCTGGTCAATAAAGGCACCGATGAGCCCTACCGGATGTTCACCAGTCGTGCAGAATTTCGAATCCTGCTTCGCCAGGATAATGCAGACATCCGCCTTACTCCGAAATTAGCAGCACTGGGTATGCATGGCATCGAAGAACGTATGGAAAAAGCCAATCGCAAAATCCAGGCCGTGCAGAAAATAGAAAAATTTGCCGGAGAATACAGCATCGATCCGGATTTGATCAATCCATTCCTCGAGTCCATCAACAGCTCTCCCTTGTCGCAAAAGATTAAACTGGAAACATTGATTCTCCGACCCAATGTTCATTTTGACAAAATCCGCCCCTACCTTCCCGGCCTCGATGAATTTCTGGACACAATGGATCATGAAGCCATCACCAGTGCAGAAATCGAAATGAAATACAGTGGTTATATCAAAAAGGAGGAAGAACAGGCACTCAAGCACAAAAGGCTGGAAGAAGTAAAACTGGACCAGCAATTCGATTATTCCAGTATCACTTCGTTGTCAATTGAAGGTCGTGAAAAACTCATCGCTGCCCGGCCCCTGAATATCGGCCAGGCTAGCCGGTTATCGGGTGTCTCGCCTGCAGATATATCTGTACTGCTAGTGCACATAGGACGGTGACGTAATGAGACGAGAAGTGGAATACTGTCTACAACAAATGGGGACTGAATGTAATGATCCAATGGACACGCTGTGAGAGGTTCAATCTTCGAAAGGTGGAAAGACAATTGGAAGTATACAGTAGTCAGAGTTTAAAAGTTTTTTTGCGGTAAATGATGACCCAATGTCTGGAATTCAAATACAATAAGAGAATCTCTAAGAATTTTACGGGGTTTCTCCGAGATTGCATTGAGGTTAAACCGTTACACTATTGTACAAATTGCATAATATTACCACATCATATATCAATATGTATGCTACAAAACTAAAACCTGACCTTATGAAAACAATCGTAACTTCCCTTATTATCCTGACAGGGCTGATAATGAATAGCTCCGACAGTATCGCCCAGGAAAGAATTTACCGGTTTCCGGATGTTTCGACAGACCATATCGTATTTAGTTTTGCCAATGATCTTTGGATCGTCGACAAATCGGGAGGACAGGCCATTCGCCTGAGTTCACCAAAGGGCGCTGAAACATATCCCCGTTTTTCACCGGATGGGTCCAGCATCGCTTTTTCTGGAAACTACGATGGAAACACTGATATTTATACGTTGTCTGTCGAAGGTGGCTTTCCGAAAAGGTTGACGCACCATGGCATGGCTGAAAGAATGGTCGCCTGGCACCCGGATGGGGATAGTATCCTAATGGCATCGTCCATGCACAGCGGCAAGCAACGATACAATCAATTCTACAATATTTCAGCACACGGTAGTTTGCCTAGGGCACTGCCATTGGAACACGCCGAATTCGGTTCTTTTTCCCCGGACGGAAAACAGTTGGCATTCACCTACAAAAGTCGACTCTCCCGTACCTGGAAACGATACCAGGGTGGAATGTCCGCAGACATTTTCCTATACAACCTGGAAACTGGCGAGTCCGAAAATATCAATCAAAGCGATTATAATGACGAACTACCAATGTGGCATGGGGAAACCATCTATTACCTATCCGATCAGGGAAACGAACGCAGGTACAATATCTGGGCCTATGATCTGACCTCTAAGACTCATACGCAGATTACCCGATTCAGGGAATTTGACATTCACTACCCGGAAATCGGCCCTGAAGAAATCGTTTTTGAAGCAGGAGGTGAATTGTATCTACTAAACCTGGACAATCATCAATATCAAAAGGTCAGGATCACGCTGACCGACGACTTCAGCCAGGCCAGGCCACATCTGACCAATGTGAAGAACCTGATTCAGAACGTTTGGCCGTCCCCTGATGGACAACGGGTGCTAATTGAAGCCAGAGGGGAGGTCTTCAGCCTGCCCGCCGAAAAAGGGGTCGTCGAAAATCTCAGCCTTGCATCCGGTACAGCCGAACGCTATCCTTCCTGGAGTCCAGATGGGCGAAAATGGGCCTACTGGAGCGACAGGACAGGCGAATATCAATTATATATACATGATTTCAAATCCAATAAAACAGACCAAATCACTGATTTTGACAATGGATACGGTTATCAGCTATTCTGGTCTCCGGATAGTAAGAAAATGGCATTCGTCCGTCAGGATATGAAAATTCATTGGATTGATTTAGATACAAAATCGGTGCAGACGGTCGATCAGGGTAAATATTTGTTTCAGGGCGGGCTGGATGGATTTGTAATCAACTGGTCACCGGACAGCAGATACCTGACCTACCACCGCAGCCTGACCAACCGGCAGAACGCCATTTTTATCTTTGACACCCGGGAGCAAGAACGCCATCAGATCACGACCGGTTTTTATGATTGCAATCAGCCGGCTTTTTCTTCAGATGGTAAATTCCTGGTCCTGAGAACCAATCAGCGTTTTTCTCCGACCTATAGTTCTTTCGATAATTCATGGGTGTATATCAATAGTGCCCAACTGGCATTAATTCCACTCAATGATGAAGTCAAATCACCCTTTCTACCGGAAAATGATACCGTTGCGGTGAAGAAGGATTCCGACAAAAAGTCTTCAGATGAAGAAAAAGAAGAAGCAGCTGCCGACTCCACCAAATCAAACCAGGAAAAAGCAGATAGCACGGGTAAGGATGAGGAAAAGGATGCCACAAAAATCCAATGGGAGCAACTCGAACAAAACATGATCGTTCTGCCCTTAAAACCTGGGAATGTCAGCAGACCGGCACTGGTGAATAATAAGGTATTTTATCTTCGGTACCCTGCGTCAGGGCAGGAGGGCGGATCAACCCAAATCCAATTTTTTGATCTAGACGAAAAAAAGGAATCCGACGTCATCGCAGACATTCAGTTTTATCAATTCACAGCGGATCAGAAGCACATCCTGACCGGCACCAGGCAGAGAATGGGTTTCATCAAACCAGCCAAGGGACAGAAACTAGAAAAAACCATCCCGCTGGATGACATGCAGATGTGGGTAAACCCGCGCCAGGAATGGGAACAGATATTCACGGATGCCTGGCGAATAGAACGTGATTTTTTCTATGATCCGGAGATGCATGGAGTGGATTGGGATCACATGAAAGAAAAATACGGGCAGTTGGTGGCAAACGCCTGGTCCCGGGAAGATGTGAATTACCTCATAGGCGAACTGATCGGTGAACTCAATGCCTCTCACACTTATCGGGGTGGTGGAGATCTGGAATCATCCAAATCTACTCCGGTGGGTTACCTCGGCATCGACTGGGGAATGGAACAGGGGCAATACAAAATCAAAAAAATAATCCGTCCAGCCCGGTGGGAAACCGAAGTGCGATCTCCTTTGGATGAACCCGGTTTGAACATACAGGAAGGAGATTTTATACTCAGCGTAAACGGTGTACAATTAAACGAATTCACTGATCCGTACGCGGCATTCGCCGGACTATCTGAAGAAACGGTAGCACTTGAAATCAGTGCCGAATCAGACGGTAGCCATCCGAGAACCATTTATGTAAAAACAATGGATTCCGAATTACGCCTGCGGAATCTGGCCTGGATCGAAAAAAACAGGCAATACGTGGAAAAGGCATCGGATGGACAGATCGGGTATATATATGTGCCCAGCACCGGTAGAGACGGACAGGAGGAGCTGGTCCGCATGTTTTACGGCCAAATCGACAAAAAAGGGCTGATCATTGATGAGCGATTCAACAATGGGGGACAAATTCCCGATCGATTTATTGAAATCCTGAATCGTCCAGTATTGGCATACTGGGATGTGAGGGATGGTGAGACCTGGGCATGGCCGCCCACTGCTCATTTCGGACCCAAGGCTATGTTGATCAATGGTTGGTCCGGATCAGGAGGAGACGCATTTCCGGATTATTTCCGAAAATCCGGATTAGGTCCACTGATTGGTACAAAGACCTGGGGAGGCTTGATCGGCATATCTGGAGCACCGTCCCTGGTGGATGGTGGTATGATCACTGCACCGACTTTCCGTATGTACAATCCGGATCAGACCTGGTTTGCCGAAGGCCATGGTGTGAATCCGGATATTGTGGTACCGGAAGATCCCTCTGCGTTGGCCCGGGGCATCGATCCACAACTGGATGCGGCTATAGAATATGTCCTGGAACAGATTAAAAACCATCCGCCCACTATTCCCGATCCGCCCGAGGTAGAGAAAAGAAATTGACCAAACTCTTGCATACTCCGGACTATACTCTATCCACCAGTATAGAACGCCGTATGCCAGAATCTCAAAACTTACAACAAAATGCTTTTGAATATAGGGTCCTAAAAAAATATCTTAGCTTTATTGGCCTGGGAATATGAGGTTTAATTACTTTGCAACGTAATAATGAAAATCCAGATCCAATGATCAATCCAAAAAAAATAGTCAGTGAAAAAGCCGTGGAATACATCCGGGACGGCATGAAGGTAGGTCTTGGCACCGGCTCTACTGCCTCATTTGCCATTCGTGCACTGGGTGTACGTGTCCAGGAAGGTCTGAATGTAGTCTGCTTTCCTACCTCGAAGGCTTCTGGCCAACTGGCAGAATCACTGTCTATACCTTTGATGGAGGAGCACGAAATTAAAAAACTGGATATCACCATAGATGGGGCCGATGAAGTGGATCCCGACAAAAATTTGATCAAGGGGGGCGGTGGAGCATTATTGCGAGAAAAAATGGTAGGTGCGATATCCGATCAATACATTATCATAGTAGATGATTCAAAAATGGTGAACCAATTAGGGGCCTTCACCGTTCCCGTAGAGGTAGTGCCATTTGCCTGGCAACTGACGGCAAAGCATATTGAGGCATTGGGTGGAGAAACTACACTACGTGAATCTGACGATGGATTTTTCCGAACCGACAATGGCAATTTCATTCTCGATTCAGATTTTGGCCTGATCGATGAGCCAGAAACTCTGGAAATACAGTTGAATCAGATTCCCGGTGTCGTGGGAAACGGGCTTTTTATCCATATGGCCGATAAGATTATCTGCGCCAATGAAAAAGGTGAACTGGTAGAACTTTAGAATTCGATAAAATTATTCAAAATGAGTTTAGAAGAACGGGTGCAAAAAGATATGGTGCAGGCCATGAAATCAAAGGATGCAGATAAATTGCGGGCGCTCAGAGCTATTAAATCGGAAATACTTCTGGCCAAAACTGATGGAAGCGGCCATGCAATTGACGAGGAACGCGAGCTGAAAATCCTCCAAAAAATGATCAAAAGTCGCCAGGAGTCCTACGATATCTACACGCGGGAAGGTCGGGAAGACCTGGCAGAGCGGGAAAAATCGGAAATTGATCACATTCAAATCTATTTGCCCGAACAAATGAGCGAATCTGCAATTGCCGATCGAGTGGACGCTATTATCGCACAGGTCAATGCCACGTCAATGAAAGATATGGGCAAAGTGATGGGAATGGCTCAAAAGGAAATGGGTGGCAAAGCCGATGGAAAGACGATCGCTGATCTCGTGAAAGCCAGACTTTCTCAATAATAATTCTTTTTCGCACAAGCTTCCAGGAAGCATATTCATCCATAATATCCTGGGGTATTGCCAAATGGCCATTCTTCTTAAGATTTCCGGGTAGAGCGGTTCGTTACCTCCTCATTCCTCACCCCCGAAAACCTTCGGGACCGGACGAGCAGGTTTCCCGCATACGGCATGGCGCAACAGAACTCCTGCCCAGTCCCATATAAGCAGAGGGACAGGATATAATCTCGTAAAAGTAAATATCGCGGATAATACCATAAAGGGTGAAAATATTAGATAGAGTCTACTCGTAATTTAATAACCCGCTGACATTTAGCACAATAACCAACAATAAAGCTTGTTTTAGTACAAGGAAATTTGGATATGTTTGCAATAACTTTGCATCTGGCACATGATACCACTCAACATCAGTTTAAAATGGAAGAATTTTGCAGTCTTTACCATATGAAACTGACTGAAGCATTTTGATATTTTATTTCCATCGTCCTTTCAGGACTCAGTACTTGTAATGATCCCCTTCGATGGGTTGAAACCCATCGCTGTTCCATCATCGTCCTTTCAGGACTCACCGTAAACCGTTACTTCAGGGAATTAATTTCTGAATTTATGAGTAGACCCTAGATAGTCAGAAGCATTCTGAACACCTTCTTTTGCGTTCGGTGTCTCATCTAAGACGGGGCATCAAGTTCAAGGGAACATACATACCTCATAAATGCCTTTAACCCAAAT
>CBFGVZ010000112.1:0-11997 GCA_965652315.1 uncultured Saprospiraceae bacterium | reverse complement strand
CCGTCTCTGTATAGGTTCTCCCCAGAAAGTCCTTCGCCATCACTTCCACTTCATGGACGCCCGGATCAAGATCGTTGGGCAGCCCTGCCCGCCAGATGTGGGTTGATTCTACTGGAAACGAAGGCCTTTTGCCTTTGGGCAGGGAATAATTGTAGTCCCAGTCGTGCTGTACTTTGGAAATGACTGGATCGTGCATAGGGGTATGGTTCATCTTTTTCCAGTCTCCTTCATTCACCCGGAAAAACAGTGAGTCTCGTTCCGAACCCTGGTAGAAATTGACGACAATTTGCCCGCGATTACGGATTTTATGTGGCATGACTTTGGGTAAATGGATGTGCATTTTATCGGACCAGTCCGATCCGGAAACCTTGTAGTCGAACACGTACTGATTACCTTTGATCCGCAAAGTGGCGTAACCTTTTGGTGTCCCGTCGCGCATGCGGGAATTGGGTGTGCCGTAAATGTCGTCTTCACCGGAATACCAATCGCCGGAAGTCGTCCCCACGTTGTAGTGATGGTGTGCGTCTTTCCCTTTCCACCCCATTTCTTTCCCCAGGAAGGAGTGCATCTGATAATGGGTATGGGCGGACAAAGAAAGCGTGTTGGGGAATTTACTAAGCAGATCAAGCAGACGTTTGCGATCCGCATCCCGGAACTGGCCACCTTCTTTGATTGGGATGTGAAAGCTTACTACGACCAGATAATCTTTGGGCACCAGCTTGAGGTCATTTTCCAGAAAGTCCAGTTGATCCTTTCGGAAACCGCCCCAATAGCTCTTGCCATCCCTGGGGTCGGGATAGTAAATGTCATCCAGAATGACGTAATGCACATTGCCGTAGTTGAACGAATAATTGGGTGGGCCAAAAACGGATTCGAACGTTTCATCGGACATTTCATCGGTTTGCGCGTCGTAATTGATATCGTGGTTTCCCTGTACGTGATACCACGGTAAACCAATTCTGGAAATGGAATGGAGGTATGGATAGAACAGCGTCAAATCATCACCCACCAGATCACCGAGACTGATTCCAAACTGGTAGTCGTTGGTGCCTACCAGCTCGGAAACGATTCCATTGTTAAAATGATTGACTTCCTCCAGGGTGTAAGGTTGAGGGTCCCCAAAAACCAGGATATCATAATCTTTCTCTTCCTGCTGGGGGATGAGGGCAAAATCGATAGAGGCGGGCAGGGGACCGGTTGGTTTTACACCGGTGAAATTCATCTGGGGAGAACCATGGGGTTTGTGGATATACCAGGACTGGGGTTGCTGGTATTCATTGACGGGTAATCGGTAGTTTGTAGGCTTGATCACGAATATGATGTTGTCATCTTCCACCGGGATTTCATAATAACCATCCGCATTGGTTTGTACGATATCAACTCCATTGGACACACCGACACCCCGGATTCCTTTTTCATTGGCATCACGGACGCTATTGTTGTTCGTGTCTTCGAACACGTAGCCTTTGGCGTTTTGGGTCCAGGAGGTCGTGAGCAGACTACAGGTGAGCAGGAATAGAATATACGTCATACGTGCGTGGGGTCTGAAGAATGTGGATTTCATGATTTTCAAGCGATTCATTGTTATGGAATGTCTCAAAAATAGAACAATTGAGCGATCAGGGCAAAGAATTCATGGAATAAGAAATCTTTAATATTTTCGGTGGTCTGCCTGCAAATGTTTTTCTCCAGATGAAAAGCACTAACCGCTCGCATCACCCCGGTGGCAAGCGTTTTTCATTGGATCTTCAGGGCATTCCCACTACTGTTGCCGTAAGCCGATCTTAGCGTATATCCGAAAATATTTTCTTGAAAATTTATCGGTTAGATATAAATTTGCAGCCACAAAATTCATTTATGGGAAGAGCATTTGAATTCAGAAAAGAACGGAAATTTAAACGATGGGCGGCGATGGCCAGGACCTTTACGCGGATTGGTAAGGACATTGTAATGGCCGTGAAGGAAGGAGGACCTGACCCCGAAACCAATTCCCGGCTTCGCGCTGTCATCCAGAATGCTAAGGCGGCTAATATGCCCAAAGACAATATTGAGCGGGCCATCAAGCGAGCCAGTGATAAAGATCAGGGCGAATACAAGGAAGTGTTGTTTGAGGGATATGCACCCCATGGGATTGCCATCCTGGTCGAGACCGCTACGGACAATAATACCCGTACGGTGGCCAACATCCGGTCCTATTTCAATAAATGCAATGGTAGTCTTGGAACAAGTGGTTCGGTGGTATTTATGTTTGACCATACCTGCAATTTCCGTATCAATCCTGTGGACATCGATTTGGAGGAGCTGGAGCTAGAACTCATTGATTACGGTGCTGAGGACGTGTTTGAGGATGAAGATGGTATCCTGATTTATGCCAGGTTTGAAAGTTTTGGAAAAATCCAGCATTATCTGGAGGAACGGGGGATTGAGATTTTGTCCTCCGGATTTGAGTATATTCCGCAGGTGACGAAGCCCTTGACTGAAACCCAAACCGCTGATGTAGAGAAATTACTGGAGTTGATCGAAGAGGATGATGACGTGCAGAATGTGTACCATACAATGGGATAAGCTGCCGATCCTCAGAATTATTAAAATTTTCTTTAGATTGGCGGTTCATTTGATGTGCTCAATATTTAGCTATGCAATCTGGATTAATCCGAACCTCAATCTTAGCCTTTGTGCTGTACCTGTTTTTCGTCACCCCCTCTTCAGCCCAGGATGCAACCCCGTTGAAGATCACCCATCTTCCCTACATCCAGGCCCTTACTGATACCTCCGTATCCATCATCTGGACGACGAACAAACCCGCGGTTGCCTGGGTCGAACTGGCCCCGGATGATTCAACCCATTTTTATCTGGAAGAGCGGCCACGGACCTTTGCGTCGGACTATGGATTCAAAAAAGTAGGAACCGTGCATCAGGTGGACCTCTCCGGACTTGCTCCGGGAACCCGCTACCGGTATCGCGTGTATAGTCAGGAAGTGTTGAAGCACGAAGGCGCGTATGTGGAATATGGGCGTATCGTTGCGACCAATGTTTATCGCCAGCAGCCTCTGGAATTTTCAACACTCGGCCCGGCAAATCAGACACGGTTTGTTATGATCAATGACATCCATGGACGCAATGAGGTGATGAACAAACTGCTCGATATAGCCGATCTGGAAAGCCGTGATTTTGTGGTGTTCAACGGAGACATGACCAGTATGATGCTCAGCGAAGATCAGATGTACGAAGATTTTATGGAGACCGCTATTGAGCGTTTCGCGAGTGAAATGCCGTTTTTTTATTCGCGGGGGAATCATGAGACACGCGGTCCTTTTGCCGTCGAGTACCCGAAATATTTTCCGACACCAACCGGAGAATTGTATTTTATGTTCCGTCACGGCGACGCAGCTTTTGTAGTGCTGGACTGCGGGGAGGATAAACCAGACAGTGATCTGGAGTACAGCGGTATCGTGGTCATGGATGAATACCGCACCAGGCAGGCTCGATGGCTGGCACGTGTCGTCCGAACACCCGCTTTCCGGAACGCCAAATACAAAATAGCCATTTGTCATATGCCCCCTTTCGGTGGATGGCATGGGGAGATGGAAATCCTGGAAAAATTTGTCCCCATCCTCAATGAGGCCGGCGTACAGGTGATGCTGTCTGGGCATCTTCACAGACATGTGATCCATGAAGCAGATGAACAAATTCATTTTCCGGTGATTGTGAATTCGAACAACCATGTGCTGACCGCTGATCTTACTGAAGAAGCAGGGGTATTGCAAATAGAGGATCTGGAAGGCAAGCTAGTGGCCGAAGTCCGGATAGGAGAATGAGATAGGGGGAATATTCAACACGCTCTGGAAATTTCAATGCATTCCGGAATCAGCGTGCTTCGGATACCCAAATGAAAGAAAATCTGAATATGCAACTTTTCTGGACTGTATGTGGTGAGTGTTTCGGGCTAAAGCACCACCAAAGATTTGTTGACCTGACCATGCTCAGTTTGTATCGAAAGGGTGTAATTGCCCGCGGCCATATCGTATGGTAAAGATAGGGACAAGGTATTGGTCCCTTCATACAATTCCAGATCCCTGTGGATGATTGAATGTCCATTGAGGTCCATAATGTTGAGATCCGCCACGGTCCGGTTTAAGACACCTATGCGCACTGATATCCGGTGTTGTGATACCGGATTGGGATAGGCCTGCACTGACATATTGGTTTCTACCGCCAATTCACTGGTAGAGGTCAGTGGTCCGGCCACAAAAGCATGATCCGAAATGATATCAACCGTGGAATTTCTGCGAATTAAGTCCGAAAGTGTGGTGCGACTGATCCATTCCTTTACGGTACTGTTGAGTGCCGGATCATTTTCATAGTAATACCGATCCCCTTCCCGGAGGGCGATAAACTGTACTTCCAGGATTTTTTCAATCGTGGGACCAAACAGGCCGCCAACGGTATGATCCTCTGCCAGCATTCCGACCCAGGCATCGATATTATTGACATTCCCGTACAATGCTTTCAGTTTTTTACCCATCTCGATATTGGAGGTGATGTCGGAAAAATCTTTTACGGGTGCCATTCCAAAATCCTGTCGCACCGTATTGTAATCCGGCAGACCCCGCTCCCGGCCCCGGACAATGTTGATGGAAGCCAAATCGCGGACCTGGGCTCCGTGCTGTATGAACAGCATATTACGCACATCATCGATCATTTTACAGTCAAAAGCCTGCTGGACGGTGGTAGCCAGGCCCAGGACATAGGGCTCGATACCACCCACTTCCATGATCCGGTCGGGGTTGAAGAAGGCATCACGTAACAACAAATCTCCCTGGGGCATATAATTTCCCTGGTTGTCCATGCGTACGATCAGGCTGTTGAGCAGGGTATGTCCTACGCGAAATGCAGCAGTACTGAAGGCATTGTAAATGTTGGGTTCGATATTCGGATTATACCCCTGATATTCGGGTAGATCGATACCCATTATGGGTAGCCATTCATTGTAGGTGATGGCCTGCATTTCGGCACCGACAAGTTTCCGTGCCCTTTGAAACAATTGCTCGTCCGACCAATGCGGGAATTGCGTGGAAAGAGAATCGCATAAGCGGTTGTGTTCACGGGCCAGTATAGTCTGGAGGACAGTTAGTACTACATTTTCATTGGTCCGGACATCCCCTGTGACGAACCACTTTTTGACCGTCGGAAAAGCCATATCCATCGGTGGTGCACCAGGGTCCACCTCCGAATCCTGTTCGCCGTCCAGGGTATTGAAGGGTAAGAGGTTATCTGAGGTCATTTTTAGTTTTCCATTTTTCTTTGTTCTGAGCCAATCACATCGGGATTGGCTGCAGCCATATACAATGGAACCGTCGATGAAAGCGGTCAGTGCATTGATCTGGTGACGAGGGTTATCTGGCGAAGTACCCGTGGAAAGATCGTAATCCATCCGCCGGAGTGGAATGATGTAGTCCGCCTCACCACCCTGCTGAATGTACGGATCATCGGATGGAATAACGATCTCCATCGTTTCTGTAGGATGGTCGGGCGTCAGCGTGATATCGTGGTCAATGATCTGGCCCCACAGCCAGGTATAGGCGCTAAGGCCCAGGTAATCGTTGATCAGGGAATTCTGCTGAAACAGCGCATTACTGATCGTACGCGGGGATGGACGGTCCTGTCCTCCTGGTTCGGAAATGCCATCCGCATACCCGATGGTTTTCATCTGGTACAGACTGCCAACAGATCCCCATTCTGGTTCATTGAAATGGTTCCCCCATCCGTTATACGTCCGGTTGAGCTGCCCCGCAGCCGGTAAAGAAGCAAGGCCAATTAAAGCGCATATAAACGTTAGTGTAAAATGATTCATGGTAGATTAGGTTAAATGAACAGGTTAAAATGATAGTACCAATAGGTCTCATCTGGCTGAATTCGGGTTTTCTAAGCCGTCTTTATCGAAAAGACTTAATTCGGCTACCTACCTTTGCCAAAACGATTCACCTCCGAAATTGGGAGGGGCCACGATCTGCATTCCGGCGGGCCCGGAAAGGCAGACCAGTGGGTTCCTGGCATCCTTGCTGGTCTTACCTGGGTCACTTTGCCGGTCATTTGGCAATACGGTAATTAAACCCGTTTTGGAATCATCCACTCCGATCCCGGGGAAAATTCTGATTTACGTTTTGATCCGTTAGGGTATTTCGAAGAGTTACCGGATTGGAAAGTCCACCTGGATCAGTCGGATGGTAGGAGGTAAGATTTTTCATGGTCCTGGATAATTTGCATAGGATAAAGATAAAATATCAAAGAATCAAATTCAAAATTATGGACGAGAAATTACGCTATTTAACATAGGTTGTGTTTTAATTAAAAGACTTTCCAATCCTATTTAATCCGCTCCACTGGAGTGGTAATCCTACTTAATTACTGAGTGCACATTTCAGGATGGTCTTGACGATAAATTCCGGTGGGGGAGGGTTGCTTAACCCGAATTATTCACCTTCGGCTACATTCGGTTCTTGCATCTGTACCATATATACTCTGGTTTAATAAACCAAAAGCATTCATAAAAATCGTGGATAACCCGAATATATCTAAATCCTCGACCAATGCGATATTTCTATCTACAAGCGATGAAACTTTTTGTTACACCAGTCCGTCCTAGCAAGACTAAAAATGACCGGAAAGGGAAAGCCGATCCGGGCAATACAAACTACCAGCTATTTTTTATCAAACAACCTTAATCCATGAGATTTTTACCAGCTATTTTTCTATTGATCCTCAATTCATTTTCATTACAAAGCCAGACCGAATATGAAGTTACCGGAAACCTGCAGGACGATTCTTCACAACCGGTATCCTATGCCAATGCTGTTCTGTATCAGGTATCAGATTCCGCTGTGGTACGGATGAATTACAGTGAAGAAAACGGGGACTTTACCATCGGCACGGACCAGGCCGGCCAGTATTATCTGGAGGTAACTTACGTAGGTTTACAAACCTATCGATCACAACCATTTGATCTGAATGAAAGCAGCAGGAGCAAAGATTTTGGTTCCATCGCGCTTTCCGTTCAGGGGGAAACACTTGATCAGGTAGTGGTGACGGCTCGCAAACCACTGCTCGAAGTGCATCCCGACAAAATGGTGGTCAACGTAGCGGGCAGTATCAATTCTGCGGGCAACAACGCCCTGGAATTACTGCGCAAGTCTCCTGGCGTGATGGTCGATCAAAACGATAATATCAGTCTGCTGGGACAATCGGGAGTTCGGATCTATATCAACGGAAAGAAATCCCCTCTGAGCGGCGATCAGCTGGCCAACTATCTGAAATCATTGCCTTCAGAGGATATTGAGAACATCGAACTGATCACCCAGCCCTCTGCCCGGTACGATGCGGAAGGAAACGCTGGTATCATCAACATTGTATTGCGCAAAAACCAAAGCGAAGGGTACAATGCCAATGTAGCGATGAGCTATGCACAGGGCAAGAAGGCACGTTACAACGGATCAGTGAATACCAATTACAAAACCGGTAAGGTCAATTTATTCGGAGCATTGACCTATTACCGCAATGAATGGCCGAATGATCAGATCCTCTATCGGGAACAGAACGGAATGATCATCGATCAGGATCTGGAACAGCTTTCTTTAGGTTCCGGATGGAATTTTCGCGGTGGTCTCGATTATCAACTCTCCTCCAATAGTATTCTGGGTGTAATGGTGAATGGCAATACCAATGAGTGGGACTGGAATAAGGAATCCAGGGCCCTGATCCGTACACAGGGTCAAACTGTTATTGACAGCATTCTATTGTCCGGGGGCGGAGTATATAGTGACAGCCGTAATACAAACTACAACCTCAATTACAAATTTACCGGTGACCGGGATCAGTCGCTGAATTTTGACGCAGATTACGGTTATTTTTCCCGGGAAAACGATCAGGATCAGCCCAACACCTACCTCGATGGAACAGAGCAGCAGATTCTTCGGGAGCGAAATTATTTTATCCAGGCCCCTTCCGATATTCATATTTTTACACTCAGGAGTGACTATGAACAACCTCTGTGGGAAGGCACATTCAGTACCGGATTAAAGTGGTCCAGGGTCCTGACCGACAACACCTTCAATTTTTTCAATATAATCGAAGAGGTAAGGATGCCGGATGATGAGCGGTCCAATGATTTTACCTACGACGAACAGGTTTATGCAGCCTATGGGAGTTATAATAAAAAGATCGGTAAGTGGGGACTGCAGGCAGGGCTGCGGGTCGAACATACTTATTCGCGGGGAATCCTGGAAAGTCGGATAGAAACCGGACAGGATGATGTAGAACGAAATTATACCGATTTATTTCCATCCGTGGGATTTACCTACGATCTTAATGATAAAAATGCTCTGCAATTGAATTATAGCAGCAGAATCAACCGGCCCAATTACAGTTCACTGAATCCCTTTGAATTTAAATTGGACGAGCTGACCTTTGAGAAAGGCAATCCTTTTCTGTCACCCGAGTACACCCGGAAGGTGCAGGTGAGCCATACATGGAATCATATTATCACGACTTCACTGTCCTATGCTCATACGCGAGACCTGATTACACAACTCATCGATATAGGAGCAGGCAATACCGCCTATCAGACGTACCGGAATCTGGCTTCGCAAAAAGATTTTTCACTCAACATCAGCGGAACGATACCCATAACGGACTGGTGGTCTGCCTATACCAATGCTAACTGGTATTACCGGGAAGCCGAAAGACTGAAGAACCAGACCGAAAATATCAAACTCCACATTAATTCTGTTCAGGTTTATTCACAGCATACCTTCACCCTTCCCGGAGAATTTTCCCTGGAACTCAACGGGTATTACAACTCGCCCACGATCTGGGGTGGACAGTTTATCTCGAAACAGCAATGGGGCGTCAATGCCGGGGTGCAGAAAAAGTTATTCAACGGTCAGGCGACTTTGAAGCTGGCTGTTGACGACTTGTTCAATTCCATGGGCTGGGAATCCTACAGCGATGTGGAAGATTTCTACTTCTATACCCGGGGCAATTGGGACAGTCAGCAGGTGAAGTTGAGTTTTTCATACGCACTTGGGAATAATAAGATTAAGACCAGACAACGATCGACGGGATTGGAGGATGAGAAAAGCAGAGTGAACTAGCCCGGATAATAGGTGAAGTAAATTTGAAATAATATACAATTCAGAGTGGTAGAAATCCTACCAATTTTGGTATGGATTTTTGCTGAGTTCCGCATTGTGATATTTTACCTCACCCGTCACCTCTTTTCCCAGCCAGTCCGGTTTTTGAAAAGCTTCAGTTTCATAGCCCAATTCAATCTCGGCGACGGTCAATCCTTTATTGGCTCCCAGGAAACGATCCACTTCATAGGTGTGATCAGCGACTGATATCTCATACCTGATTTTCTCTATGATACCAGGTTCACAGAGATGTAGTAAGGCCTCAGCCTCTGCCAGGGGGATTTGTTTTTCCCATTCGAACCGGGTCAGTCCGGAAGCATTGGGTTTTCCTTTCACGGTCAAAAATCCATGTTCATTTCGGATCCTCACCCGGACGGTACGGTCGGGATGGCTGTTCAGATAACCCTGAGCGATTTTGGTACGGCTTTGTGCTGCACTTTTGTAATCGTCCGATCTGACTAAAAATTTTCGCTCTATTTCTTGCATTAATATTCCATTTGCCGGGCCCGATCAATTCGGGCAACCCAATTGCTAACTTCCAGATTCCAAAGTATGAAAAATTCCGTTTGTAAAACATCAAAATTCCACCAGACTTCACACCCTTTGGAATCTATCAGGACTCAACCCGTGATTTGAAAAGTACAAAAGCATAATCCTGGTGGGCATCAAAATAAATTTCCGACCGATCCAACCGGCTTTTAGTGGCTAAAGTATTGATTTCATTCAGGGTGTATTTTTTAGAAATCTCGGTATGAATGGCTTCCCAGGCTTCGAAATGGAAGGTAGTCCCATCGCCTAAGATAATGTCCTGTTCTTCGAGGCTTATAATATGACTGCGCATCTGGCCAATGACGGGATTGTAAAACGGGAAATGATCGAATCGCGTCAGGTCGAAATTTGCACCGAGTTCTCTGTTCATCCTGGCGAGTATATTGAGGTTGAAATCCTTGGTGATACCACGGTCATCGTCGTATGCCTCCAGGATTCTGCGGGGATGTTTTACCAGGTCAAAAGCTACAAGGACAAAGTCATTGGGCTGTAAATTCGAACTGATAAACTGTAAAAATTCGATCGCCTGATCGAGCGTAAAATTACCGATGTTCGCTCCCAGAAACATGACCAGTCGACCCGATGGTGGGGCACCCAAATCCGGGAAGGTTTTAAAATAATCCCCTGAGATGTTCTTGTACTGGATGGGCTTTTGGAGGCTCATAATTGCTGTCTGGTTGGATTCCAATACTGCGGGTGAAATGTCCAGCGCAACAAATTCCAGGGATTGGAAATGGGGGTAAAAAGCATCCAGGCAATGTTTTGTCTTGCTCCCGTCTCCAGCTCCCAATTCGACAATCTGTAATTGACTGTGTTGGGCGGCTATTTTACGTGCGATGGCATCGCTTTTATTTTCTATAATGTCCAGTTCACATTCGGGCAGATAATACGCTTCCAGTTCCATGATTTGCTGAAAAAGCCGATCGCCCAGATGATCGTAAAAATAGCGGGAGGACAATCTTTTGGGTTTTTGAGAAAGTCCGTTCTTGACGTGATTCAGAAACTCGTCCATTTTTTTACTTTTTGGCCAGTCTTACTCCGGAAAAAATCCACCGGGACGAAGCGTGATAGAAGTTGCGGTACGTGATTCTCTGATGACCGGCTGGAGTTGCCACAGAGGCTCCTCGCAATACCATTTGATTGAGCATAAATTTGCCGTTATATTCTCCGAGGGCCCCTGCCACTTTGGTGTATTCGGGATAGGGCAGGTAGGCGGAGTAGGTCCATTCCCACAGTTGCCCCCATTCCAATTGTGGAGCGGCTATTTCCCATTCGAATTCCGTGGGTAACCGCATTCCTTTCCATTCGGCGAACGCGTTGGCCTCATAAAATGAGAGGTGCATCACGGGCTTTTGCGGGTCGATTTTTTGAAGCCCGGTGTAGGTATAGTGACACCATTCTCCATCCTTTTGGTGCCAGTACAAGGGGTGATTAACAGAGTTTTTCTGGACAAAATGCCAACCTTCATCCAGCCACAGGTTGAAATCCTTATACCCCCCGTCTTCCATAAATTCCAGAAATTCTCCATTGGTGACCAATCGATTATGAATCGAAAAATCATCCAGATACCGTTGGTGCACGGGCTGTTCGTTATCGAAGCTAAATGTGGATTCACGATGTCCAATGTCGTACAATCCTCCAGGTACGTTGATCCATTCTATGTCGGTTGCTACGGCTTCGGGTTCGTATTGGGGCCCCAGGGCGGGAAAGGTAGGCTGTGTACCCAGGATATACTTTATATCATATACCAGTGATTCCTGGTGTTGCTGTTCGTGGTGGATGCCGATTTCTATAAGCGCCAGCACGGTATCATTCACTTCTTTAGTGAGCATGAGAACGATGGCGTCGGTCACATGCGCCCTGTATTGCATGATTTTTGTCACGGTAGGCCTTGTCATAAAGCCCCTGTGGTGTCTCAGGCTTTTGGCTCCTTTATTGTTGTAATAGCTGTTGAACAAAAAAGTGAAATCGGCATCAAACACCTGATAGCCTTGCTGATAGTCGGTCAGGATAAACTGTTCGAAAAACCAGGTGGTATGAGCCAGATGCCATTTGGGAGGAGAGACTTTGGTCATGGGTTGCACCACGTAGTCTTCTATGGCCAGTGGTTCGCAGATGGATTCTGTTAATTTCCGGGTCTTCCGGAATTGCTTCAAAAGGTTCTCGTACGACATAGGATGTATAACAGAATATGTGGGGGCTGTGTTTTTGAGATGATCAAAGAAATATAAATATGTGGAGAATGTGGAGGAAATCGAGG